>JAITML010000025.1 GCA_031277395.1 Methylobacillus sp. | reverse complement strand
GCGCCGGGGGCGCCCAACAATATAACTCTCATGTATCTCTCCAAAACCAAAAATTGCCATGCAGTAGCTGTGTGTGAGTCGGGATGTATTTTGCGTATCCCGACATTTCTGCCGCTGATAATGCCGGGCTTCGCAAAGCTCACCCCGATCTGCGGTCTTGATTGATTATCCCACTCACTTTTTCATAGGGCAATGTAATTGGCAATTTCCACGAATTGCTCGACGGCAAGATTTTCCGCGCGTAATTGCGGGTCGATATTCAATACCGCAAATCCCGAGTCATCCAGCAGCCCTTTGAGCGTGTTGCGCAATGTTTTGCGGCGTTGGCCGAAGGCGGCGGTGACGACTTTGGCGAACAAGGTTTCATCTTCGGCGGCACAGGGCAGCGTGCTGTGCGGCACAGCGCGCACAAAGGCAGACTCTACCTTGGGTGGCGGGTTGAAGGCATCCGGTGGTACGGTGAGCAGATATTCCATATGCAGCCGATATTGCAGCATGACCGAAAGTCGTCCATAGGCAGGTGTTGAGGGCGCAGCCACCATGCGCTCCACAACTTCTTTTTGCAGCATGAAGTGCATGTCGATGATGCGGTCAGCGTGTTCAAGCAGATGAAACAAAATCGGCGTGGAAATGTTGTAAGGTAAATTGCCGACGACGCGAATACGCGAGGCGAGCGATGCAAAATCAAACTTGAGCGCGTCGATATTGTGGATGGTGATTTTGTCGGCGGGATAGTGACTTTGCATCCACGTCACCACGTCGCGATCAAGCTCAACCACATGCAAATGATGGAGCGTAGCCAGAAGCGGCTGGGTCAACGCGCCAAGGCCGGGGCCGATTTCAACCATGGAATCCTGTGGTTGGGGACGTATGGCATCGACCAGCGCATGGATGACGGTTTGATCCACGAGAAAATTCTGGCCGAAGCGCTTTTTCGGGACATGTTTCATCACGCAGCTTTGCGTCGCTCGGCCAACTCAATTGCGAGCGCCAGCGCGGTGCGCAGACTGCCCGCATCGGCCTTGCCCGTGCCTGCGAGTTCCAGCGCCGTGCCGTGATCGACCGAGGTGCGGATGATGGGCAGGCCCAGCGTGACGTTGACGCCGCCGCCGAAGCTTGCGTGTTTGAGCACGGCAAGGCCTTGGTCGTGGTACATCGCGAGAAAGGCATCGCAGGCGCGGATGTTATGCTGGCTGAACATCGTGTCGGCGGGTAGCGGGCCGACCAAATTCATTCCATCGTCGCGCAGTTTTTCGAGTACGGGAATAAGGATGTCGATTTCCTCCATGCCGAGATGACCGCCTTCGCCCGCATGAGGGTTGAGTCCGGCGACGTAAATGCGCGGAGCGGCGATACCGAATCGTTGCGCCAGATCGTGATGCAAAATGCGCAGCGTGGTTTCCAGACTTTGGCGCGTGATCGCATCCGGTACCGCGCGCAACGGAAGATGTATCGTGGCGAGTGCAACGCGCATGCCGCCACCTACCAGCATCATCACCACATCGCGCGTGCCGGTCAGCGCCGCGAGAAATTCGGTGTGCCCGGTGAATGCCACGCCCGCATCATTGATGATGCCTTTGTGCACAGGCGCGGTGACCATCGCGTCAAAGCTTCCATCAAGGCAACCGTGCACCGCTTGCGTGAGTGTTTCGAGGACGTAGCCACTGTTGCGCGTATCCGGTTTCCCGGCATGAACAGGCGCTGCGAGAGGAACGTGTTGTACGCGCAGATTGCCCAACGGCAAGCCGAGTTGCCCGGCGCGCGCATGCAGAAGATCGCGGTCGGCGATGATGGTGATGTCGGCCTGCGGCTTGCCCTGCGCCAGCATGACGCAGAGATCGGGGCCTATGCCGGCGGGCTCGCCTGCCGTGACTGCGATTCTAGTATTTGTCTTCAAGACGGTATTCGACGTAGGCGCGGTCGCGCAGTTCGCGCAGCCAGTCCTGAAACGCTTCGTCGGATTTGCGCGCGCGAATTTCCTGGCGTGCCTTGAGGCGCACGGCTTCCTTGCTCATGTCCTGATCGCGGCGGCCGATGACCTGTATCAGATGCCAGCCGAATGGTGTGCGCACGGGATCGCTAAGTTGGCCGGGTTGCAGCGCATTCATGGTCTTTTCAAATTCCGGTACGGTATCACCGGGATTGACCCAGCCAAGTTCGCCGCCCTTGGCCGCGCTGCCATCATCCTCGGAATACTGTCGCGCGAGTTCGGCGAAATCACCGCCGTTTTCGATGCGTTCCTTCAAATCCAGCAAGCGTCGTTGCGCATCGTCATCGGTCACGATTTCGCTCGGTTTGATGAGGATATGGCGCGCGCTGGTCTGCTGCACGATCATGGGCGATGCGCCGCCGCGCCGGTTATTGAGCTTGAGGATGTGGAAACCATTGGGGCTGCGTATGATATCCGTGACCTGGCCGGGTTGCAGTTTCGCCAGAGCATCAATGAAAAGTTTGGGAATCTGCGAATCATTTTTCCAGCCCAGTGCGCCGCCTTCCAGCGCGTTCGGCGCATCGGAAAAGCGCGCGGAGACTTGGGAAAAATCCTCGCCTTCCCGGAGGAGCTTCAAAGCCTCCTCTGCCTTGGCGCGCAGCGGTTGCAGCTCTTCCGGTGAACTTTCCTCCGGCGTGCGGATGAGGATGTGGGAAAGATCAAACTCGTCACGAATTTCGCCGCGCGCGGCTTGTGAAGTCAGGAGATCATCGATTTCGGCTTCCGTGACGTTGATGCGGCCATCCACTTCACGGTCACGCAGCCGGGCAATGATGATTTCATTGCGAATGTCTTCACGGAATTTGCGAAAATCCATGCCTCCCTGCGCCAGCGCATCGCGGAATTCTTCGGGGGTAAGTTTGTTTTGGTCGGCGATGCGTTCTATGGTTTTGTCGAGTTGGGCATCATCCACGCGCAAACCGGTCTGCGCGGCAAGCTGCAACTGGAGGCGATCCGAGATCAAACGTTCCAGCACCTGCTTTTCCAGCACATCCTGCGGCGGGCGTTCCATGCCCTGTTTTTCGATCTGGCCGAGCACGAGCTGGATGCGATCCTGCAATTCGCCGTAGGTGATGACGTCATCGTTGACCACCGCGACAATGCGATCAATCTGGCTGTCATCAAGCGCGGGAGCCGCCGATACCGTTGCGGAAAAAAACAGAAAAAATATGGCCGACAACAAGCCGACCCGAAGGATGAGCGTTTTCATTGGTCTTCAGGAATCAGTGAGGCGTTAGTGTAACCGCTAATGCTGCGCTTGAGCAGATTCATCGGGTTGCTGCCGATGGAGGCTGCGCCGCCAAGCACGAGTTGGAAGAAGAGCGCGTAGCTCGGCTTGCTGTCGGTCGCCACGGAAACCCGTTGCATCACCATGCGTCCCTGCCAGCATCCGGCATCGTACTCCACGCCGGCCAAGCCTTCGATGGGCCGGTTTTCGCGCAACGAATAGTTCCAGCGCGCGAGACCGTACCATTGCGTCGCAAGCGGCCATTCGGCGGAGGCGTCGATCTGTTCGAGACTGTCACGCGTGAAACGGTAACTCAGATTGAGCGTCTTGCCCGGCTCCGGGTTGTAGCGCGTGCCAAGGTTGCCCTTGGTCGTGCGATCAATGTCGGTGTTATATTGCCAGGCCGCGTCGATGTTCCAGTGCGTGCGCAACCGCGCCGTGACGGCGGCCACGATATCGGATGAGTTGTTGGTGACCAGGTCTGCGCCCGGCAAGCCGACTTTGCGGTCACTGAAATAAAAACGCTGGCCGACGGTGGCTGCGAGACGCTGGATGCCGGTGCGGGAGTCAATCAAGCGGCTGGTGACGGCCATCGTCACCTGATTCGCGTCATTGATGCGATCCTGCCCGGTGAACTGGTTTTCCATGAACAGCGTGTCCATGCTGAGATCGGCGAGGCCGGTATCGAATACGGGCAGGCGCGACTGGTTGGTGTAGGGAATGTAGACATAGAAAACGCGCGGTTCCAGTGTTTGCGTGTAATTGTTTTTTCCGACACGGAAATCGCGATCGAAATACATGCCGCTATCGAGGCTGAAAGTCGGTACGGTGCGCGAGTCGCTCTGGAATTCAGAAGTGTTGGTAACGCCGTCCTTGGTCAGCCTGAATTCCGGATTATCCAGTTTGTAGCTGGTGTAATTTACGCCGATTTTGGGTGTGATATGGCCGTAGGAGCGCACCAGCGGCATGCTGATGCTGGGAGCAATTACGGTGCGGCTTCCGGTCACGCCGGTCAACAGTGTGGCATTGGGATCGCTCACCATGGTTTGCGCGTCAGGCGCATGGTTGCTACGGTCAAACTTGGTCCATTGGACGAAGGTATCCACCGTCAGGTAGTCCCACTCCTTCTCGCCTCTCAGATTCAATTGCGGCAAACGCTGGTAAGGATAAGACAAGTCATCCAGTGTTTGAAATTGCTCGGCCAGCGCGAGGAAACTCCAGTTGTCGCTGTTGTAGGTGATATGTCCGTGTTGCGGCAGATTGACGCGGCTGGTGGAGGTGATGTTGGTCGTCATATCGGAGAAATACTGGTTATCCGACACACGCTCAATATTCAGCCTGCCACCCCAGCCATTGTCAAAATTGAAATCATTGAGGAGTCGGGTGTAGTAACGGGAACGTCCGGCCTGGCTGTCGTCGGGCAGATATTCCACGGAGTTTTCGCCGGAAAAATTGGACGTGAGATAGCGAAACTCGCCGCCCAGTTGCATGCCGCGCTTGCCCATGTAGCGCGGTGTAATGGTCGCATCCATATTGGGCGCGATGTTCCAGTAATACGGCGCGGAAAAATCAAAACCGGTTTTGGACGTGGTGCCGAAGTTGGGCGCGAGAAAACCGCTCTTGCGCTGAGACACGAACGGAAAATCAATCCATGGCGTGTAGAAAATGGGTATACCCTTGAATTCCACCGTGGCATTTTTCGCTGTACCGGTCTGGGTTTGATGGTTCAGCTCCATCTCGCCTGCCTTGATGTACCAATCGTTATTACCGACTTCGCAGCTTGTATAACGGGCATCGTACAGCCTTTCCTTGGTGGGGCCGTCAAACACCAGTTTTTTCGCATCGCCGCGCATGAAAGTGAGGGGTGGTTTGTCGGTTCCCTTGACACGCAGCACGGTCGAGTCGGGATCATAAATACGCGTGCCGGGCAAAAACGGGCTGGCGGGTTCGGCCACGGGGTCGGGCGGGCGATTGTAGGTGAACACGGCTTCCCGCATCTCGCCTTCCCGTTCTTCCAGACGCAGACGCAATTCCGGCCCCTGGATGACCAGGCCTCTTTGTTCAAAGCGCGCGTTGCCGGTGACAAACAGCTCTTTGTCCAGCTCCTTGTACTCGATGCGGTCGCCGAATATGGCTTTGTCATCCTGCCGCAATTCCGCATCACCGACGGCGCGCATCTTGCGATCCAGATACATCTCCAGTCGCTCCGCGTCTATGGTCATCGCACCGGGAGCCGTTGTGGTCAGTGCGGGATTTTCGGCGGCCAGCGCCCGTCCCGCCGGCATCATGAGCAGGATAAACAACAAGGCGGTGACGCGATTATTCAGCATGGGCTGCAAACGGAGGTCTTTGTTAGTGGCGGGTTTCCAGAGGTGATAAAATCGCATAAATTTGCTTTTTAGGCAATCTGCGCAACGCGGCGCAGCCACATGCCGCTCCCGGTTTTTATTTTTAACGTTACCAGACAACAGGTTGGTGGATATTGTCGTATTCATTAACCAAATTTTGGAGATTTCCTCGCGGTGCAACGCAAACAGCAACTCGAACTCTGGCTGGAAAACGCGCTATCCGGCGCAACTTGCACGCTGGCGCCGGCTTCGGCAGATGCCAGTTTCCGCCGTTATTTTCGCGTGAGTCTGCCGGATCGCACGCTGATTGCGATGGATGCTCCGCCGCAGCATGAGGATTGCCGCCCGTTTGTGCATGTGGCGGCAGTATTCGGCGCGGCAGGCGTGAATGTGCCGCGCGTGCTCGCGCAGGATCTGGAGCAGGGCTTTCTGTTGTTGAGCGATCTTGGCAATACGACCTATCTCAATGCTCTCAACGAGACCAATGCAGCGGATTTGTACAACGATGCAACTGATGCGCTGATCCGCATCCAGAGCGCGAGCCGCAAAGGTGAGTTTCCGGAGTACGGCGAAGCGCTGCTTACACGCGAAATGCAGTTGTTCCCCGACTGGTATGTCGCGCGACATCTCAAGCTGACGCTGGACGACAAGCAACAGGCCGTGATGCAACAGACTTTCGCCACACTCAATTGCAACATTCTTGCGCAAGGGCAGGTGTATGTTCATCGCGATTACCATTCGCGCAATCTCATGCTGTGCGACGACAATCCCGGCATCCTCGACTTTCAGGATGCGGTGCATGGCGCGATTACCTACGATCTCGCCTCACTGTTCAAGGATGCCTATATTTGCTGGGAAGAGGAGCAGGTGCTGGATTGGACGGTGCGCTACTGGGAAAAAGCGCGCAAGGCCGGGTTGCCGGTGCCGCTGGATTTTGCGGAGTTTTATCGTGATTTTGAATGGATGGGCGCGCAACGCCACATCAAGGTGCTCGGTATTTTCGCGCGCCTCTATCATCGTGATGGCAAGGACGGATATCTGAAAGACATGCCGCTGGTAATGAACTATCTGCGCCGCGCCTGTGAACGCTATGCCGAGTTGCGTCCGTTGCTGCGATTGCTTGACCAGCTCGAAGACCGCCAGCCTCAATTCGGATACACATTTTGATGAGGGCGATGATTCTCGCTGCCGGACGCGGTGAACGCATGAGGCCGCTGACTGATCACATGCCTAAACCTTTGCTGTGCGTCGGCGGCAAGCCGCTCATCGTATGGCATATCGAGCGTCTCGCGCGAGCGGGTTTTCTGGATCTGGTCATCAATCACGCGCATCTTGGTCAACAGATTGAAAACGCGCTCGGCACTGGCGAACATTGGGGCGTGCGCATCGCTTATTCTGCCGAGGGTGAGGCGCTGGAAACCGCGGGCGGCATCGCCAAGGCGTTGCCGTTGCTGGGCGATCAGCCTTTTCTCGTGGTCAACGGCGATATTTACAGCGATTACGATTTTCAGTCTCTGCACGCGCAACCGATGGAAGGTATGGACGCGCATCTGGTGCTGGTGGACAATCCAGCACAGCATCCTCGCGGTGATTTTTATTTGGCCGACGGTCGGCTGGTCGAACAAGGCGAAACGCGGCTCACCTTTTCCGGCATGGGTGTTTATCGCCCCGCGCTTTTCGCCACCATCGCGTCCGGCAGCAAGGCCAAACTCGCACCGTTGCTGAATGCCGCGATCGTGCGGAACAAGGCAACTGCGGAACATTATCGCGGTATCTGGGTCGATGTGGGGACACCGGAACGTTTGCACGCACTGGATAAAGAATTGAATTCATGAAAGACATCGCGCCTTATCTTCGCCGCCGTCAAACGCTGCTCCGGCAAATGGACGGCGGCATTGCCGTGATTCCTACTGCATCGCAAGCGGTGCGCAGCGGCGACACGCATTATCCTTACCGTTTCGACAACTATTTTCACTATCTGACCGGCTTTACCGAACCCGGAGCCGTGCTGGTGTTGATTGCCGGCGATGAGCCCAAAAGTGTGCTGTTCTGTCGAGACAAGAATATCGAGCATGAAATCTGGGATGGTTTTCGTCATGGTCCCGAGGGAGCGCGCCTTGCTTTTGGTTTCGACGAAGCGTATTCCATTTCCCGTCTGGATGAGCTGATGCCGCAATTGCTCGCGAACCAGCCGCGCCTGTATTTCGCACTGGGCTGCAACGCGCAGTGGGACAAGCAGATTACCGGTTGGCTCAATGCCGTGCGCGGGCAGGCACGTACCGGAGTGACGGCACCGGGTGAGATTATCGACGTTCGTGATTTTCTCGACGAGATGCGCTTGTTCAAATCCAAGGACGAGCTTGCGACCATGCGTCGCGCCGCGGAAATTTCCGCTGCCGCCCACAGACGCGCGATGCGAGCGACCCGTCCCGGCATGATGGAATATGAAATCGAGGCGGAACTGCTGCATGAATTCCGCAAGAGCGGTGCGCAAGCTCCGGCCTATACCAGCATCGTCGCGGGCGGCGCCAATGCCTGCGTGCTGCACTATGTATCCAACGATGCCCCGTTGCGCGATGGCGATCTGCTGCTGATCGACGCCGGTTGCGAACTGGATGGTTATGCCTCCGATATCACGCGCACCTTTCCGGTCAATGGCCGGTTCAGCGCTGTGCAGAAAGACATCTACGAAATCGTGCTCGCCGCCCAGGCTGCTGCGATTGTCGTCGCGCGCCCCGGCAAATGCTGGAATGACCAGCACATGGCCGCGCTGCGTGTGATCGCGCGAGGATTGATAGACCTGAAACTGTGCAAGGGTAGCGTGAATGGTGTGCTGGAGTCCGGCGATTACAAACGCTACTACATGCACCGCACCGGCCATTGGCTGGGTATGGATGTGCACGATGTCGGCGCATACAAGCAGAACAGCGACTGGCGTGCGCTGCGCGTTGGTATGACATTCACCGTGGAGCCCGGCTGCTACATCCGTCCGGCGGCAGACGTACCCGAGCACTTCTGGAATATCGGCATCCGCATTGAAGACGATGTCGTGGTAACGGCGAACGGCTGCGAAATCATCACTGCCGCCGCGCCAAAAAGCGTGGGCGAAATTGAACAATGGATGGCGCAATGACGAGCGATATTCTCATTATCGGCGGCGGCCCGGTTGGCGCGACCCTGGCGCTGGCGCTTAAAAATTACGGTCTGCGCGTGACCGTGCTCGAAGCGCGTCACCCCGGCGCAGGTGCGCGCGATGCCAGAACGCTGGCCTTGTCTGAAGGCAGCCGATTGATACTGAGCCGTTTGGGTGTGTGGTCGCAGCTTGCACCGCGCGCCACATCCATCAATACCATCCATATTTCGCAGCGCGGTCGTCTGGGTCAGACGGTATTGCGCGCGGCAGAAGAAGGGCAGGAGGCGCTGGGCTATGTGCTGCCCTATGCCGATCTGAGCGCGGCGCTTGATGATGCGTTGGTCGCAGCTGAAGATACCCGTATCGAATTCGGTGTGCGCGCAACGGCGCTGGAAACATCAGCGGATAAGGTAACCGTAACCGTGGAACAGCACGGCGCAACCAAACAGTTTTCCACACGTCTCGCCGTGATTGCCGATGGCGGGCGCAGCATGGACGCGCTGCCGGGCATGAAACGCGAAACGCGCGAATACGGCCACACCGCGCTCGTCGGCCATGTGGAATGCGCGTTGCCGCATGGCAATATTGCGTATGAACGTTTCACGCCGCAGGGGCCGGTGGCATTGTTGCCGGAAGGTGCGACCGGTTTTGCGCTGGTGTGGACAGCAAAGCCCGAAGAAGCCGAGCGTCTGATGCAGTTACCGGAACCGCAATTTCTCGCAGAATTGCATGGGTACTTCGGTGATCGCGTCGGCGAATTTCACGCGATTACCGGACGCGCTACATTTCCGTTGCGCCTCGTGACCCTGCGCCCCGTGACCGCTCCGCGCGTGGTGGCGATCGGCAATGCCGCGCAGACACTGCATCCTGTCGCAGGGCAGGGATTCAATCTCGGCTTGCGCGATGCCTGGCAGCTGGCGCTTATCGCGCGTGAAACGGCGGCAGAATTGATCGGCGGCGCGGACATGTTGCGGTGCTATCAGGGCAAACGCCGCATGGATACGGGTGGCGGCATATTCTTCACGGATTTTCTCGTGCGTGTTTTCTCCAATGATTTGCCGGGCTGGGGCATGGTGCGCGGAGCCGGGTTGGCGCTGCTCGACATGTGCGCGCCCGCGCGGCATTTTGTCTCGCGCAAAATGAGCTTCGGCGCGAAAGGGTGAATATGAAAGTTGAATATGACGTCATCATCATCGGCGGCGGGCTTGTGGGAGCCGCGACAGCGCTGGCATTGAAGGATGCCGGGCTGCGGATCGCACTGGTGGAAGCGGGCGCCGAGCCGGTGTTACTGCAGGATGAAAGCTGGGACAGCAGAATCTACGCGATCAGTCCGGGCAATGTTCGCTTTCTCACGGAATTGGGTGCGTGGAACCGTCAGGATTTGACGCGTGTTGCGCCGATTGAAGCCATGCACATCTGGAGCGACGGTGGCGCGCGACTGGAATTTTCCGCTGATGAGGCAAGTGTGGAAACGCTGGGAACCATCGTGGAAAGCAGGCTAATGCAGCAGGCGCTGTGGGCGCGGGTGCAGATGTATCCGCAGCAGATTGATTTGTACAACGCCGCACGCTGCCAACATCTGATTTTCAGTTTGGAAAAGGCGACGTTGAGCTTGGAGGGTACGCATGGCAGAGACCTTACCGCCAAACTAATCATAGGCGCGGACGGTGGAAATTCATGGTCGCGAACGCAAGCCGGCATAGGCGTGAATACCCATGATTACAAACAACTGGGTGTAGTTGCGAATTTCGAGTGCGTCTTGCCGCCGCGCAACATTGCGCGTCAATGGTTCCGGCGCGATGGTATATTGGCGTGGTTGCCGTTGCCGGGCAATCGCATGAGCATGGTGTGGTCAACCGATCCCGTTCATGCGGCGGAATTGATGGCATTGCCGGCTGATGCCTTGTGCGCCAAAGTTGCGGAGGCGGGCGGGCATGTGCTTGGTGATTTGCAACTCATCACGCCGCCTGCGGCGTTTCCGTTGCGGTTGCAAAATGCCGAAACGCTGGTCAAGCCGCGTTTCGCGCTCGTGGGCGACGCGGGACATCTTGTGCACCCCATGGCCGGGCAAGGCGTCAATCTCGGTTTCCATGATGCGGCCAAACTTGCGGAAGTGCTGCGTGAGCGCGGCGCACAATCGGATGTGGGTGACTATGGTTTGCTGCGCCGTTATGAACGCGCGCGCAAACTGGATATTGCGGCGATGCAGACCATGACTACCGGCTTGCACGCCTTGTTCGGCAGCGATTTGCCCGGAGCCGGATGGTTGCGCAATACGGGCATGAATCTGACCAACAGCCAGCCGTGGCTCAAGCGGCGGTTGATGGCCCATGCCATGATTTGATAATGATGGTTACCAAGGAAATCAAAATGTTGAAACGCGTAATGTTCATAGTGTTGGCCTTCATGATGACAACTGCCGCCTGGGCGGATGAAGCTTCACTCAAAAAGGCATTCGAAGCAGCCTATCCCAAGTTTCCGGTGAAAAGCGTCACCAAAACACCCTATGCCGGGCTGTACGAAATTGTGGTGGGCGGGCAGATTATCTATGCGGATGAAAAACTCAGTTTCATTTTGGTGGAGGGCTCTTTGATTGACCCCAAGAGCAGGCGCAACATTACGCAGGAGCGGATGAACGAGCTGACCAAGGTGAATTTTTCCACGCTGCCGTTTGACAAGGCGATCAAGGTGGTCAAGGGCAATGGCAGTCGCAAGCTGGTGGTGTTTTCGGATCCGGATTGCCCGTACTGCAAAAAACTGGAGCAAAAAGAGCTGGCCAGTCTTACGGACGTGACGATTTATACCTTTCTCTACCCGATTCCGCAATTGCATCCCGATGCGGCCAATAAGGCGCGTGCGATCTGGTGCTCACCGGATAAAGTCAAGGCCTGGCAGGATTGGATGCTACGCGGCCAGTTACTAAAAGGCACGGAATGCGATACGCCGGTTGACGAATTGATCGGCTTGGGTGACCAGCTTGGCATTGACAGCACGCCCACATTGATTTTCGAAAATGGCAGACGCGTGCTGGGCGCATATCCGGCGAAGGAAATAGATGAGCTGCTGAATGCGGCAGCACCCAAAAAATAATCCACCCGCAAGCAAACAGAGAGTTTGAAAAGATGAAGGCCGCATTCGCGGCCTTCGTTTTTTGATGTTTTAGATTGCCTCACCCATCTTGAAGATAGGTAGATACATTGCGATGACCAGCGCGCCGATCAGTGTGCCCAATACCACCATGATGATGGGTTCCATAAGGCTGGAGATGCCCGCCACAGCAGTGTCCACCTCGGCTTCATAGAAGTCTGCGACTTTGGATAGCATGTTATCGAGCGCGCCGGATTCCTCGCCAATGGCTACCATCTGCAGCACCATATTGGGAAAAACCTCGGTGTTTTGCATGGCCACAGTAAGGCTGGTACCCGCAGTCACATTTTCCTGAATCTGCTTGGTGGCGTCGAAATAAACACGGTTGCCGGATGCACCCGCAACGGAATCCAGCGCTTCTACGAGCGGCACGCCCGCCGCGAACATGGTTGCCAGTGTGCGCGCGAAACGCGCGATGGTTGCTTTTCTGACCAGCTCGCCAAAGATCGGCAGCTTAAGCAGCAGTCTGTCCATGGTGTATTGCATTTTGAGCGAGCGTTTCCAGGTGAAAAAGAAGAACCAGATGCTGAAGCCCAGTACGCTGAAAATCGCCCACCAGTATTTGACGAAGAAGTCGGAAATCGCCATCACGATCAGGGTTGGCGCGGGTAGGTCGGCGCCGAAGCTGGTGAATAGTTGTTTGAAGGTTGGAATCACGAAGATCATGATGATCGCGGTGATGATGAACGCAACCACGACAATTGCCGCCGGGTAGATCAGGGCGGATTTGATCTTGCTTTTGATCGCGAGAATTTTTTCCTTGTAGGTTGCCAGACGATCCAGCAGCGTATCCAGAATACCGGCCTGTTCGCCTGCCTGGATCAAATTGCAAAACAGCGCATCGAAATACAGCGGATGTTTGCGGAATGCCTGACTCAGGCTGAGGCCACTTTCCACATCGGCCTTGATGGTGCCCAGCAATTTGGTTACCGAAGCGTTATTGTGGCCTTTGCCGACGATATCGAACGATTGCAATAGCGGCACACCGGCCTTCATCATGGTGGAAAGCTGGCGCGTGAACAGCGTGATATCTTTTTCGGTGATTTTTTTGTTGCGGCCAAATGTGCTTTGTTTTCTGACTTTGGTGACGACCACACCCTGTCGGCGCAACATTGCGGAAACAAAAGAGGCTCCGGGGCCTTTCATTTCTCCTTTGAGTCGCTTGCCGCGTTTGTCCGTTCCTTCCCAGAGGTAGATTGCTTCTTTTGCGGTATCTGTGGCCATGTGCCTATCCCCTATTCGTTTGTGCAGGCTTCAATTTCTTCAAGCGAGGTCAAACCTTGTTTGACCTTGAGTAAACCGGACTGGCGCAAATCCTTCACCCCTTCGCGCTTCGCCTGGTCGGATATGTCACTGGACGTTCCGTTTTGCATGATGATGCGGCTCATTTCCTCGGTGACCGGCATGACCTGATAAATCCCCACGCGGCCACGGTAGCCGCTGCCGCCGCAATTGTCGCAGCCGCCTTCCTTGGGACCGTAAAGCTGCCAGCTTCCATCGAGGTCTTTCTCGGTAAAGCCGGCTTGCAGCAATGCGGGTTTGGGAATATTGATGGGCTGTTTGCATTCCTTGCACAGCCGCCGCGCGAGGCGCTGCGCGGTAATCAGAATCACGGACGAGGCAATGTTGAACGGTGCGACGCCCATGTTCAAGAGGCGGGCCAAGGTACCGGGCGCATCGTTGGTGTGCAGCGTGGAGAGCACCATATGGCCGGTTTGCGCGGCCTTGATGGCGATATCCGCCGTTTCCAGATCGCGGATTTCGCCGACCATGATGATGTCCGGATCCTGTCGCAGGAAGGCACGGAGCGCCGTCGCGAAATCAAGACCGGCTTTGTCATTGACGTTCACCTGATTCACGCCCGGAAGGTTGATTTCCGCCGGGTCTTCCACGGTTGAAATGTTGACGCCGGGTTTGTTCAGAATATTGAGGCAGGTATAAAGTGAAACCGTCTTGCCCGAACCGGTTGGTCCGGTCACCAGCACCATGCCATAGGGGCGATGGACGGCGTTCAGCAGCATCTCACGCTGATCCGGCTCATAGCCGAGCGCATCTATGCCCAGACTCGCGCTGGCCGGGTCAAGAATACGGATCACAATTTTTTCACCCTGCAAGGTGGGCAACGTGCTGACCCGGAAATCAATGGCGCGGCTCTTGGACAGCGAGAGCTTCATGCGGCCATCCTGCGGAATGCGTTTTTCCGAAATATCGAGCCGGGAAATCACCTTGATGCGTGATGCCATCTTGTCCTTGATCGCGAGCGGCGGACGGGCGATTTCGCGTAATTCGCCATCAACGCGGAAACGGATGCGATAAAACTTTTCGTAGGGTTCGAAGTGCAGGTCGGAGGCATCCATATTGATCGCGTCGATCAGCATTTTGTGGATGAAACGAACCACGGGCGCATCGTCGTCATCGACTGCCGTTTCGAATTCAGCCTGATTTTCGGTTTCAAGCTTGAGATCAAGATCGCCCTCGGCGCGCAGCGATTCCAGTGTGATGTCGCTGTCATTGGTAATCCGGGTGATCAACTTGTTAAGCTTGTCGTCCTCGACCACGACGGGCGACAGCATCATGCCTGTTTGAAACTGCACATCGTCCAGTCCGTGCAAATTGGTGGGGTCGGACAAGGCGACATAAAGTGTGTTGCCGCGACTTTGCAGCGGCAGGATGCGATACAGCTGCATCATCTTGGCGTCGATGGACTTGGCCGGGATGTGATCGGGATCAACCGCATTCATGTCCAGCAGCGGGAAGCCGAGTTTGGCCGCCAGCAATTGCGCGACCTGCAATGCGGGGATGCGTCTGGTCTGTACGATCTGACGGATGCAGGGCACGCCTTGCGTGTTGGCTTGGTCCTGTATCTGCTCGGCCTCGCGCTCGGTCAGCAGTTCTTCCTGCACCAGCAAGCGGGCGAGTCCGTCCAGTTTGATCGGGGTAGCAATAGCGTCCATTTATCTATGTCGTTTTTATGTTAAAAGTTGGCAAATGCTCAAAGTACCTAAGCGTGAATAATGCACAGCTCTGCCCTATTTGTAAAGGATAATGCTTGATTTGGCAGATGGGCGTTTCTTCATGGCGGCTGGCCAAGTCGTCCGGAAAAACACTTAAAAGAAATTTCTTGACTTTTTTTAACAACCCTCGTAAAACGCATACGGGCGTTTGGATTTTCGGCAATTTCGGTCGCCAACTCCGACTGCAAGGTCTTGAAATGCAAACTTTTTGGGGATGCCCCTCCTGAACATGCAAGGAAGTTAAGAATGGCAACTGGTATTGTCAAATGGTTCAACGATGCGAAAGGGTTTGGCTTCATCACGCCTGATGAAGGCGGCGATGATCTGTTCGCGCACTTTTCCGCAATCGTGGCAACTGGCTACAAAAGCCTGAAGGAAGGCGACAAGGTGAGTTTCGACGTCACCGAAGGCCCCAAAGGCAAGCAAGCATCGAATATCCAGAAGGTCTAAACCTTCAAGTGAAAGCGGCCCGGGAACGGGTCGTTTTTTCAGGGAGTCTTGCAACGAAATCGCCCGTGCCTTTGGAGAAGGGTCCGGGAAACAGGTTCTCACATACGGCGGATAATCTCTTCGCCAAATTGTGAGCATGACACCTGCGTGGCGTTTTCCATCTGGGAGGCGAAATCGTAGGTCACGCTTTTTCCCGCGATTGCCTCACCCACGCCGCGCAACACGAGATCAGCCGCTTCCGCCCAATCCATGTGACGCAACATCATCTCCGCCGACAAGATCAGCGAAGACGGGTTGGCCTTGTCCATGCCCGCCATTTTGGGTGCGGTGCCGTGGGTTGCTTCGAACATCGCCACCGTATCCGACAAATTTGCGCCCGGAGCGATGCCGATGCCGCCAACTTGCGCGGCCAGCGCGTCGGAAATATAGTCGCCGTTGAGATTGAGCGTGGCCACGATGTCGTGTTTTTCCGGGTGCAGCAGGATTTCCTGCAAAAAGGCATCGGCGATGCAATCCTTGATGACGATGCCGTTTTTCAGCTTGCACCACGGACCGCCGTCGATTTCCACCGCACCGAACTCCTCCTTCGCCACCTCATAGCCCCAGTTTTTAAAGCCGCCCTCGGTGAACTTCATGATATTGCCTTTGTGCACCAGCGTGACGGATTTTCGGTTGTTGTCGATCGCGTACTGGATGGCTTTGCGTATCAGTCGTTTGCTGCCGTTCACCGATACCGGCTTGATGCCGATGGAGGAATTTTCGGGAAAGCGGATTTTCTTGCGCACACCCATATCGGACAAAAATGCCACGACTTTTTTGGCCTCGTCGGTGCCCGCTGCCCATTCGATTCCGGCATAAATGTCTTCCGTGTTTTCGCGGAAAATCACCATGTCGGTTTTTTCGGGATGTTTGACCGGGCTTGGCACCCCCGCGAAGTATTGCACCGGACGCAAACAGACGTAGAGATCCAGTTCCTGCCGCAGCGTGACATTCAGTGAGCGTATGCCGCCGCCCACGGGTGTGGTCAGCGGTCCCTTGATTGAAACTACATAATCGCGCACGGCCTGCAAGGTCTCCTCGGGCAGCCACTGATTATTGCCATAAACCTTGAGCGATTTTTCTCCGGCATAGACTTCCATCCATGCAATGGAACGCTCGCCGCCGTAGGCCTTTTCGACTGCCGCATCCACCACGCGCCGCATGGGCGGCGTGATATCAACGCCTATGCCATCGCCCTCGATAAATGGGATAATCGGGCAGTTCGGCACATTGAGGCTATGGTCATCATTGACGGTGATTTTTTGCCCGTTGGCGGGGATGCTGATTTTCTGCGACATCAAATACTCCTGAGATTTTTGGAATGCCCTGTTTTTTTTGGAATACCTTGATTCCCTGAAATGCTAATTCTGTTTAACAAGCCTTACGGCGTCATCTGCCAGTTCAGCGGGCACGAGAAACACCCGACTCTGAAGGATTACATTCCGGTTCCCGAGGTGTATGCGGCGGGCAGGCTGGATACCGACAGCGAAGGGTTGCTTATTTTAACCGATGACGGCGCGTTGCAACATCGCCTTGCGCACCCGCGCCACAAACAGGACAAGATTTATTGGGCGCAGGTGGAGGGCATTCCGCAGGAGAGCGATCTGCAGCTCCTGCGTAAAGGCGTTGATCTGGGCGATTTTGTGACCCGTCCGGCACGGGTAAGAGTAATCGCCGAACCCGCGAATTTGTGGCCGCGCGACCCTCCCATTCGTGTACGCAAAATCATACCGACGAGCTGGCTGGAACTCACGATCAGCGAAGGCAGGAATCGTCAGGTCAGACGCATGACCGCCCACATTGGTTTTCCGACTTTGCGGCTGATCCGAATGCGTATCGGGCAATATGATCTGGGCGATCTGCAACCCGGCGAGTGGCGGCGGATGTGATAAACTCACAGCAACCTTTTTGATGAGCCCATCATGTCAGGCAATACCCTCGGAAAACTGTTTTGCGTCACGTCTTTTGGCGAAAGCCACGGCCCTGCCATCGGCTGCGTCGTGGATGGTTGCCCGCCGGGGCTCGCACTGACCGAGGCCGATATCCAGGCCGAACTGGACCGCCGCAAGCCGGGCACTTCCAAGCATGTGACGCAACGTCAGGAGCCGGATACGGTGGAAATCCTGTCCGGCGTGTTCGAGGGCAAGACTACCGGCACGCCGATCGCGCTGCTGATCCGCAATCACGACCAGCGCAGCCAGGATTACGGCCAGATCGCCGAAACTTTTCGCCCGGGCCACGCCGACTACACCTACTGGC
Source organism: Methylobacillus sp. (assembly GCA_031277395.1). Taxonomy (GTDB): domain Bacteria; phylum Pseudomonadota; class Gammaproteobacteria; order Burkholderiales; family Methylophilaceae; genus MM2. Next base: position 20,562 of record JAITML010000025.1, on the reverse strand, counting down.
AGAAATATGGCATCCGCGATTATCGTGGTGGTGGGCGCGCTTCCGCGCGCGAAACGGCGGTGCGCGTCGCGGCGGCGGCGGTCGCCAAAAAATGGCTCAAGGAGCGCTACGGCGTGGTAGTGCGCGGCTATATGAGCCGTCTCGGCGCAGTCGAAATTCCGTTCAAGTCCTGGGACGATGTGAGCAAAAACGCTTTTTTCGCCGCAGATAACAGCATAACGCCGCAACTTGACGCCTATATGGAAGAAATTCGCGCCGCGCGCGATTCCATAGGCGCGCGCATCACCGTGGTCGCCGAAAATGTGCCGGTTGGCTGGGGCGAGCCGGTATACGACCGGCTGGATGCCGAAATCGCGTATGCGATGATGGGCATCAACGCCGCCAAGGGCGTGGAGATCGGCGCAGGTTTCGCGAGCGTGGCGCAAACCGGCTCCGTGCATTGTGACGAACTGACTCCGCAGGGTTTCGTTACCAACCATGCGGGTGGCATACTCGGCGGCATTTCCACCGGGCAGGATATCGTCGCGCATGTCGCTTTCAAGCCGACTTCGAGCATTCCGCAGGAACGCCGCTCCATAAACAAAGCCGGCAACGCGGTGATGATGCAGACCACGGGTCGGCACGACCCTTGTGTCGGCATTCGCGCCACGCCTGTTGTTGAGGCGATGATGGCCCTCGTGCTCATGGATCATGCTTTGCGGCATCGCGCGCAATGCGCCGATGTTGTCACGACCACGCCGCGGATTTGATTCCCTTTCCGTGAGATCTGCCCTGAATGAGCTGAAGGTGGGTGGGCGCGAGGCGGGCGCGGCAGTTCAAAATAAAAATCGCTCCGCAGGAACACGGCGCCAATAAAGCGATGTTTCCTTCCACTTACTGGCGCTTGTCCGGTTTCTACTTTTTCTATTTTGCTTTTGCCGGAGCCTTCACGCCGTACTGGGGGCTTTATCTGCAGTCGCTGGAATTTACCGCGTTCCAGATCAGCGTGCTGATGTCGCTCATGCAGGTGGCGCGGATTTTTGCGCCCAATGCGTGGGGCTGGCTTGCCGACCACACCGGCAAACGCATCGCAATGGTGCAACTTGCCGCGCTGCTCAGTCTGGTGTGTTATCTGGGCGTGTTTGTCGCGGAAAATTTCTGGTGGATGTTTGCCGTCATCGCGCTCACGAATTTGTTCTGGAGCGCATCCTCGCCGCTTGTGGAAGCCATCACGCTCGGGCATTTGGGGGCGGGCAGCGAGCGCTATGGCCGTATCCGCTTGTGGGGCTCGCTCGGTTTCATCGTCATTGCCATCATCCTTGGCTATGTGCTGGATTATGTGCCGGTGCGAGTGCTGTTATGGGCGACATTGGGCATCACCGTCGGCATCCTGCTGTGCGCGTGCCGGATTCCCGTGTCGCAGGTGGTCGCGCATCCGACCGATGACCATTCCGTCTGGCATATTCTGCGCCGCCCCGAAGTCGCACTGTTTCTGCTTGCCTGCTTCTGCATGGCGGCGGCGCATGGTGCGTACTACACATTTTATTCCATCTTTCTGGTTGATCACGGTTACAGCAAAAGTGTGGTCGGATGGCTGTGGGCGCTGGGCGTTATTAGCGAGATGTTTGCGTTTCTGTGGATGCCGCGACTCTTCGCCCGTTTTGGATTGCGGCGCATTTTGCTCGCGAGTTTCGCGCTGGCGACACTGCGTTTTTTCGTAATCGGCTGGGGCGTGAATGTGGTCGAGCTCGTCATTCTCGCGCAGATTTTGCATGCCGCGAGTTTTGCCTCCTATCATTCGGCGGCGGTCGCGCTCGTGCATCAAATGTTCCGTGGCCGCCATCAAGTCAAAGGGCAGGGGATTTACACCTCGGTTTCCTACGGCCTGGGCGGAACGCTGGGCGGCGTACTTAGCGGATATACCTGGAGCGCGCTGGGCGCGGGTTGGTCATTTACCCTCTCGGCTTTATTTGCGCTCGCGGGCGGCCTCGTGCTGATGCTGCGAAAGCGGTATGCTTCCAATACGGAAAATACCATGTAAACTGTACTTTTGGGGAATGCACCATGCGTATTTTGACATTACTGATCGGTCTTGTGCTGTCGTGCACGGCCTTTGCGGAAACGCAAATCAATGTTGTCGGCCTGTTCAGCGGCAAAGCCATACTCGCGATCAACGGCAGCCAGCCGAAAACCTGGTCGGTCGGCCAAACCACGCCGGAAGGCGTGCGCATCATCTCGGCCAACAGCGAAAAAGTGGTGCTTGAAGCCGACGGCAAGCGCCGCGAACTCGGCATGGGGCAAGGCATCTCCGTAGGCAGCAGCAGCGGCGACACGTCAGGCGCGCAAACAGCCACACTCTTCGGCAACAACCAGGGTCACTTCATCGGAGACGGCTTCATCAACGGCACATCGGTCAAATTTCTGGTCGATACCGGCGCTACCACCGTCGCCATGAGCAGCGTGCAAGCCGACCGGCTCGGCCTGGTTTACATGACCTCCGAACGGGAAAGCCGGGTCGGCACCGCATCCGGCACCGCCAAAGCCTGGCGAGTCAGTCTCAACACCGTGAAAGTCGGCGACATCGTGTTGCATCAGGTCGATGCCATGGTTATCGCAGGCAACTCGCCCCCCGTCGTTTTACTCGGCATGTCGGTGCTCAACCGGGTACAAATGCAGCGCGACGGGCTGGTGATGACGCTTACCAAAAAATATTAAAAGCTTGTGGCGGTAAAGGAGAGGTACAGCATGAAAATCTCACCAGCATTGCTCTTGCAGTATGGTCATTCTTTGAATCACATGTATTTTCTTTTTGTTCTCTTTGCTGCGTTCATTATGGCTGGGGCTGGCAATGTTTGGGCTGACGACACCGAAGCCCAAGGTGAGCTCATTAAACTCGAGGGCTTGGGTGGAGGAGCAGCCATTTCTGCCGACGGCAGTACGGTGGTTGGAGTAAGCAGATTCGACAACGATGCTGATACATCTCCGCATGCTTTTCGCTGGACGGTAGACGGTGGCATACAGGATCTCGGGCACCTTGGGGGGTATTACTACAGTGCAGCCAACGGTGTGTCTGCGGATGGCAGCGTGGTCGTAGGCGATACTAGCGTTGCTGGCTACTGTTGTCCCCATGCCTTCCGCTGGACGATCAGTGACGGTATGCAAAACCTCGGCACTTTGGGTGGGAGGATCAGCCGGGCTTGGGCTGTTTCTGCGGATGGCAACGTCGTAGTAGGGGGGAGCGGAATTGGTAACACAGCCTACTCACATGCTTTCCGCTGGACAGCCAAGGATGGTATGCGTGATCTCGGTACTTTGGGTGGGAAGGACAGTTGGGCTACCGGTGTTTCCGCTGATGGTGGCGTGGTAGTGGGAGTTAGTACGACTGCTGGTGAGATTCGCCATGCTTTCCGCTGGACAGCCAAGGATGGTATGCGTGATCTCGGTACCTTGGGTGAAATGGACAGTTACGCCAGCGCTGTTTCTGCTGATGGTGGTGTGGTGGTGGGATGGAGTAGCAATTTTTCTGGAATCCATCATGCTTTTCGCTGGACAGCCAAGGACGGCATGAAGGATCTAGGCACCTTGGGTGATGCTGCCGATAGTAGTGAAGCCCATGCTGTTTCTACCGATGGGAGCGTGGTGGTGGGGAGGAGCCATATTAACCGCCGCTCTTATGCTTTTCGCTGGACGGATACTATCAAGATGCAGTCCATTACCGGTTGGCTCACTACCACCGGCATAACTCTGCCAGCCGATATAGTACTGTCTTATGCATTAAGTGTTTGTGCTGATGGAAGTGTAATGGTTGGTGATGATGCTAATCTTTGGCTGGTTCGCATCCCTTCCGCCGCCAGATCGGCCAAGTCCAAGGGAAAATAAAGCAAGGTGCGCCGCTGCCTCATTCATCACGCACCGTTATGCCGGTTCGCACGCAGGCGGCGCAGCACGGATAGCAGTTGATCCACTTCCTCGCAGGTGTTGTAGAAGGCCAGCGAAGGGCGCACCGTGGCTTCCACGCCAAAGCGGCGCAGAATGGGTTGTGCGCAGTGATGGCCGGAGCGCACGGCAATACCTTCGCTGTTCAGCGCCTTGCCGACCTCTTCCACATGATAGCCTTCCAGCACGAAAGACAGCACGCTGGCTTTGTCCCGGGCCGTGCCGATCAGGCGCAGGCCGGAGATGGTTTTGAACCCTTCCGTGGCATAGGCGAGCAGATCATGTTCATAACGCGCGATGTTTTCCAGGCCAACGCGCTCGATATAATCCAGCGCCGCGCCCAAACCCGCCGCATCCGCGATATTGCCGGTACCGGCTTCAAAGCGGGCTGGTGCGCCGTGATACAGGGTTTTCTCAAAGGTGACATCAACTATCATGTTGCCGCCTCCCTGCCAGGGTGGCATGGATTCCAGAATTTCTTTTTTGCCGTAGACCACCCCAATTCCGGTGGGGCCGAAAATCTTGTGTCCCGAGAACACGAAGAAGTCGGCATCAAGCGCCTGCACATTGACGCGCATATGCGAGACCGACTGCGCGCCGTCCACCAGCGCCTTCGCACCGACGCTGTGCGCCATTTGCACTACTTCCTGCACCGGTGTTACCGTTCCCAGCGCGTTTGATACCTGTGTGATGGCGACAATTTTTGTGCGGTCATTGAGCAGGCGGCGATATTCGTCGAGCAATATCTGCCCGCTATCATCGACCGGAATCACGCGCAGCCTCGCGCCTTTGGCGGTGGCAAGCTGCTGCCAGGGCACGATATTGGCGTGATGTTCCAGATGCGAGATCACGATCTCGTCACCCTCGCCGATGTTTTGCGCGCCCCAGCTTTGGGCGACCAGATTGATGGCTTCGGTCGCGCCGCGCACAAACACGATCTCATCCACGGAACCCGCGCCGATGAAGCGGGCGACTGTTTGCCGAGCCGCCTCGTAAGCGTCGGTCGCGCGCGCCGCCAGCTCATGCGCAGCGCGGTGGATATTGGAATTTTCGTGCTCGTAAAAATATGCGAGGCGATCAATCACCGCTTTGGGCTTTTGCGTGGTGGCCGCGTTGTCCAGCCACACCAGCGGGCGGCCGTTGACGCGCTCCGCGAGTATGGGGAAATCACGGCGTAGCGTTTGCACATCAAATGCAGGATGCGCATCTGCCGGAATTTGCGGCACTACTGACGCAAGCTGCGGTTGTATCGGATCGAGGAAATAAAAATTGCCTGCGCCCGGCACCGATGGCACAGCGTTTTCGCGCACTGCGCCAGCATCAATATCATTCAGCAGAGCCTGCAATGTGTCGATGCCGGGCAGGCCGAAAGACTGTGCGGTCACGCGATCTTCACCGACGCTGGATTCAGGCAGATCGATATTCAGCGGAAACGACTCCGGCAGGGCCGGAGCATTGCCGGGCAGCGTGGAGAAAAAGGTGTTTGCCCACGCCTGCAATGCGGCTTCGTCCGGCAGGCTCGGCGCGGCAAGGCCGCTTACGCCATTACTTGTAGGTATCGGAGTAGTCATGATACTTGCCGATCTCCACGTCATCGAGCACCGCCAGCGCATCTTCCGTCAGCACGGCCAGCGAGCAGTACAGCGAAATCAGGTACGACGCGATGGCATTGCGGCTGATACCCATGAAGCGCACGGACAACCCCGGACTTTGCTCACCGGTCAGACCGGGCTGGTACAGGCCAACCACGCCCTGACGTTTTTCACCCACGCGCAGCAACAGAATTTTGGTCTTGCCGTCTTCCACCGGCACTTTGTCCGAAGGAATCAGCGGCAGGCCGCGCCAGGTGAGGAATTGCGAGCCAAACAGGCTGACTGTGGGCGGCGGCACGCCACGGCGCGTGCATTCGCGGCCAAAGGCGGCAATCGCGAGCGGATGCGTGAGGAAAAATCCCGGCTCTTTCCAGACCTTGGCGACGAGGTCATCCAGATCGTCCGGCGTAGGCGCGCCGGTGAGCGTGGAAATGCGCTGCTCGTCGTCAACGCTGGCGAGCAAACCATATTCCGGATTGTTGATAAGCTCGCTTTCCTGATGTTCCTTGATGGTTTCGATGGTGAGCCGGAGTTGTTCCTTGATCTGGTCGTGCGGGCTGTTGTAAAGATTAGATATGCGAGTATGCACATCCAGCACGGTGCTGACGGCATTGAGAAAATACTCGCGCGGCTGGTCTTCATAATCGACAAAGGTCTGCGGCAGTTCGGATTCATCGCGCTGCGCGCAGGTTACGCGCACGTCGCGCGGATTCTTTACCTTGTTGAGGCGGTAGATGCCTGCCTCAACCGGTTGCCACGATAGAAGATGCGTAAGCCAGCGTGGTGAAATGGTGGCAAGCTGCGGTACGGTTTTGGTGGCATTGGCAAGCTGGCGGGCGGCGCTGTCGCTCAATGCCAGTTGTACATCCTGGCTTTCGGTCATAAAAAATTCCTCAATAGGTGAAACAGGTGAATATTGAAAAAACAGCAGGCTGGAATTCAGAAAAACACTGCGCCATTATTCCGGCGCTCAGAGCTGCGCTCAACCGGCTATAGCCATCAAACTAGCGCGCCTGACCCTGCTCGCAGTGCTCCATCAACTCGGAAAGACGCAGATCAAATGCTCCTGCGAGCTTGGCAATGGTCACCAATGACGGCACTGCCGCGCCGCGTTCGATTTCTCCCAGATAGGAGCGGTTAAGTCCGGCGGCATCGGCGAGCACTTCCTGCGACCAGCGTCGCTGCTCGCGGCAATGCCGTACCACAAAACCGAACTGTCGGTTGAGCGTACTCATGGGAGCGCATCTTCGGTGGTTTCGTTTTGCAGCTTCGCCTGCGTGACATGGCTGCCCGGCGGTACGCTGCGCGTGAGCCAGACATTGCCGCCGATGGTGGAGCCCCGACCAATGGTGATGCGCCCCAGTATCGTCGCGCCGGCATAGATCACCACATCGTCCTCAACGATGGGATGCCGTGGCTGGCCTTTTTCCAAATGTCCTTCTTCATCAATGGTGAAGCGTTTGGCGCCTAGCGTCACTGCCTGATAGATACGCACACGCTGATGGATGACCGCGGTTTCGCCGATTACCACACCGGTGCCGTGGTCGATGAAGAAGCTGCCACTGATCTGCGCGCCCGGATGGATATCAATGCCGGTTTCCGAATGTGCGATCTCGGCTACGATGCGTGCCAGCAGAGGTACGCCGCGCGTATATAGTTCATGCGCCAGGCGGTGATGGATGATGGCCACCACGCCCGGATAGCAGAGCAGCACTTCGTCCACACTGCGCGCAGCGGGATCGCCGTGATAGGCCGCCAGCACATCGGTATCAAGCAGGGTGCGTATCTTGGGCAAGGCCGCCGCGAAATCATGCACCAAATCGACTGCCTGCCGCTCCAATACTTCGGCATCCGGCTGGCTGTGCCGGGCCGCATAATGCAACTCCAGACGCACCTGCGCCAGCAGAGCGTTGAGGGCAGTATCCAGCGTGTGTCCGACGTAATAATCTTCACTTTCCTGACGCAGATCGGGTGGCCCCAAACGCATGGGGAAAAGCGCGCTGCAAATTAGCCGGATGATGCCGTGCAAGGCATCGCGCGAGGGCAGTTCGCGCCCGCCTTTTTCACGGTTGCGTCCCTGTGGCTCGCGCCAGTGAGTTCGCGCGGCATGCAATTCATCCACAACACGGCGGATATTCCATTGCGTGGCAGGGTTGTGGCGCGGTAGCAGGTAATCAGCGCTGATTGCCATTGCCGGAGCTTCTTAATCCTGCGTCCACGGCAGACCGGCATGACGCCAGCCTCCCAGAGCGCCGCGTTGCTGGTGTTCGTCGAGATCGCCCTCGAAACCCTCCAGCACATTAAAGATCTGGACAAAGCCGGCTTTTGCCGCGGCTTCCGCCGCAAGTGCGGAACGCTTGCCGCTGCGGCACAGAAAAAGCAGCACCGTGTCTTTCTTCGCTTTGGCTTCCAGTTCTTTCACGAAACGCGGATTGCGTGTCAGCGCCGTGCCGGTGGCCCAGGCCACATGCAGTGAACCGGGTATCTGGCCGACGAATTTGCGTTCTTCACCCGTGCGTACATCTACCAGCGTGGCTTGGCCGGATTGCACGAGCTGCCAAGCCAGCGCAGGCGGCACGCCACCTGCATAGGGGAGCCCGCCAGCCTGCGCCGCTGCCCTGATCTGGGATAGCGGATCGGATGAATCGCTTTTAATGGCATCAGCCGATATGGCCGATTCTGCCAACGTTGAATCCAGAAACATGGAAATTCCTCCTTAACTTGTACCGATTAGCACTGCGCATTGCCGCCTATAGACAGCAATCAATCGACGCCAAGCGTACAAGCTGGCCTATATTAATGTAAAGGAATGAATTATTATTTTTATATTCTTTTGAGTAATAAAAGATAGGGCAGGAAGAAGGAACAGGAGAGGCTGACTATCAAACCAAAAAGGGTGGCACCGGAATTGGAGATGATCTGCGTTCAAAAATAAAAAAGCGCGGAATCCCGCGCTTTTTTGCTTGCTTGTTTATCCGCTCAAACCACGCGCTTGTCGCGCTCGATCAGCGCGTAGGCTGAGTGGTTGTGGATGGATTCGAAGTTTTCCGATTCCACGATGTAGGCGTCGATGCGCGGTTCCGCGTTGAGCTGGGCGGCCACGTCGCGCACCATGTCCTCGACGAATTTCGGGTGGTCGTAGGCGCGTTCGGTGACGTATTTTTCGTCCGGACGCTTGAGCAGGCCGTAGAGCTGGCAGGAGGCCTGATCTTCCACCAGTGTGATGATGTCTTCCACCCAGATGAAATCGTTGATGAGCGCCGTGATTGTGACGTGCGAGCGCTGGTTGTGCGCGCCGTAGTCTGAAATTTTCTTGGAGCAGGGGCACAGGCTGGTGACCGGCACGAGCACCTTGACGGTGATGTTGTAATTGCCGTCCCTGATTTCACCGATGAAGGTGACCTCGTAATCCAGCAGGCTCTGCACGCCCGAGACCGGCGCGGATTTGTTGACGAAATACGGGAAGGTCATTTCAATGTGGCCGGACTGGGCTTCGAGACGTCGCACCATTTCGCGTAGTATGCTTTCGAAATTCTCGATCGAGATTTCGCGCTCGTTCATGTTGAGGATTTCGACAAAACGCGACATGTGCGTGCCCTTGAAGTTGTGGGGCAGATGCACATACATGTTGAATACCGCGACGGTATGCTGTACGCCGCCGCTTCTGTCCTTGACCTTGATCGGGTGGCGGATGGATTTGATGCCGACCTTGTCGATCGCGAGATGACGGACATCGGGGGTGTTCTGCACGTCCTCAATCGGAGGGGCGGGATGATTCGTGGCTTGTTTCATGGCGTGAACGTTCAATACAATACTTGAGTATACTAATCAGTTAATATTTTCTCAATCGCCGCACGGATGCCGTTGGTATCCAGACCGCAGGCGGCCAGCAATTTTTCGTGCGCGCCGTGTTCGATGAAAACATCCGGCAGACCGAGCGTGAGAATCTTCGTGGTTTTGCCTGCGGCTTGCAGCGCTTCCATCACCGCCGCGCTCGCGCCGCCCATGACGGTGTTTTCCTCGACTGTCACGAGTATCTCGTGGCTGTCGGCAAGCTCACAGACCAGCGCGCTATCCAGAGGCTTCACGAAACGCATGTTGGCCACGGTTGCATCCAGTTTTTCCGCGGCTTCCAGCGCGGGCGTAAGCATGCTGCCAAAGGCGAGGATGGCGATTTTTTTGCCGCGACGGCGGATCTCGCCCTTGCCCAGTGGCAGGGCCTGCATTTCATATTCTGTTGGTACGCCGGGCCCGCAACCGCGCGGATAGCGCACTGCGGCGGGGGAGTTCAGCATATAGCCGGTGTAGAGCATCTGGCGGCATTCATTTTCATCCGCGGGACACATCACCACCATGTTCGGGATGCAGCGCAGATAGGTGATATCAAAGCTGCCCGCGTGCGTCGGGCCGTCCGCGCCGACCAATCCGGCGCGGTCGATCGCGAACAGCACCGGCAGATTTTGCAGCGCGATGTCGTGGATAAGCTGATCGTAAGCGCGTTGCAGAAAGGTGGAGTAGATCGCCACCACCGGTTTGCTGCCATCACAGGCAAGCCCCGCCGCGAAGGTGAGCGCATGCTGCTCGGCGATGCCGACATCAAAATAGCGCTCCGGGAATTTCTCCTGAAACTGGTTGAGCCCCGAGCCGTCGCACATTGCGGGCGTGATGCCGATCAGGCGCGGATCGCGCTCAGCCATATCCACCAGCCACTCGCCGAACACCTGGGTGTAGGTTTTGCGTTCCGTGCTCCCCAGTGCCTCGCCGTTTTCAGGGTTGAATTTGCCGACGCCGTGAAACCTGCCAGGATTCTCCTCGGCGGGCGTGAAGCCATGGCCTTTGTGCGTTACCACGTGTAAAAACTGCGGGCCTTTGAGCGCGCGGATGTTGGACAGCGTGGCGGTCAGTACGTCCAGATCATGGCCGTCGATGGGGCCGATGTAGTTGAAGCCGAATTCCTCGAACAGCGTGCCCGGCGTCACCATGCCTTTAACGTGTTCTTCCGCGCGCTTGGCCAGTTCCAGTATGGGTGGCGCGACGCCCAGCATCTTCTCGGTGCCGCGTCGCATGCGGTCATACAACCGGCCTGACAGCAAACGTGCGAGATAATTGTTGAGCGCGCCGACATTGGGCGAGATCGACATGTCGTTGTCATTGAGGATTACCAGCAGGTTGGCGTCTTTTGTGCCGGCATTGTTGAGCGCCTCAAACGCCATGCCGGCGGTCATTGCGCCGTCGCCGATCACGGCCACGACGCGCCGTTCTGATCCGGTCTGCTGAGCAGCTACTGCCATGCCGAGCGCGGCGGAGATAGATGTGCTCGAATGGCCGGTGCCAAAGGTGTCGTACTCGCTCTCGGCGCGGCGCGGGAATCCCGCGATGCCGCCAGACTGGCGCAGGCCGGACATGCCGTTGCGGCGCCCGGTGAGTATTTTGTGCGGATACGTTTGATGCCCCACATCCCACACCAGCTTGTCATCGGGTGTATTGAAAACATAGTGCAGCGCGATGGTCAGTTCCACCACGCCGAGATTGGATGCGAGATGTCCGCCGGTTTGCGCGACACTGTGAATGAGAAAATCGCGCAATTCCTCCGCGAGCTGCGGCAGGTCTTTTTTATCCAGTTGGCGCAGTTGCGCAGGATCGGCTATGGTTTCAAGCAATGGGTGCATTCAAAAAGATCGCTCGGTTATAAAATCGGCAAGCTGCGTCAAACGTTGCCCTTCGCTGCCAAATGGAGCAATGCTGGCAACGGCATCAGCGTGCAGTTCGGCGGCGAATTCCCGTGCCTGCGCGAGGCCAAGGATGGTGACATAAGTCGGCTTGTTATTCTTCGCGTCCTTGCCCGCAGTCTTGCCCAGCGTGGCGGTATCAGCCTTGGCATCGAGAATATCATCCACGACTTGAAAAGCAAGGCCGATGCTCTTGGCATAACGATCAACCGCGTGCAGTTTTTTCTCGTCCGGCGCATCGGCGCAATGCGCTCCCAGCAACACGGCGACGCGTATCAAGGCGCCGGTTTTGTGGATGTGCATGAATTCCAGTTCCTGCTGGCTCAAATTCAACCCCACACTTGCCAGATCAATTGCCTGCCCGCCCGCCATGCCACGCGAACCGCTCGCCACAGCAAGCAGATGGATCATATGCACCTGTTGCCCGGCATTGCTGCACAGACCGGGCTGCGCGAGCGCCTGAAACGCGAGGCTTTGCAGCGCATCACCCACCAGCAACGCGGTCGCGTCATCAAACTGCTTGTGACACGAAGGTTTGCCGCGGCGCAAATCATCATCGTCCATGCACGGCATATCATCGTGAACGAGCGAATAGGCATGGATCATCTCAACCGCCGCCGCCGCAATATCCAGTTTATCCGCAGACGCGCCAAACAACTCGCCCGAAGCATGCGCCAATAATGGCCGCACACGCTTGCCGCCGCCCAGAATCGCGTAACGCATCGCCGCATGAAGGCGTTGCGGAGCCACATTTTCCGATGGCAGCAAGGCATCAAGCGTGGATTCGGCGCGCGCCTGTATTCGCGCTGCCCAGGCAGAAAAATCACTCATCGTCGTTTTGGGTAAAAGCTTGCAGAGCACCAGCTTCATTCAAAACACGCACCTGCTGCTCCACGTCCGCCAGCGTCTTCTGGCAAAACTGCAACAACTCGGTCCCGCGCTTGTAGGAAGCCAGCGACTGCTCAAGCGGCAACCCCCCGGATTCCAACTGGGAAACAAGAGACTCAAGCTCCAAAAGCGCCTGCTCAAAGCTGGCTGGTTGGGTTTTTTTACGCATGAAATAAAGTCTGTAGAGGGGTTAAACCGTAACAAAATAGGGGCGGATGGTCAAATGCGGCATTTTATTGGAAATTGGCTTGAGGCGCAGTTATAGAGAGTCAGTGTAGTATCATACGAAGCTTGATGGGCATGAAAAATGCGGTATGAAAGCAATTGCGGCGGATGGTCAAATTATGGGGAGGAGTAGATGAGCAAAGACAAGGTAGCACTCATCACGGGCGTCACCGGGCAGGATGGCGCCTATCTTGCCGAATTCCTTTTGAACAAAGGTTATGTCGTACACGGCATCAAGCGCCGCGCCTCGTCGTTCAACACCGCGCGTATCGACCATCTCTATCGGGATCCGCATGAAAAAGATGTGCGCTTCTTTCTGCACCACGGTGATTTGACAGATTCGAGCAGCCTGATTCGTATCATCCAGCAGGTGCAACCGGACGAAATCTACAATCTTGCTGCGCAAAGCCATGTCGCGGTTTCGTTTGAGGAGCCGGAGTACACCGCAAACTCTGATGCGCTCGGCGCATTGCGGGTGCTGGAAGCGATACGCATACTTGGCATGGAGAAGAAAACACGTTTTTATCAAGCCTCTACTTCCGAGTTGTACGGTCTGGTGCAGGAAATTCCACAAAAGGAAACCACGCCATTCTACCCACGCTCACCTTATGCGGTTGCCAAACTGTATGCTTACTGGATCACCATAAACTATCGTGAAGCGTATGGCATCTACGCCTGTAACGGCATTTTGTTCAACCACGAATCGCCAGTGCGCGGCGAAAATTTTGTCACGCGCAAAATTACCCGCGCGCTGGCGCGCATCAAACTGGGTTTGCAAGATCGCTTGTACTTGGGCAATCTCGACGCCAAGCGCGATTGGGGGCACGCCAAAGATTATGTCGAAATGCAATGGCTGATGCTGCAACAAGATCAGCCGGAAGATTTCGTCATTGCCACCGGCGTGCAATACAGTGTGCGCGACTTCGTTAATGCGGCCGCACAGGAAATTGATCTCAAGGTTCGTTGGGAGGGTGGCGGAGTGGATGAGAAAGGCTACGACGAACAAGGCAAGTGCATCGTCAGCGTTGATCCGCGTTATTTTCGACCCACCGAGGTTGAAACTTTGCTGGGTGATGCTAGTAAGGCCAAGGAAAAATTGGGCTGGACACCTCGGATATCGTTTGTGGAATTGGTCAAGGAGATGGCGCTGGAAGATTTCAAAGCAGCCGAACGTGACGAACTGGTCAAGCGGCATGGCTACAATACTCATACTTATCACGAGTGATTGTGCGTGAAACTTAGCCGTAACCTGCTGGTTGGGCTAACCAGCTCGATTTGGACGGTTCTGCTTGGGTTAGCCGTTGTCCCGCTTTACCTGAAATACCTTGGGGTAGAAGCCTACGGACTGATTGGTTTTTTTATCACCATGCAAGCGATGCTTCAGTTGCTCGATATGGGGATGGCATCCACCATCAATCGGGAAATTGCGCGCTACACCGCTTCAGGAAATCTTCCAGAAGCCGCCAAACTGCTACACTCCTTTGCCGTTATTTACTGGGGTGTGGCCGTAGCGATTGCGGGGGTGATTTTTGCTCTGGCGCCGATGATTGCAAACCACTGGTTGCAACCCAAACAACTTTCCGTAGAGGCTGTTTCTCACACTGTGATGTTGATGGGTTTGGTTGTTGCGTGCCGCTGGCCGGCCGGGTTATATCAAGGAGCGCTGATCGGCGCTCACCGCTTGGCTGTGCCGAGCGTTATCAACATGGCGATGACAACCATTGGCAGTTTGGGAGCCGTAGCGATACTTGCGTTTATTTCGCCCACGATTGAAGTTTTTTTCTTTTGGCAAGTGGGTATTGGTCTCACGCAAGCAATCATTATGCGGATGGCAGCTTGGCGTGTGATCGGGCGCATAGATGGCGTGAGTTTTGATAAGCACACCATTCGACCGGTGCTGAAATTTTCTTTGGGTGTTGGAACAATTTCCCTCGCTGGTTTGGTATTGACACAACTGGACAAGACAATACTCAGCAAGACACTGCTCTTGGCAGATTTTGGAAAATATATGCTGGCCAACATGGTAGCCGGTGGGTTATATATTTTGATTTCGCCGGTATTCAACGTTGTTTATCCAAAGTTCTCGGCATTAGTGGCGCAGCAGAAATTCGATGAGCTCTTGCTGCAATACCGCACGGCAAGCCAAGGAATGGCGGTCTTGCTGTTCCCCTTGGCGATGGCGGTAATTCTTGCAGGACAACCGCTATTACGCCTATGGATGGGCAACGCCAGTCTTGCAGCGGAGATTGCGCCTGTGATGGCTTTACTGTTGGCTGCATATGCCTTGCATGGCATGATGCATATACCTTATGCGCTGATGTTGGCTCATGGTGTGGTTTGGCCAATGTTCAAGGTTTATGTGGCGCTTATTGTAATCATGGTCCCCTTGACGGCAGGACTCTCCATTTTGCATGGTGTGATGGGTGGAGGAGGAGCGCAGCTTGTATTGTTTATGCTTTATCTGCTCATTGGTATCTGGTATACACACAAATCTTGCTTGAAAGGATATGCACTGACATGGTTGTCGAAAGATTTAGGTGTTCCAATGGGGGTAACGATAATATGTGGTATCGCCGGGTACCTTGTGATAATGGAATTTCGGGCGCATGAGCAGGGAATAATGGCAGAACTTTTAACTGGGGGTTTCGCTTGGGGGATGGCCTCTGCATTGAGCGTCTATTTGACCCCTTGTATTCGGGAACTTGTCAAAGGGCGCTGGAAATTGCACCTCATATAAAATTAAATCGAGAGATGAAATGTTAAAACAGCTAGTTAACTACATGAAAGATATCCGTGACCGGCAGCGCATCAGTATTGCGCTTAGCAAGGGGGCGGCAATGATGCCTGCGCGAAATATTGATCTGCGGTGCCCGGCAACGTGGGAATTTTCCGGATTTAGTCAAAATGGAGAAGATGGGATACTTGATATTCTCCGGCGACAAATGAAGAGCAGTAATCGATACTTTATCGAAATTGCTGCGGCTGATGGCATTGAAAATAATACAGCTTGGTTGCTGGTGGCAGAGAAATATAACGGAATAATGGTTGAAGGTGATCCGAAGCTGGTGGAACGGGCGCGCAGAAATGTGGCTGGGTACAGCATTGGAGCCGAATGCCTGAATATGTTCGTTACCCGTGAGAGCGCACAAGAACTTTACAAGCTTGCGTTTCATCACGATCCAGATGTTTTTTCTCTGGATATTGATGGTAACGACTACTACATTGCAGAAGCATTGTTTCAGAGTGGCTTCCGCCCCAGAATTTTTGTGGTCGAATATAACGCGGTCTACGGCCCGGAACGTAGTGTGACGATCAAATACAAACCTGATTTCATATTTGGCCAAGCGCACCCTACCAGCCTTTATTATGGTGTGTCTATCACAGGGTGGCGCAAATTTTTTGAAAAGCAGGGCTATCATTTTGTGACAGTGGATAGAAATGGCGTGAATGCCTTTTTTGTTGATCCTGCATATTTCGATAAGGAATTTTTGAATGGCGTGCAGGGCTTGGAATTTGCCGAGAACCAGTATCAATACAGAAAATTCAGAATGCCTTGTGACCAGCAGTTCAAATTGATCGCGGATCAGGAGTTTGTCGAAATCTAGCCATGCGTATTCAGGAATATTAAGACTCATGTTGTTACGCCCTTTGAAAAACTTGGCAAAACGTTCGGCGCTTCTGAGAAAGTGGTACGCGAAGATCATGTGGAGGCTGCATATCTTCAAGGATTGGTGGGGAACCAAGGTCTGGACAAAAACACAGGAAACAATAACGCCGCTTGGATTCAAGCTGATATCGGGATTGCATCCCGCTTATAAGTTGATGCGGGCGGGAAAATTTGAACCTGATGAAACAGTTATTATATCCCGGCTATTGCTTCGGGTGGACAGGTTTGTAGACATCGGTGCCAACCTTGGTTATTACACACTCCTTGCCTTGCAGAAAGGCAAGCCAGTCATCGCCTTCGAACCACAGCAACAAAATTTGCAGTGCCTTTTCAAAAATATAATGGTGAATGGATGGGGAGAGAACAAAGTCGAAATTTTTCCCGTGGCGCTCAGTGAGCGGCCGGGATTGCTCACGCTCTATGGGGCATCCGGCCCGTCGGCATCCTTAATCAAAAACTGGGCAGGTTATTCCGAAAAATTCCACAAAATTGTCCCGGTTTCAACCTTGGACAATGTGCTTGCTGGTCGCTTTCATGGGGAGCGCTTGCTTATCAAAATTGACGTAGAGGGGGCCGAGTACCATGTGCTCAAGGGTGCTCAAACAATATTGGCAATGTCTCCCAAGCCATTATGGTTATTGGAAATATGCTTAGATGAGTTCCACCCGGGAGGAAGCAACCCGGACTTTGAGCGAATTTTCAATATGTTTTTTGAGCATGGCTATCAAGCCTATACAGCAACTGCCGATCTTAACCCGGTAAACCGATCTGATATTTCGGAATGGGTTACAAAAGGGCATGCAGCCCCGGCTACCTTTAACTATTTGTTTGCAGAATCTGCACAATTATTATTTGAATAATCATGAAGTTGCAAGCCTCCCCAATAAGGCTTTCTATTTGTATCGCCACCTACAATCGCGGTGATTTCATTGTAGAGACACTGGACTCGATAGTGCCGCAGCTAACTCCGAATGTGGAGTTAATTGTGGTGGATGGAGCCTCGCCGGATAATACGCAGCAAGTGATGATAGATTATGCGGCTTGCCATCCCCAGATACGCTACTACCGTGAATCGGAAAATTCCGGTGTGGACAAAGACTATGACAAGGCTGTTGGTTATGCCCAAGGAGAGTATTGCTGGCTAATGACAGATGATGACTTATTGCATCCACATGCCATTCAGCGCGTGCTAGAGGTGCTCATGACATCACCGGATTTGGTAGTGGTGAACGCCGAGGTTAGAAATCGCAATTTGTCCAATGTGTTGCGATCAAGACATTGCCTATTGGAATACGATAAATATTACTCAGCCGAAGAATGGAGTATGTTCTTTCGTGAAGTGGGTGATTATTTGTCATTCATTGGCGGCGTAGTGATGCGACGTAGCGTATGGTTGGCGCGTGACCGGGCATCTTATTACGGGACATTGTTTATCCATTTTGGTGTGATATTTCAAAATCCCATGCCGGGTGGCGCGCAGATGATCTCCGAGCCGTTGATCATTATCCGCTATGGTAATGCGATGTGGACTCCACGTGGCTTTGAGATATGGATGTTCAAGTGGCCTCGCCTGATATGGTCTTTTACGAACATTACAGCAGAGGATAAGCAGACTATCTGTCCTGTGGAGCCATGGCGCGATTCCTTGCGTATTGTGTATCAGCGAGCGAAGGGTGCTTATACCATAAGCGAGTTCAGGGCATTTCTAGCAGAACAGTTGTACGGCAGGTCGAGATTGGTTGCATATCTTGTTGCAGTTTTGCCAGGTTGGCTGGCCAATATAGCCTGCGTGGCAGGATTGTTATGGCGACAAGTTATGCCTGCGAAATGGTACACGATGCAGCAGAGCCGAGCCGAATCTATGGTGTGGTATGAATTGTTGCGTAGTCGTTATGCCACTTGGCTGAGTCGTGGCTTGGTAAAAGTATTCCGTCCGAAAGAGTATGCCATGTGGGCGCATAGCTTGGTGCCGCGCTCGAAAACTTTTTTGCATCAAGAAAACGCAGAATGAAGACTGCGCTCATTACAGGAATTTCAGGGCAGGACGGTACTTACATGGCCGAGATGCTGCTGGAGCGTGGCTATCGCGTGATTGGGGTCACTCGTCATGCTGACCGCATCGAGCGGCAGTTTCCATATACACTCGCCGGACATTTGGTCGTGGAAGAATGGGATTTTCTGGATCAAGCGAGGATTGTGGATATATTGGCCTATCATCGCCCCGACGAAGTTTACAACCTCGCTGCTTATTCTTCCGGCTCGGGTATGTACGATAATCCCGCCAACATTGGAGAAGTAAATGGTTTGGCCGTGACACGCTTGCTGGAAGCGATACAGCAGACAGATAAAAGCATTCGTTTTTGCCAAGCCTCCAGCCGTGAGATATTTGGCGAGGCTACGGAAAGTCCGCAGATGGAAAATACCCCGACCAATCCACGCAGTCCGTATGGTGCAGCCAAATTGTATGCGGATGCCATGGTGCGTATTTATCGCCAGCACTACGGGTTGTTTGCCTGCTCAGCAATTCTGTTCAACCACGAAAGCCCACGCCGTCGGCTGGAATTTGTGACGCGCAAGATTACCCATGCGGCAGCGAGTATTAAACTGGGATTATCCAAGGAGTTGTACCTTGGCTGTTTGGATGCGCAGCGGGATTGGGGCTTCGCCGGTGATTACGTGCGTGCCATGTGGATGATGTTACAACACACGCAATCGGATGATTACATCGTGGCGACCGGTGAGATACATACCGTGCGTGAATTTTGTGAGATAGCATTCCGTCATGTGGAACTGGATTACCGCGATTATGTCCGTGAAGATGAAAGTGCGATTCGCCCAGTTGAGCCGTTTCCGCTGGTTGGCTGTGCGGACAAAGCCAAAAATATACTGGGTTGGTTACCGCAAATTGGATTTGAGCAATTGGTGAAGGTGATGGTAGATGCGGACTTGATGTTACTCGAAACAACCCGAAAATAGCGAAAGAGAAAACATGAGTTACAGAAAAATAGAACAATGCAGAATCTGCGGCAACACGCATCTCAAGTGTGTACTGGATCTTGGTGAGCAAATGCTCACCGGTGTTTTCCCGCGCGAGAAAAACGCGAAGGTGACAACCGGGCCGTTGCGGCTGGTGAAGTGTATGGGCGATGATGCATGTGGGCTGCTGCAAATGGAACACAGTTACGATCTCGGCGAAATGTATGGCGAGAATTATGGCTATCGCTCCGGTTTGAATGCCAGTATGGTCGCGCATCTGCACGGCAAAGTGGAGCATATTCGCAGCATGGTGGAGTTGGAGCCGGGCGATTTGGTAATCGATATAGGTAGCAATGATAGCACTACGCTACAGGCCTATCCCAAGGATCTGGATTTGGTCGGTATCGATCCGACTGGCGTCAAATTCTACACATACTATCCACCGCATATTCAACTTATTCCGGATTTCTTTTCTTCCCGTTTGTTAAAAGAGCGCTTCCCCGGTAGAAAAGCCAAAGTCGTCACGTCTTTTTCCATGTTCTACGATCTGGAAGCGCCGATGGCTTTCATGCAGGAGGTGCATGATGTGCTGGCGGATGACGGCATCTGGGTGTTCGAGCAGAGTTATATGCCAACCATGCTGGATACCAATTCCTATGATACGGTATGTCATGAGCACCTTGAGTTTTATGCGTTGCGGCAGATCAAGTGGATGACAGATCGTGTTGGATTCAAAATTCTCGATGTCGAATTCAATGACGTGAACGGTGGCAGTTTTTCAGTTATCGTAACCAAGTCATCCAGCAACGAGGCGGTTCCGGCAGCGGTGAAAAAAATATTGAATGATGAGTGCGCGCGCGGATTGGATACATTGGCGCCTTATCAGGCATTCGCAGAGCGGGTCGCTCGTACCCGCTCGGACTTGCTGGCGTTCATTCGTAGTGCACACAAGGAAGGCAAGACGATCGCAGCATTGGGCGCATCTACCAAGGGAAACGTATTGCTACAATATTGTGGCCTTACTGAAAGAGAAATAGCTTGTATTGGTGAAGTAAATATCGAAAAGTTCGGCGGCTATACGCCGGGAACATGGATTCCTATCATCCCTGAAGCCGATCTGCTACGTGAGGAGCCAGATTATCTGCTCGTGCTGCCTTGGCATTTCAGGCATTTTTTCTTGGCAAAGCGGAAATGGAAACATGCAAGGCTGGTTTTTCCCTTACCTAGACTCGAAATCGTTTGATTCTGGATCATGGAGATTTTCTGGTGTCGAATGATGTATGCCCTGTCCAGTGACGCTACCATGTACAAACAGGCTACATTGTTTAGAGGTAGGGCGTGTACGTTTTTCGTAGTAGACACCTATGTGGTACAGGTATTGGACATCTAAAGGCGAGATAAAATGAGAGCATTGATTTGTGGTATGACAGGCCAGGATGGCAGTTATCTAGCGCAATTACTCATTAACAAGGGCTATGAAGTCATCGGAACCTCGCGCGATGCGATGGTTGCAGCATTTACCAATTTGGATAGGTTGGGTATCCGGCAGCATGTTCGGATGACTTCCATG
>JAITML010000021.1 GCA_031277395.1 Methylobacillus sp. | reverse complement strand
TGATGCTGTCCGCGTTGAGCGCCTCGGCGGAGGAGACCCTGCCTGCGGGTGTGGTGCAAAAAGGCACGCTGGCTGACGCGACCCTGACTCAGGATGCGATGGGCGGCGCGTTGGGTGTTGTTGCCGCGAAATATTCCTGCACGAACGCCAATGATTACACGCCTTATATTCTGCGCGCACCTCAAGGAGCCATCGGTCAGCGCACCTGGGATGAACGCTGGTTTATCTCCTGTTCCGGAAAGCAATATCCCGTGGATATTCACTTTCAGGAAAGCGGCCCCGGCAAGGGCACGGATTGGGCGATACTGACGTCGGTTAAATAAGGGTGGCTCGCTAACGCGCGGCTCGCGGTTCACGGCCACTTATTGCAAAAATGCGTTCCAATCCGAGTACCGCCAGCGTGCAGACCATCCATACAGGAAGCAAAAGATAGAGCCGGTTGGACGGGGTCAATGCAATCGACAAAAGACAAGCAACGATGATGGGCGCAGGCGCTTGTTTGCGCGCCAGAAGCAATGCCGTGGCAGGCCATGCGGCAAGACTGACGAGCAGGCGCGGCAAACCCGATTTCAACTCCAGCCAATGCGTGCGGTAGTTGTAGATCAACATGCTCAACATAAACCACAAGATACCGGATGCCGCGCCCGTCCACGGCCTGTGAGCAAGACCGAACAGGCCGAAAATGGCAAGAACGCACAGCAATAGCACCCAGGGAGTTGCCGCGTCTGCATGGGTACTCGGCCATCGCGCAAGCAGAAATGACAATATAAGCAGGATGGTGGCGATACCCACTTCCACTCCTTCCACGAAAGCAATGCTGATAACAACAAGGCCGAGCAATCCCCAAGACAGCAGAGGGTTTACCACCACGATATTTCCGGAGTTCTTGGAACCTTGGGAGCTTCGGCTTCGCGCAATAACGAAGACCAAGATAATAGCGAAGATCACGCCGCCGATGATATGGTTCTCCTGAAAGAAATCATAATTGAAACCCGCCCTCGATTACGGCGATGCAGACCGTCATGAGCACCATGCAGACAGTTGCCATCAGTGTGCGGATTGGAATGCCCAGCCACATCCGGCCATTCCCGGTACCGAAGAAACGTTGCTGCAACTGTTGCCGAGCATCAAGTATTTTGACATGGGCAAATCTGACGATAAACCACCCCATGATTCCGAAACCTAGTGCCCCGATAAAAAGCGGCAAATCGTCTGCTCCCCGAGCGCCTGAACTAGAGCCCTTTTGCCAAAAAATGAAGCTGAGCAACACAACGAACGCCATAATCAGTAACCATCCCGAATTGGACAATACGGCGCTGATGCGATTTTGAAATTCTCGTTCAATATCCAGCGCATCACATTGCGCCAGAGTCAGTTCACGCCACAAGCGACGAATGCGGCTGTTGGCGCGCATGATGTAGCATTCTTGCTTGCGCCCCTGCAAATTCCGCGCAGTTTGCGCGAAGGTAATAATTTCCCGATAGCGGTCGAGAAAAGCTGCATCCACCTCGAATGGTATGTTACCGCCAAAGCGCCTTTGCAATGCATCCGCCCGCTGTTCACCCAACATTTGCGTCGCACGAAAATCACTCAACCAAGCAAAGCGCCGCAGCAGGACATTGAGAATGAAAACTGGCGGAATATCCGGCCTTGCGAGCACTACATCGGCAAAAGCCCGGCTTGCTTCATCAAGCATGGAAAGAGGGAGATCATCCAACTCGCGTTCCAGTAGCTTCCATTCCGCAGCAGCGGTGGCGGGACCACAGGTTTCCAGCAGCTGCTTGAGCTCTTGCGCCAACTCGTCAGGCGAGCGCCATGTAGGCATCGCAGAGTCGAGGAAAGGCTCTGGTTCGGACTGGAATTCCGACGCAGGATTGAATGCAGATTGGGGCGGCTCCGGAATTTCTTCCTCCCAAACAGTATGCAGATCTTGCGGATTCCTGGCGAACGTATCGTCGCACTCGCCAGACATAACGATCTCGACGCGAAATTCGTTTTCCTGCGAAGTTTCCTCCATGCGCAGCATCCACTGCGCATGTTGTTGCGCCGCCTCATAAGCTTCACGCAGCGCCTGATAGCCCGCAGCATCCTCGTCCGGTCGGGTAACTTTGAGACGCGCAGCATAGGCGCTTCTGATGGCCTTGAGGTCGCTCGTCGCCTCAATACCGAGCCGCTGCCAAATATTGCTCACAACACAAATCCGCGATCAATGTTGTCAAGAAAACTTTTAAAATCCGCACGCGCATCGCGCACGACACGTTCGTCTTGCGTATCCAGCGCGACTTCAAAGCGTGTGAGCTCGTGGCCAATGATTTCGCGCACGTGACCGAGATGATCTTCATACAGCCGCTTGGCTCGCTGTACCAGCCAGGCATTTTCCTGCTGGTCGCGCGGATGAATTTTAAGGCTTTTCATTTTTTCGAGCGCGTGGGCAATGCTCGTTTCATCCATTACCTGCGAATCCCGATGGATTAAGCTGCTCACTGTTTTTTCGGTCAACGGCACATGTGCCTCGACTTCCAGCAAACCGTTGGCATCGTAGGTGAAGCGCACCTCAACTTCTGCTTCGCCTTTCTTGCGAGGTGGCACAGACACTTCAAGCGTGCCGAGTTGCAGGTTTTCGCTAGCCGTGGGCGATTCACCCTGACGAATATCAAGCAAAATGGTCTTCTGGCCGTCTTCCAGAGTTGCAAAAACTTTCATGCGAGAAACCGGCACCGGCGTATTGCGTTCGAGAATAGGCGAGAAACGGTCAAAGTAGCGCTGGCCATTAACTTCTTCCGAGGAAACGATACCGAGTGAGTACGGCATAACATCGGTCAGCACGACTTCATCGAGCGCAGCATCGCGAGCTTTGAGCGCCGCCTGAATCGCCGCGCCGCGCGCCACGGTTTCGTCCGGATTGATGGTACGCAGCGGCAAGCGCCCGAACAAACGTGTCACCAACTGGCGCACCATGGGCATGCGCGTGGCACCACCGATGAGCACAACCTCGTCGAGTTCCTCAGGGCGCAGCCTTGCATCCATGAGCGCACGTTCTATTGGTCGGCGCAGGCGTTGCAACAGCGGCACGCAATACTCTTCGTACTTGCCACGCTCAATCGTGTGTGTAATGTCATGGTCGCCGATGCGCAGCGTGATTTCGGTGCTATCCTTTTCGCTTAAATCACGCTTGGCTTGCTCGACGCTGCGCCAGAAAAGTTTATTTGCGAACGCCATCTGTCTGTCAGTATCGCTGATGTCGGTTTCGTGCAGAAATTGCTCAAGCAGCGTCTGCACAAAATCCTCACCTCCGAGCCGCGTATCACCCGCGCTGGCGCGAACTTCCACGATGCCTTCAAAATATCCGAGCACCGAAACATCAAACGTGCCGCCGCCGAGATCAAAGACCAGAAAAGTCGAGTGATCCTTGCGCTCCTGCAGGCCGTAGGCCAATCCCGCCGCCGTCGGCTCATTAAGCAATCGTTCCACATTGAGCCCAGCCAATCGCCCTGCCGTTTGCGTCGCCTTGCGCTGCACATCGTTGAAATAAGCCGGAACCGTGATGACCGCTTCCGTAACCGGCTCCTGCAACCATGCCTCCGCATCGGCCTTGAGCGCCCCCAGAATGAACGCGCTCAACTCCTCCGCGCGAAAATGCCGATTACCAAGCGCAACCTCGTGATCGCTGCCCATCCAACGTTTGAAATTGCTGACCGTGCGCTGCGGATGCGTCGCCAACCGCTCCCGCGCCGCCAATCCGGTCAGCATGGAACCGTCATCCGCCAAGCTGACCACCGAAGGCGTCAAAACATGGCCGATCACATTGGGAACGAGCCGGGGTTGCCCATCGCGAAAAACGCTGACAAGGCTATTGGTGGTACCGAGATCAATGCCGATAATCATGATGTGGATCGCTAAATATTAATATTATTTCTGTAACTTTATCACGGCGAAGTGCCGGTAGACAGAGCTGCATTCAGGATTGCTACCCAAGTCCGGGACTAAAAAACATGCAAGCTGTTTCCAACGGTCACGCACAGCATGAATTCTTTGCGTTATCCAAACAGCGCCGCACCCGTTCCAAATCCTCCGCCGTATCCACGCCCGTGGCTGGGGCGTTTGCGGTCACGGCTACGCTGATGCGGTAGCCGTGCCAAAGGGCGCGGAGTTGTTCAAGAGATTCGGCTTTTTCAATCGGTGATGCTTCGAGCCGGGAGCAGATTTTCAGGAAGGCAGCTTTGTAGGCGTAGATTCCGATGTGGCGGAATGCGGGCTGCGACAATGTTCCTTCGCGTTTGTTGTCAGCATAAATATCACGCTCATAGGGTATCGGCGCGCGGCTGAAATAGAGGGCGTAACCGGCGTGGTCGGTAACAACTTTGACGATGTTGGGATTGAAGACAGATGCGCGGTCGTGGATGGGATGGCAGGCGGTGGCGATGGCGGCATCCTTGTGATCGGCGAGATTTTGCGCGACTTCGCGTACAAGTTCGGGGGCGATGAGCGGCTCGTCGCCCTGCACATTGACGATGATGGTGTCGTCCGCCCAGCCGAAAATTGCGGCGACTTCGGCGATGCGATCGGTACCGGAAACATGATTGACGCGGGTCATCACGGCTTGATGGCCGTGGCTTTGCGCAGTTTGCAAAATGCGTTCGTCATCGGTGGCAATCACGACTTCTTCCGCGCCGCTGGCGCGCGCTTTTTCGGCGACATGAACAATCATGGGTTTACCCGCGATGTCGAGCAGCGGCTTTCCCGGCAAGCGCGTGCTCGCAAAGCGAGCAGGGATAACAACCTTGAAGCGTAGCGCCATCAGACTTCTTCTTCTGCGGGCAACGAGCGCGCTTCGTCTTCCAGCATTACGGGAATGCCGTCCTTGATCGGGAACCCGAGCCGGCAAGGTTTGCAGATCAATTCACTCGCGGGTTTTTCGTAAACAAGCGGCCCTTTGCACACCGGGCAGACCAGAACTTCCAGCAATTTTGCGTCCATTTTATTTCCTTAACTTGTTCAATATGCACTCGATCAAAGCATCATCCGGTTGCGCCTCGATTTCCAGATACCACCACTCGGGGCGGGCGAAGGCGCGGCATTTCACCGCGTCTTTTTCAGTCATCAGTATCGCGTCCACCGCGCCACTTGGCAAATCGGCGGGCGTGTAGGCGTGATGATCGGGGAATGCGCGTGATTCAACAGTGAGGCCCATGCTTTTCAGTTGATCAAAAAAGCGCGACGGATGGCCGATGCCTGCAATCGCCAACAAATTTCTGTCTGCGAAATCCGCGGCCATCGCCGTGCGGCTGCGGTCGGCCAGATTGCGAAAAACAACGGGTTGCAACTGCATGGTAGCGACACACTCTTTGGCCAGCACAGCAAGCATCAAGCAGAAAGCAGTGAGCGGAAGTTTTTCGAGAATGTCTCCGTTCTCCGCGACATTGCAAACCACGGCATCCGCGCTGTTGAGTCGTGTCATGGGTTCGCGCAACGGCCCGGCGGGAAGCAGCTTGCCATTGCCGAAGCGCCGCGCGCCATCCACCACAGCGATTTCCATATCACGTTGAAGCCGGTAATGTTGCAGGCCGTCGTCGCTGATGATGACATCGCATTCAGGGTGCGCTTGCAGCAAGGCATTTCCGGCAGCGACGCGATCTTTTCCGATAAAAACCGGCGCGTTGGTTCGCGCGGCAACAAGCACGGGCTCGTCACCCGCGAGGGCAGGATCGCTCGCGGGCGTAACGGAAAGTGGTGATGTATTGCTGCCGCGATAACCGCGACTGATGATGCCCGGCTTCCATCCTTCGGCTTGCAGTCGCTGCGCCAGCCAAATCACCAGCGGGGTTTTACCCGTGCCGCCGACCGTGATGTTGCCAATGACTATGACCGGCACCGGCAGATGAATGCTTTTTGCAATACCGGTTTTGTAGCCCAGGCGACGCAACGCCGCGAGCATTCCAAACAACCACGAAAGCGGTCTCAGCAAAATTTGCCAGAGGCTGGTTTTAGTCCATTCGCGTTGCAGCCATTCACTCATGGCATTGACCTAGTGAAATTGTTTTCGATACAGCTTGGTGTAATGCCCGTTCAGCGCGAGCAGTTCTTCGTGCGTACCGTTTTCAACGATTTCACCCTGTTCCATGACCAGAATGCGGTCGGCGTTTTCAATAGTGGAGAGGCGGTGGGCAATAACGATGGAGGTGCGGTTGCGCATGAGTTCATCCAGCGCTTTTTGCACATGCTGTTCGGATTCGGTATCCAGCGCGGAGGTGGCTTCATCGAGCAGCAGGATGGGGGCATCCTTGAGTATCGCGCGCGCGATGGCGAGACGTTGCCGCTGGCCGCCGGAGAGGCGCACGCCGCGGTCACCGATTTCGGTTTGCAGGCCATCCGGAAGGTGCTGAATGAATTCCCACGCATAGGCAGCCTTGACCGCCTCGATGACTTTTTCCTCTGGCGTATCGCGCAAATCGCCGTAGGCCACATTGTTAAACACCGTGTCGTTAAACAGCACGACCTCCTGACTTACGAGCGCGAATTGCTGTCGCAGATTTTTGAGCTTCAGGGTGCGGATGTCTATGCCATCAAGCAGAATCATGCCTTGCTGCATTTCGTAAAAACGCGGCAACAGATTGACCAGCGTGCTCTTGCCGCCGCCGGAGCGCCCGACCAGTGCAACTTTTTCGCCGGGTTGCACCGAAACGCTGAGACTGTTGATCGCATCGCGCTTGGCGTTTTCATAGCGCAGAGTAACTTGGCGAAATTCGATATGGCCTTTGGCGCGGCCGATTTCGGCAGTACCCTCGTCCGCCTCGCCATGCGTATCCATCAACCCAAACAGACTTTGCGCGGCAGCGATCCCGACTTGCAAATCTTCGTTGATGCCGGCCAGACTTTTGATCGAGGGAATCAGCATGAGCATGGCTGTAAGAAACGCGGCGAACTCGCCCACTGTAAAGCGCCCGATGGCGTAGTACACCACCAGACTGAGGCCGATGGCGGATAGCATTTCAATCACGAAACTGCTCAGCAAATTGCGACGCGTGAAACGCACCTGGGTCTGGCGGTTGTCATTGACGGCGCGGGAAAATCGCCGCCATTCGTAGTCCTCGCCGCCGAAAATCTTGACCATGCGCTGGCCGGAAATTGCCTCTTCGCAAACCTTGGTAATCACGCCCATCGTCTGTTGCACTTGCCGACCAACAGAGCGGATTTTAGGCGTGACTTTTTTGAGATAAATTCCCATGAATGGAATCGTAACGGCAAAAATCAGCGTCAGTTTCCAGTCGAGATAAAGCATATAGCCGATCATGCCAAGCGCGCTTAGCGTATCGCGCACGGTGCTTATGACGGTGTTGGACGAAATTCTTGCCACACCTTCGGTATCGTAGGTCAGCTTGGAGGTGATGATGCCAACGGAATTGGCGTCATAATAGGCAATCGGCAATGCCATCAGGGTTTTGAAAGCGTCTATCCGCAGGTCGCTGACCACGCGCCGCGCCACCCAGCGCATCGCCACTCCCGAGATAAAGCCTGCAGTAGCGCGTATGGCGACCAGTACGAACAGCATCAAGGGAAACCATATCAGTTTTTCCGGGTTTTTGTTGACGAACCCTTCGTCCGTGACTTGCTTGATGCCCGCAACGAAGCCGGTGTTGCTGACCGAAAGCACGATCAGCGCGAGTACGCTGATCGCAAATATCAACCGGTAGCGCCAAGCGTAACGGAAAAGCCGCAGGTAAACTGCGGTGGCGGTGGCAGAAGTCAGAGCAATCGTCCGTCTGGACGTGGATTTCGACATGCTTGCCCTATCGAGCGCGTGAGGTCAGCGGCCCCGCTCAGGAGCCTTTGGCCTGCGTGGCGAACGTAATATGCGTGTAACCCGCCTCGCGCGCCGCCTCCATCACGTTGATCACGGATTGGTGCGTGCTGTTCGCGTCGGCGCTGACTACGATGACCGGATCCTTGCTGTCACCCACCGCTTTTTGCAGCGCGGCGACTATGCTCTCGACGGAACCGTCCGCGAGATCAACGCGATTGATCGAGTAACGTCCGGAGGCATCAATCCCGACCGTAACCATGTTCGGCTTTTCCTCGGGCGCAGCGGCCTCGGCGGTCGGCAGGGTGATGTTCAGTTCATGGATGCGCGAAAAGGTCGCGCCTACCACGAGGAAAATAATGATGACGAGCAACACGTCGATGAGCGGTATCAAGCTCATCTCCAGATCCTCGTGTTTTCTGCCGCGCTGGAAATTCATTATCTGCGCTTGCCCTGGATGATTTCAACGAGCTTGATGGCCTCGCTCTCCATGCTGACGATCAGGCCGTCCACCTTGGCATGGAAGTGGCGATAGAAAATCATGCTGGGCACGGCCACGATGATACCCATTGCGGTGTTGTACAGCGCGACCGAAATACCGCTCGCGAAGCGCACGATGTCATGGCCGGTGGACTGGAACGCACCAAACAGCTCCACCATCCCGATCACGGTGCCGAGCAGACCCAGCAAAGGCGCGACCGCCGCGATGGTGCCCAGCGTCGTCAGATATTTGTCCAGATCATGCGTCACGGCGCGGGCGGTTTCCTCGACGGATTCCATCATGACTTCGCGCGTGCTGTTCATGTTGTAAACAGCCGCCGCGAAAATGCGCCCCAGCGGAGAAGCATTCTCGAACTGCGCGAAGTTTTCCCGAATATTGCCGCCGCGACCCAGTGCCTGCTGGGCTTCCGCCAACAGATTTTTCGGGGCGACCTTGCTGGCGCGCAAGGCAACAAATCGTTCAATAATGATAGCCAGCGAAACAACCGAGGCAATGATAAGCGGCCAGATCGGCCAGCCTGCCTCTTTGATAATAGTCCACACGACGGCTTTCCTTTGTTCTTGATAATGCGCGCTACTTTATCCTGCCGGGCCGTTTTCATCAACCCCGGCCGGATTTTTCTGCCAATAATAACGCTCAATCCACCGCCAGCGCGTAACCTCGACAGCCTGCGCATCGTGAAAGCCGAAAATCACCGCGCCGTCCCGATCGCTGCGGTACAACAGGCTGCCCGCGCGGCTGTAACGCTCCTCCACTTCCGGCCTTGGGTGCCTGAAGCGGTTGCGATAGCCGACCGTGAACACCGTTGCAGACGGATGCGTGTTTTCGACAAATGCCGCCGTCGAGGAGGTTTTACTGCCATGATGCGGCGCGAGCAGCACATCGCTTTTGAGCGCGCCGCCATCCCGCGCGATCAATTCATTTTCCGTGCGCTGTTCGATATCGCCGGTCAGCAACACACTGCCGTAGGCGCTGCTCACCTTGAGCACACAACTGCGGTCGTTGTCCTTGAGTTTGACCAGGTCATAGCTTTCCGGCGCGGGATGCAATACCTCAAAATGCACGCCGTCCCATGTCCAGTTTTGCCCCGCGAAACAGCGCATATCGCGCCGCGCGAGAGCATGCAGATCGCTCTCCGGCGGCAGTGACGAAGCAAGCCAGCCGACCGGCATGGCGCTGAATATCGACGCGGCGCCGCCGGAATGATCCATGTTGTCGTGCGAAATCATCATGCCGTCCAGCCGCGCAATGCCTTCGCCGCGCAGAAAGGGCACGATAATGCGGTTGCCGCTGTCAGCTTCCGAAGAATATTTCGGCCCGGTGTCGTACAACAGCGCGTGATGCGCGGTACGTATCACCGCGGCAGTTCCCTGCCCCACATCCAGCACCGTCACCTGCATCGCGCCCGGCACGGGCGGTGGTGGCGCCAGCAGAAACATCGGCATCAACGCGGCGAGCCCCAGCCAGCGCAGCGGAAATCCGCGCGGCAACAGCAGCCAGATTGCGCCCGCAACGGCGGCGATAATCGCCCACGATGGCGGCGCATGTTGCTGCCAGACGGCGAGCGGCAGGTCAGCGCAAAACTGCAAAAACCGCATGCACGCATCCATCACGCCATGTGACAAATGCAGAATCGCATCAACCGGAATCACCGCGCCCAGCAAGGCGAGCGGCGTGACCACCAGACTCACGAGCGGAATTGCAATCGCATTGGCAAGCGGCGAAATAATGGAAACCTGCTGGAACAGCGCGATCAACAACGGCGTCAATCCGAGCGCGATCACCCACTGCGAGCGCAGCGCTTCCCTAAACCAGTGCATGCGCTGCTCCAATCGGCAACTGCCTACATACACCAGCAGCGCCACCGCGCCGAACGACAGCCAGAAACCGGGCGCGGTAACCGCCCACGGATCAAGCAATATCACCACAAATACCGCCCAGCACAATGCCAGCGACATCGAGCCTGCGCGTCCACTCCACAAGGCTGCGGCGAGCGCAGCCAGCATGAATACCGTGCGCTGCGTAGGCACTGAAAACCCCGCCAGCAAAGCATAGGCGAATGCCGCGATCAAACCCGCCACCGTCGCTGCCTTGCGCGCGGGCATCCGCAAGGTCAATATCTCACTGCGCCGCCACAACGCCTGCACCAGCGCAAATATCAGCCCCGCGATCATGGTGATATGCAGACCGGAAATCGACACCAGATGCACCACGCCGGTTTTGCGGAAAAGCTCCCAATCGCGGTTGGGGATCGCGCTTTCATCGCCGATCACAAGCGCCTGCAAAATCCCGGCATAAGGCGCATCGCCCAACACCGTGCGGAAACGGTCGCGCACGGCTTCACGCACGCGCTCCACGAGATAAGCCGGACGCCACACCTGCGGTGCGAGCCGGGTATTGGCGGCATCCTCGCGGATATAGCCGGTCGCGCGGATATTGCGTTCCAGCGCCCACGCCTCAAAATCAAATCCGTGCGGATTCCAGGCGCCGTGTGGCTGCTTCAGGCGCACGGTCAACCGCCAGCGCTCGCCCGGATGAAACACACGCCCGGGTTGCTGCTTCGATGCCATATTGAACTCATAGTCGGTAAGCGAAATACGCGATGGAACACTCGCGCCTTCGGTTTCGACCTGCTCGACATTGAACAGAAAACGCTCGCCGCGCTCCTGTAATTGCGGCAGATCGGCCACCACGCCCACCACACGAATATCGCGCCCTTCCCACGCCGACGGCAATTCATCGGCGAGCCGCACCTGCGCGTAACCCGCCGCCCAGAGAAAACCCGCAAGCACGGAAAATAAAAGCGTGGAAATCCGGAACAGCGCCGCGTAGCGCCGCAGCAGCCAGAGCAGGGGAAGCAAAAGAAGCGCGGCGAACCAGCCCGCGCCGGGCAGCGTTGCCTGTTGTTGCAGCAGCCAAACCCCAAGCGCGAAAGCGAGGATAAGGCCGCGCATGAATTACGCGTCGATCAACCGGCCATCTTGCAGCCGCAACACGCGCCCCATGCGTCGCGCGAGTTCCGTATCGTGCGTGACCACGACGAGGCTGGTGCCGAGGTCGCGGTTGAGTTCCAGCATGAGATCAAACACGGCATGTGCGGTATGCTGATCAAGATTGCCGGTCGGCTCGTCCGCGAGCACGCATTGCGGATTCGCCACCAACGCGCGCGCCACTGCCGCGCGTTGCCGCTCGCCGCCGGAAAGCTCGCCCGGCATGTGTTCCAGACGCTCGCCCAGCCCTACGCGATCAAGCAAGGCCGCAGCTTTTTCCAGCGCCTCGGCGCGCGCCATGGGCCGGATCAGAAGCGGCATCGCGACATTTTCCAGTGCGGTAAACTCCGGCAGCAGGTGGTGAAATTGATAGACGAAGCCAAGCGCGCGATTGCGCAATTTGCTGCGTGTGAATTCAAACATGACGTTCGCAAGATTTCGCCCGAGCAGATCAATCTCGCCTCGCGTAGGCGCATCCAATCCGCCCAGAATATGCAGCAGCGTGCTTTTGCCGGAACCGGATGCGCCGATGATGGCAACCTGCTCACCTTTGCCAATGGTGAGGTTGATGCCCTTGAGCACGTCCACATCCAGCCCGGCATAGGTTTTATGCAGGTCGCGGCAGGCGATGACGACATCACTCATAGCGCAAAGCCTCCGCCGGATTGATTTTGCCGCCGCGCCAGCTCGGATAAATCGTCGCAAGCAAACTCAGCACTATCGACATCACGGTAATCACGATCACGTCCGTCCATTGCAGTTCGGAGGGCAGATCGCTGATGAAATACACATCCTTGGCGAGAAATTGCACGCCGAACAAATGCTCGATAAACGGCACCACGGTTCCGATATTGAGCGCGAGCAACACGCCGCCGATCACGCCCATCAACGTGCCGATCACGCCTATCAATGCGCCCTGCACAATGAAGATGAGCATGATGCTGCCCGGAACCGCGCCCAGCGTGCGCAGAATCGCGATATCCGCGCGCTTGTCGGTCACCGCCATCACCAAAGTCGAAACGATGTTGAACGCCGCGACGAGCACGATCAAGGTCAGAATCACAAACATCACACGCTTTTCCATCTGCACCGCGCGGAAGAAATTGGCGTGCTGCTGCGTCCAGTCGCTGATGTAATAACCAGGCGGAAGCTGGTTCGCCAAATCCTGCGCCACTTCCGGCGCGCGATCCAGATCATCCACTTTGAGCCGCAGGCCGGAAACCTTGTCGCCCATGCGATAAAGCACGGCAGCATCGTCGAGATTGATGAAGGCGAGCGCCGAGTCATACTCGTTCATGCCCACCTGAAAAATGCCAACCACCGTGAACTGCTTGATGCGCGGCACCATGCCGGTTGGCGTGAACTGCCCCTGCGGCGCGATCACCACCACCTTGTCGCCTACGCCCACGCCCAGCATCATCGCCAGATCCGTACCCATCACAATGCCGAATCCGCCGGGCTGCAACGCATCGAAACTGCCCGCCTTGACGTGCTGGCTGACCTCCGCGACCTTGTCCTCCTCCGCCGGAATCACGCCGCGCACAATCGCGCCTTGCACCGCCTGTCCGTTGGCCAACATGCCCTGCTGCATGATGTACGGCGCGCTCGCCTGCACTTTCTTGTGCCGACTCACTTCCAGCGCGAGGCCGCGCCAATTGCTCAATTGATTATCCAGCCCGGTAATCTGCAAATGCGAAGCCACACCCAGAATGCGCGTGCGCAATTCATGCTGAAACCCGTTCATCACCGACAACACGACAATCAACGCCGCCACACCCAGCGCAATACCAGCCATGCTGGTCATGGAGATAAACGAAATAAAGCGATTACGGCGCTTGGCGCGGGTATAGCGCAAGCCGATAAAGAGTTCGAGTGGCAGGGACATGGAACGGGATTTTAGCAGGGCTGAACTTTCATGGGTGAAAAGCCGACCCGCTGGCTTTTGCCTTTTGTTGCGATCTGTTCCTGTCCGCTGCGCATTCTTCAGAGCCAGACAGTACTTGATTCAAGGTTTCAGCGCACGATTCTGTTAAAATCCAATGCATGTTTACCGGAATCATACAAGCCGTTGGTCAGATTGAGCGTGTCACGCCTGCCGGAGTGGATGCGCAGTTGCATATCGAAGTCGGCGGGCTGGACATGGGCGATGTAGCATTGGGCGACAGCATTGCGGTGAATGGCGTATGCCTGACCGTGGTGAAGTTTGACGCACATTCGTTTGATGTTCACGTTTCGCGCGAGACTTTGTCTTGCACGATAGGGCTGGATGCGCCGCGCGCGGTGAATCTGGAAAAGGCATTGCGGCTCGCGGATCGGCTCGGCGGACATCTCGTCAGCGGGCACGTGGATGGTGTAGGCCAGGTTGTCAAATTCGAACCCGCTGGTGATTGCATGCACCTCGTCGTGCGCGCTCCCCATGCGATTTCGCGGTATATCGCGATCAAGGGCTCGATTGCGGTGGATGGCGTGAGTCTCACCGTGAACAATGTGGAAGGCGATGTGTTCGGCATCAACCTGATTCCGCATACGCTGGAAATGACCACGCTCAAACTGCTGGGCGTCGGCAGCCGCGTCAATCTGGAAATCGACCAGGTCGCGCGCTACATCGAACGCATGACGCAATGGAACAACGCGCCGGAATCAGCATGATCAGCCCCATTGAAAACATCATCGAGGATATCCGCCTTGGCCGCATGGTCGTGCTTGTGGATGAGGAAGATCGTGAAAATGAAGGCGACCTGATTCTCGCCGCGCAGTTTGTCACGCCCGAACACATCAATTTCATGGCGAAGCACGGGCGCGGGCTGATCTGCCTCACGCTGACCGAGGAACGTTGCCGCCATCTCAATTTGTCGCTTATGGTGCGTCAAAACGGCTCACGGCTGGGCACCAACTTCACTGCTTCGATTGAAGCCGCAACCGGCGTGACCACGGGTATTTCCGCTGCTGACCGTGCGCGCACCATACAGGCTGCGGTGGCAAAAAACGCCGCGCCGCGCGACATCGTCAGCCCCGGCCACATCTTCCCGCTCATGGCACAAAATGGTGGCGTGCTCGCGCGCGCGGGACATACCGAGGCCGGGTGCGATCTCGCCGCGCTGGCCGGACTCATGCCTGCGAGCGTATTGTGCGAAATCCTCAAAGACGACGGCACAATGGCGCGCTTGTCCGATCTCGTCACCTTCGCTGCCGAACACCAGCTCAAAATCGGCACGATTGCCGACCTGATCCGCTATCGCAGCCAGACCGAACGTCTCGTCGAACGCGCGACGGAGCGCATGATTACCACGCCTTACGGCGCGATGCACCTCATTGCCTACGCGGATAAAACCGCGAACGAAACTCACCTCGCGCTGGTCAAGGGCACGCCGGATGCAGACAAGGAAGTACTCGTTCGCGTGCATGAGCCACTCTCGATTTTTGATCTTCTGGACAGCGACAGTCGCAGCCATTCGTGGAATTTGCTGGATGCGATGCGCGAAATCCAGAAATCCGATTGCGGCGTGATGGTGCTGCTGCGCCGCAACGAGGATGGCCAGCAACTCACAGACCGCATCCGCCATGCCGACGAGCCGGTACGCTCGCGCCAGGATTTCCGCGACTTCGGCATAGGTTCGCAAATCCTGCGCGACCTCGGCGTGCGCAAAATGCGTCTGCTGGCCGTGCCGCGCAAAATGCCGAGCATGGCGGGCTTTGATCTGGAAATTACCGGCTATCTGGAGCCCAAACCGGCTTGAGCCGAATGCCCTGCTGCATCAGGGCGCCAGACAAGCCATTCCCCTTCGGCTATTCCCCAAGCCGCTGCGTTGTGCGATACTAGTCACGTGGACAGCGTTAATCTTACCGGTCATTTCCTTATCGCCATGCCCGCCATGGCCGATCCCCATTTTTCGAAATCCGTGACTTTTATTTGCGAGCACAACGCGCATGGCGCGATGGGCATCCTCATCAATCGCCCCATCGAAATGAATCTGGAAGACATTTTCCTGCAGATCAATCTGGAAGTACGCGACAAGCAGCGCGCGCGCGAGTCGGTTTATTTCGGCGGGCCGGTGCATGTGGATCGCGGTTTTGTGCTGCATAATCCGGTGGGGCAGTGGCAGTCTTCACTCATGATTAACGACGATACCGCGCTGACAACTTCGCGCGATATTCTGGAAGCAGCGGCCACCGGCAACGGGCCGCAAAAAATGCTGGTTTCGCTGGGTTATGCCGGGTGGAGCGCGGGGCAACTGGAGCAGGAGCTCGCGCAAAACGCCTGGCTGACCGTGCCCGCGCAACAGGCGGTGATTTTTGATCTGCCCAACGAACAAAAACTCCACGCCGCGATGAATCTGCTGGGGATTGATTTCGCGCGGCTTTCGGATGGCGTGGGGCACGCCTGATGCAGATGGCCGCGTCTGCAAAAACCCCCACCCAAACAGCCCCATCCGTTGGCACTCTACTCGGTTTTGATTTCGGTGAACGCCGCATCGGCGTAGCCGTGGGCGATACGCTGGTCGGCATCGCGCATCCGCTGCAAACCATAGATTCTGAAAGCAACGACATTCGCTTCGCCGCTATCGCCCGGCTCATCACCGAATGGAAACCGGCGCATCTGGTGGTCGGTCTGCCCACTCATCTGGACGGCGCGGAGCATGAATTGACACACCTCGCCCGCAAATTCGCGCGACGGCTGGAAGGACGTTTCAACCTTCCGGTTTCGCTCGTGGATGAACGGCTGAGCTCCGTCGAAGCGAGTCAAAATCTCAAACAGGCGGGCGTCGCCGGACGCAAACAAAAACCCATGCTGGATCAGGTCGCGGCGCAACTTGTTCTTCAACATTATCTGGATCGTTATGCAACTGCCTGACGCGGAACATCTGGTCGCCACGCTCGCGGACAAGATCAGGGAACTCGCGGCTAAGGAGCGTATCGCGCTGGTCGGCATCCACAGCGGCGGCGCATGGCTGGCCGAACGTTTGCATCCGTTGCTTGGCAGCGAAGTCCCGTTCGGCACGCTGGATATCTCCTTCTATCGTGACGATTTTGAGCAGCGTGGGCTGCACACGCAAATCAAGCCTTCGCATATTCCGTTTGAGGTGGAAGGCCGTCACATCCTGCTTATCGACGATGTGCTCTACACCGGTCGCACCATACGCGGCGCGATGAACGAGCTGTTCGATTATGGCCGCCCCGCCAAGATCACGCTCGCCGTGCTGGTTGATCGCGGTGGACGCGAAATGCCGGTCGAAGCGCAAATCGCCGCTGCGAAACTCGACCTTGCACCCACGCAAAGTCTGGAATTGCTGCGCGACGAGAGCGGTGTTTTTTCCTTCAAATTGAATGAAAAAAAATAAAATGACGACCAACCCGCAACTCAACAAAAACGGCGAACTGCAACATCTGCTCTCGATTGAAGGTTTGTCGCAAGACATTCTGCGCCACATCCTTGATACCGCCGAATCCTTCGCAGGTGTGTCCGAGCGCGAGGTTAAAAAAGTCCCGCTGCTGCGCGGCAAGACGGTATGCAACCTCTTCTTTGAAAACAGCACGCGCACACGCACCACGTTTGAAATCGCCGCCAAACGGCTGTCGGCAGACGTGGTCAGCCTCAATGTCGGCAGCTCCTCGCAATCCAAGGGCGAGACCATACTGGATACCGTGAATAATCTCGCCGCGATGCACGCCGACATGTTTGTCGTGCGTCATTCGCAGTCGGGCGCGGCGCACTTTATCGCGCGTCACGTCGCGCCGCACATCCACGTCATCAATGCGGGCGACGGCCGCCACGCGCATCCGACGCAAGGGTTGCTGGATATATTCACCATCCGCCGCTACAAACCGGACATGCACAATCTGCGCATCGCCATCGTCGGCGATCTTTTGCACTCGCGCGTCGCGCGTTCCGAAATCCATGCGCTGACCACACTGGGCGTGCCGGAAGTGCGCGTGATCGCACCCAAAACGCTGCTGCCCGGAAACGTGGAGCGCCTCGGCGTGCAGGTTTATCACGACATGAACCAAGGGCTCAAGAATGCGGATGTGGTGATGATGCTGCGTCTGCAGAACGAGCGCATGAATGGCGCGCTGCTCTCCTCCGCGCAGGAATATTTCAAATGTTACGGCCTCACGGCGGAAAAGCTCGCGCTTGCGAAACCGGACGCGATCGTGATGCATCCCGGCCCCATGAATCGTGGTGTGGAAATTGATTCCGCCGTAGCCGACGGCGCGCAATCCGTGATATTGCCGCAAGTCACTTACGGCATTGCCGTGCGCATGGCGGTGATGAGTATTTTGGCGGGGAATACCTGATGAAAATCCACATCAAAAACGGGCGCGTGATCGATCCGAAAAACAATATCGACGCCGTGCGCGACGTGTTTGT
>JAITML010000060.1 GCA_031277395.1 Methylobacillus sp. | reverse complement strand
ACACCACCAGCGTCGAGCCGATCGCCACCACCGCCACCAGAAAATAAAACACCAGCAGGCTGGTAATTTTCTGACTGATCTTGAGTTTCATGCCTGAATCAAGCGTCGTTTATCAATCGCGCAACAGTGCGCTTGTTTTGTAACGGTGTCCATGATTTATATCAAAATCATGGTGTTATTTGATGTTTGGTGGCAGATTGCGTTTGCGCGGCAGAGCGCGCGAAATGCGAGCTTGAAACCATGCACGGCATGGCGAAGAGATGGGGAGAAAAAGCCTGTTCAGGCTTTTTCCCGACACGAAGGTTCTTTAACTTTTTTTCAAAAGGAGCCGATCAAAAACAGGTAGTATTTTAGTTTGAGTCAGGCAACGGATTCGTTAGCCGAAAAGCTCGCTATGCGAGCCAATTCGCGCCAGCCGCAATATATCGGAACCCGATTTGCGATAGATCAGCAATAAATCCGGTTTGACGTGGCACTCACGATAGCCCGCCCAATCGCCAGAAAGATCGTGATCGCGGTAGCGCGTTTCGAGCGGCTGATCGGTCGCAAGCGCGATCAATACGGGCTTGAGTACGTCATCGAGTGTGGCGCGGTGCTGCCCCTTGGTTTCACGCTTGTAGTCACGTTTGAATGCGGAGGATCGGTCAATCGTCCGCATGCAAATCCGCCATCAGGTCATCAACGCTGGAGAACTTCTTGCCCTTGCCAGCCTCCAGTTCGGCAATGGCCTTCTTCGTGGTAGCGTTGGGCACCTTTACCTCGAAGGGTAAACGGTGTTCGTCGGCGATGCGCAGCATCAGCAGGCGGATGGCATCAGAAATCGACAACCCCATTGCTTCAAGCGCGCTGGCGGCGCGCTCCTTGGTGTCGGTGTCGATACGGGCGCGGACGTAGGTATCAGCAGCAGTACCCATAATGAAGGTTCCTTGAGCAATTTTCACTTTCCCATTGTAGTCACAACAAGACTACATCTCAAGAGGTCTGGTGCTGATAAACCATGGATTCCTGCTAACAACATGCGGGAATGACAGAGAATTACAAATCAAGTATGTAATTCCCTCTTTCATATTCCCAAACAACCACTCACTGCGTATTGAAAAACGCCATATTGCTCACACGCCCGTTCACAAAAGTGAGTTCGGTCGTTTTGTAGGTTTTGTTTTTTTCGTAGCTTACGAGGTTGATGTAGTACCACATCTCGACATTCACCGGTTTTGCCTTCGGGTCGAGCGGGCGGCCAATCACGGTTTCGGCTTCGGTCGGCTTGACGGAAAGCTGCTTGCGCGAGGGTTCGCCGATGGCGTCAAGCACTTGCTGTTTGGTTTTGTTGTTGACCATGCGCATGAAGGTCATTTCATCGTAGGTCTTGGTTTTGGCGGTTTTTGCGGGCGCTTGATCTTTGTCGCCTGCCGCCAGAGCCGGCGCAGCAACCAGCAAAGTGGCGGTTAATGCGGCGGCAATGAGTTTGCTGAACATCTTGGGTTTCCTTTTCCTTGGGGTGGTGGATTATCGCATTTATACGGGAGGCTGG
This sequence comes from Methylobacillus sp., assembly GCA_031277395.1. GTDB lineage: Bacteria > Pseudomonadota > Gammaproteobacteria > Burkholderiales > Methylophilaceae > MM2. The sequence goes on along the minus strand of JAITML010000060.1, from coordinate 7,716 downwards.
CGACCATCGGCCACCTCAACCCGCAATCCGTCATACCCGACATGAACGCTTGAAGGCAGCATTCGGCTGACTTCGTGGTATTCCAGATCATGCGTCATATGGATGAGCCAGGTATTCGCGGCGGCGATGCGCGCGGCATAGTCCAGACTTTGTTCCAGATTGATGTGCGTGGAATGCGGCTTGTAGCGCAGACAATCAAGCAGCAACACATCCAGCCCGGCCAGCAGCGCCAGTGACGATTCGGGGATTGCGGAGACATCGGTAAGATAGCCAATATTGCCGACGCGCCAGCCGTAAATCATGATGCCGCCATGCTGCACGGGAATGGGGATGATTTCCTGCCCGAACAGCGTGAACGCGCCGCGCACTTCGTTGGCGCTCAGCACCGGCAATTCCCAGTAATCACCTGGATCGCGCAAGGTATAACCGAAACGCGAGCGTATGTGCGCCATGTGCTCCGGGCTGCCATAGAGCGGAATCTGGCAGCGATTAAGCTGGCAAAACGCGCGCAAATCGTCGATGCCGTTGAGATGATCGGCATGCGTGTGCGTATAAAGCACGGCATCGACGCGGCGCAGATTTTCGCGCAATGCCTGCAATCGCAAATCCGGGCCGGTATCAATGAGCAGCGTTTCGCCACCTGCCAGGGTAATCACTGCGGAACAGCGTGTGCGCTTGTTGCGCGTATCGTCCGAGGCGCAGGCTTTGCACGCGCAGCCGATGACGGGCGTGCCGCCGCTTGAACCGACGCCCAGCAGGGTCAGTTGCATGGTTCGGCCTGTTTGAACAGGCGGAAGAAATTGCGCGTGGTCGCCTGCGCCACTTCTTCCGGCGTGATACCTCGCAGTTCGGCAATATGCTCGGCCACATATTTCACATACGCAGGCTGGTTGGTTTTGCCGCGAAACGGCACGGGCGCGAGATAAGGCGCATCGGTTTCGACCAGCATGCGATCAAGCGGAATGCTCTTCGCGACATCTTTCAGGGCTTGCGCATTCTTGAAAGTGACGATGCCCGAGAACGAAATATAAAAACCGAGTTCCATCGCCTGCTCCGCCACTTCCTGCGATTCCGTGAAGCAGTGCATCACGCCGCCGCAACGCTCCGCGCCCTCCTCGCGCATGACGCGCAACGTATCTTCCGCCGCGCTGCGGGTGTGGATCACCAGCGGTTTTTCGCAGGCAATCGCAGCGCGGATATGCGTGCGAAAACGGTTGCGCTGCCATTCGAGATCGCCCGTGAGACGGAAATAATCCAGCCCGGTTTCACCGATGCCGACCACTCTGGGATGATCGGCCAGCGCGAGCAGACGATCCACATCGGCCTCCTCCACGCCTTCGCTGTCGGGATGAATGCCCACGGTCGCCCAGATATGCTTGTGCGCTTCGGCGATGGCGAGTACTTGCGGAAATTTTTCCAGCGTCACGCTGATGCACAGCGCGTGGCCGACGTTGTTCTCGCGCATGGCGCGCAGCACCGCATCCATGTCGGTGGTGAATTCGGAAAAATTGAGATGGCAGTGCGAATCTACCAGCATGACGTTACCGGGAATATCTGCGAATATCCTCACCCGCAAGGAGCAAGGGGATGATGGCGAGTTAAAGCGTGTAGGTCGGACGCTCCGACCGCAACATGCCGACCAGCATGGATTCAATTCTGTGGCGCGCTTCGGTGCCTCCGTTTTCTTCGGTGAATTGCACGCCTATGCCCTGCGGGCGGTTGCCTTGCGCTATCGGCATGATCCAGGCCACATGACCCGCCACCGTGAGCCGGGTCGGATCCTCCAGCAGGGTGAGCAGCATGAATACCTCCTCACCCAGCTTGTAACTCTTTTTGGTGGGAATGAACAATCCGCCGTTCTTGAGAAACGGCATATAAGCCGCATACAAGGCGGCTTTTTCCTTGATCGTCAATGACAGCACGCCACTGGGGGGAGTACTGTTTTTCGAGTTGTCTTCGCTCACGATGCTCTCACGGTCGAAAATAGTTGAGTGTACTGTATCATCAGGCTTTCCACCTGCAATTCGGCATTGAGCGGATGTTGCGCCGTCCGCCGCGCCTCATGCAGCACGCGCTGAAAATCTAGCAGTCGCGACAAGTCTATCCCATTGGCCAATGCTTGCAAAGATGGCGCCTGTCGCATGTGATAACGCACTTCACCGGCCAGTCGCGCGCTGACGAGATCATGCGTCCATTTCTGCAAGGCTTCGAGTGTGGCGGGGATGCCCTCTTTGGCGCACAGGGACGCAGCGAAAAATGGATCCATGCGCGCGCCGTGCCCCAGTTCCTTGTGCAGATCGCCCAGCCGTTTCTCCGCGTCCTCCTCCATGCGCAGCGCGAGCAAAGGCGCGCCGCCGACGTAGGTGAGGCGTTCGGATGCGCTGGAAATACCCTGCGTCGCAAGCCAGCTTTCCGCCTGCGCACGTTCAGGAAACGGCATGTCCATCTTGTTGCAGCGGCTGCGTATGGTGGGCAACAAACGCTGCGGCTGATGCGTAACCAAAATGAACAACACGCCGGGCGGCGGCTCCTCCAGCATTTTGAGCAGCGCATTGGCCGCAGCGGCATTAAGCGCCTCCGCCGGATGCAGCAGCACGAGGCGCACTCTGGCGCGATGACTGGAAAGGTTGAGAAACTCCGCCAACTCTCGCACCTGGGCAATCGAAATCACCTGCGATTTTTTTCCCGGCTTGGCCTCGGCATCATCCTCATCGCCGCCCTGCCCGCCATCGTCCGGCGTCAACACGCGCAGATCGGGATGATTGCCCTGCGCGTTCCAGTTGCAACTGTCGCACTGCCCGCACGCATGGCCGTCTTGCGCCGGATGCTCGCACAACAAGGCAGCCGCCAAGGCTTCGGCAAAATCCAGTTTGCCGATTCCCGGCCGCCCCTGCAGCAGCAAGGCATGAGGCAAACGCTCGCGCGCGGCGCTCATGTGATTCCAAAGATCGTGTTGCCAGGGATAAATCATCATTGAAGCGCCATGAGTATGGTCTGCAATCCCGCCTGAATTTCGGGGATGCCTTGCCCGGAATCAATCACGCGGAAACGCTGCGGAAACTTCGCGGCGCGCGCGAGATAGGCATTGCGTATGCGATCAAAAAAATCCGCGCCTTCCTGTTCAAATCGGTCGGGATCGCGCGCCTTGGCGAGCCGTTGCGTGCTCACCGCCACCGGCAGATCGAACAGCAGGGTCAGATCCGGCTGAAAATCACCTTGCACCCACTGTTCCAGTTGTTCGAGCTTCGCGAGCGGCACACCGCGCCCGCCGTGCTGATAGGCAAAACTCGCATCGGTAAAGCGATCCGAAATCACCGTCACGCCGCGTTGCAGCGCAGGCCAAACAACTTGTTCCAGATGCTCGCGCCGCGCGGCGAACATCAGCAGCGTTTCGGTTTCGGGGCGCATGGGTTCACGCAGCAGCAATTCGCGCAGTTTTTCGCCCAGTGGTGTTCCGCCGGGTTCGCGCGTGAGCAAAATCTCCATGCCGAATGAACGCAGCGTATCGGCGATAAACGGGATATGCGTGCTCTTGCCCGCGCCGTCAACGCCTTCGAGTGTAATGAATTTGCCGGACGCCACTAATGTTTCCCCAACTGGTAGCGCCGCACGGCGCGGTTGTGATCGTCGAGATTGGCGGAAAACGCATGGCTGCCATCGCCCTTGCCGACAAAATAAAGCATCTTGCTCTGCGCCGGACGCAACGCCGCATCTATCGCCGCCATGCCTGGCATCGCAATCGGCGTGGGCGGCAAGCCGTCGCGCGTATAAGTGTTGTACGGCGTGTCCTGCGTCAAATCGCGCTTGCGCAGATTGCCGTCGAAATGTTCGCCCAAACCGTAAATCACGGTCGGGTCAGTCTGCAAACGCATCCCCAGTTTGATGCGATTCAGAAACACGCTCGCAATCAACGGCCGCTCGCTTGCGAGGCCGGTTTCCTTCTCGACGATGGACGCCATGATGAGCGCCTCGTAAGAGCTTCGATACGGCAAGCCCGCATCGCGGTTTTCCCAGGCTTTCGCCAACTTGCGCTGCATCGTTTCATGCGCGCGCTTGAGTATGTCGAGATCGCTCATGCCGCTGTCAAAATGGTAGCTGTCCGGAAAAAACAGCCCTTCCGCAACGGTTTCTGTCGAACCGATCTGACGCAAAATTTCCTGATCGGTCATCGCCATGCTCGCATGCTGCACATCCGTGCTGCGATTCAACGCCTCGCGCACCTGGCGGAAAGTCCAGCCTTCGATAAAAGTAATGCTGCGCTGCGTCGTGATGCCGTCCGTAATCAAAAGGAACAGATCGTAGTGCGTCATGCCTTCACGCAATTCGTAATTACCGGCCTTGATATCACCGGCGCGGCCTTGCGCGCGCACGAGCGCGATGAATGTCCACGGCTCCGACAACACGCCTTCATTCGTCATTTGCCGCGCGATACCGCTCAGACTGGAACCCTGCTTGAGCACCAGTTCATACCGCGCGGACGACAGCTTGACCGGCTGCTGCGCGAAATAAAAACCCCAACCCGCTGCCGTGACCGCCAGCAACAGCAGCAGCGCGAAAACAATTTTCAGCAAACGAAAAACCGTCTTCATGGTTGCAACCGTTGCCGCAATTGTTCCGCAAGCCCCGCATTCCGCCAGCGATGCGTGTCCAGAGAGATCACCTGCCACACGCCGATCAGGCTGTTGCAGAGAACAACTTCATCCGCCGCGAGCAATTCGTCCAGCGTGATGTTTGCGCTGCAAGCCTCCAGCTTGAGCGCGGGAGCCAGCTCCAGTATGCGGTCGCGCGTCACTCCGGCCACGCCGCACTGATCGAGCGCAGGCGTGCGCAAGGTCGAACCGCTGCGCGCGAAAATATTGCTCATCGTTCCCTCGATCACATGGCCGTTTTCCGCCAGCAGCAAACCCTCGGCAATTTCGGGGGAATCCCACTCCATGCGCGCGAGCACATTTTCAAGACGGTTGAGATGTTTGACCCCCGCAAGGCGCGGCTGCGCGGCAAGGCGCAAACGGCACAGATGCAAATTCACGCCTTCGTCATGCCAGGATGCGGGATACTGCGGCAACGGCGAGCGCGCCACAATGCGAAGCGGCTCGCCATCCGGCAACACGGCATAACCGCGCGCGCTTTCGCCGCGCGTGACCATGATCTTGACCACGCCATCGCCGCCATCCTGAAAAAGCACGGCCAGATCAGCCAGCAACAACTCCTCGCGCGGGCAAGCAATGCCGAGCGCCGCGCAATCATCGCTCAACTTGCGAAAGTGCCGCGACCAGTGTTCAGGCTGACCGCGGCGCACGGGCAAGGTGCGGAACACGCCATCGCCATAAGCCAAACCGCGATCCGCAGGCGAAATCGCCGCATCCGGTTTTCCGTCGATAAGGAATTGGTTTTGCATGGTGGCATTATCCCTTAAGTCAGGAAATGGCGACAGGATGGAGACGAGGTTTATTAGCGGGGATTCGTCATTGCGAGCCGCTAGGCGAAACACTCCAGAACATGACCTGCTTTTCGTCATTGCGAGCCGCAGGCGAAGCAATCCAGAATGTGACCTGCTTGCTGGATTGCTTCGACGCTCCGCGCCTCGCAATGACGGTGTGGGGAAGTCGGCGTTGCAACCTGCTGGACCACTTCGGTGTTTCATGCCTGCAAATCACAAATCGAAGCGGTTTTATCCTGCTTCGTCATGGCGAGCCACAGGCGAAACACTCCAGAACATGACCTGTTTTTCGTCATTGCGAGCCATAGGCGAAACACTCCAGAATGTGACCTGCTTTTCGTCATTGCGAGCCGCAGGCGAAGCAATCCAGAATGTGACCTGTTTACTGGATCACTTCGACGCTCCGCGTCTCGCAATGACGGTTTGGGGAAGTCGGCGTTGCAACCTGCTGGATTACTTCGACGCTTCTCCTCGCAATGACGGTTTGGGAGGAATCAGGTTCTCCGCCCCTCCCATTTTGTCAGATCGTATAAAACCTGTTGACCCTATCCCTATCATGGTGTACAAAGTGGCAAAAAAAATCATATTCCTCCAAAAACACCACTACGGAGCATGTACCATGACCACCACACACCATGGTCTTTTTGCATCATCCCGCAAAACCGCGCAGCAAAGCGGCAAGGCGAAATCCATCAGCGCAAGCTCTATTCCCTCTCACCTGAAGAAGAAAGAATTAACCCGCGCCCTGTTTCATTCAACCGCGCTGGTCGCGTTCCTCACGCTCCTGCCGGCAGCCAGCCCGGCCTGGGCGGATAACCTGCTCGTAGGAAATGGCGGCATCGGCGGCGGCTTCAACGCCCAAGGCGGCAGCAGCAGCGGCGGCGGCGGCATCGGCGGCGGCGGCGGCAGCAGCGGCGGCGGCAACGCCAGCACCATTGCGGGCAATTCAGGCAGCGCAGGCTCACCCATCGGCTCGGGCGGCAGCGGCAGCCTCTACGGCGGCGGCAGCGGCGGCAGCGGCAGCCTCTACGGCGGCGGCAGCGGCGGCAGCGGCAGCGGCGGCGGCGGCGGCGGCGGAGACGTCGCCAACAGCAGCGGCGGCGGCGGCATCAGCGGCGGCGGCGGCGGCGGCGGCAATACTGGTGGCACTCCTAACCTCACCATAAGCAATGCAACTTACGATTTTGTCGGCATCGGCGGCGGCGGCGGCGGCGGCAGTAGCATCGGGAACCCCGGCGGCGTCGGCACACTCAACGTCAGCGGCGGCACGCTGACGGTGAATAACGCGATGCTGGTCGGTGGCGCGGGCGGCGGCGGCGGCGGCTTGGGCGGCGGCGGCAGCGGCGGCACGGGCACACTCAACGTCGACAGCACGTCGCGTATCAACATCAACGCCACCGGCGGCCTCATCCTCGGCGGCGAAAACGGCGTCGGCGCCGCCGGCGCGGGCGGCCGCGGTGCTCAGGGCACACTCAATCTGTCCGGCACGCTCAATCTCGGCGGCTCATTCAAGGTCAATACAAGAGAGGCCCCCACCGCCCTCTCCGTCTCGATATTCACCATCCAGTCCGGCGGCATATTCAATGTTGGCTACGATGGCACGGCCGCGACCTCGGGTATCTCGTTCACAAGCAACGATACACGTTTCGTCATCACCAACAACGGCGCGATCAATTTCTGGCAGACCGACACCTTCGACCTTAACACTATTCCCATTATCGGCAGCGGCACGATCGCGCAGGTGGGCACGGGCACGACGAGGCTCACAGCCGCCAACATCTATACCGGCGCGACCACGGTCAGTGACGGCGTGCTGCTGGGCGCCGCGGCCGACACCTTCAGCGCGGCCAGCGCGACGACGGTCAATGGCGGCGCGCTTGATCTCGGCGGTTTCGCGCAAACGATCAACAGCGTATCGCTGGCGGGCGGCACGCTGCGGAACGGCGAGCTGACAGGGGCGATTACTTCGTCCGGCGGGTTCATCGAGGATATTTCCGGTTCCACGCCCCTGACAACGACGGCGGGCGTGACGCAACTGACCGGCATCAACACCTACACCGGCGCAACCGCAGTAAACGGCGGCACGCTACGCGCCGGCATCGCGCCAACACCTTCAGCCCCGATTCTGACTACACCGTTGGCGCGAACGGCACCCTCGACGCCAACGGCCTCAACCAGACCATAGGCAATCTCACCAATTCCGGCACGGTCATCGTTGGCCGCAATGGATTGCCTGCGCCCGCCCCGGCGACCCTCATCGTCGATGGCGACTACGT
>JAITML010000006.1 GCA_031277395.1 Methylobacillus sp. | reverse complement strand
CCGGGGATGCCGGTGCCGGTGGCGATCTGGTTGGGTGTGCCGCCGACAGAATCAAAGCTGGTGTTGTTAAGCAGCAGCAAGGTCAGATAGACATTGTTCGCGTCGTAGGTGAGCGAGGGAGCAAGGAAGGCGAAGTTGGAATTTACTACTGGATCAAAAGCGCCGTTCACGCCACCAGTCGCATTGAGTATGGTGTATTGGGTGCTGGGCGCGTAGCTGCCCGTGCCTGCGATCACATTGACTGTACCGCCATTGAGGGTGGCCGCGCCGGTGGATTTGATGGTGCTGACCAAGCCTGCCGGATTAACCTCGACCTCATAGAACGAACCTGGCTGGAAGGTGACATTGCCCACCGTGCCATTGCCCGCCAGCGTGCCATCATTCGCCACCGTAGTCAGGCCGCCGAGGGTGCCATCCACGCGCAGCGTGCCGCCGTTGTTGATGGTATTGCCGCCCGCATTGGTGACGCTACCCGTGAATCTGAGAACGCCGCTATCCACGCGCAACGCATCTGCCGCCGTGTCGGCGATTGCCACATTACCCGACAGCGTCCAGTTCGCCCCTTCCATCACCAGCGACTGGAAGCCACCGGTGAAGTTGCTGTCTTCAATGCTCGTGCCTTGGAGGCGCACCGTATTACCCGTGACGCTGGTCACCACATCGCCATTCAGTACGGAGCCGGTATCCAGAATCAGGGTATTACCGCCCGAGCCGAACTGAACAGCCGTGCCCGTGCCGCTGCCTATCGTTCCGCGATTGGTCACGGTGAAACCGCTCGTCTGGATATCAACGCCGGGAGCCGACGCTGCAGAAACCGTGCCGCCCGTTTCATTGGTGAAGGTGCCGGTGGATGTGCCGGAGGTGTTGTTTGCCACCAGCACACCCGCTGCGTGCAGGGTCGCAGTGCTGGTGCCGGTCGCGGTAATGGAACCGGTGTTGATGATCGTTGTGTTGGGCGCGCCGACTATTTGAATACCGGCGGCGTTGTTGCCACCGACCAAAATCGAACCGTTGTTGATCAGGGTATTGCCGGAGGTGGCCGTGGCACCGCTGATATTCATGGCATTGCTGTTCGTACCGGTGGTGGTGATGGTGCCGTTATTGGTTGCGGTGCTGTTGTTGCCCTGAAGATTGATGCCATGGGCGTTGTTACCGCCGATCGTGCGAAGAATTCCGCCTGCCTCAATCAGCACTGTGCTGCCATCGAAAACGCCAATGGCGCGGGTGGTGGGAGCCATCTCCGCGCCATTCAGTATCGTCACGCTAACGTTGTTGCCGGTGGCTGTTACAACGGTGGAGGGGGCGGTGGGATTGGGCGGGAGAGCATCGCAGACCACCGATTCGCCGGCTGCCGGCTGACCGGTCGTGTCGGTCACCTGAATGGTCGTCGAGGTATTGACGCAATTCGCCTGCGCCGGAGTGATGCTCATCAAACTCGCGCCGCCCGCCAGCAGCAGGCAGATGTGCTTGAGTTTCAGATGCGTCCAGGTGTCAAGTATGGTGTTGCAGATGGTTTTGTCGTGCAGATACATGGTCTACCCCCTTTATTAGTTTGGTACTTGCTGTCACTACTCTAGCAGAAAGCGGCAGTGTGATTTGGATTAATTGGAGGATAGGGATCAAAAGCACGCGCGCCATTTCTACCTTCACGGGAATGACGGAGAGGGGTTTCCGTGTGTGCGGAAGCGTGTATGCTGCGCACGATGACATGGAAACAGCTTGCCGTTGCGCAGGTAAATCATGAAGCTCCATCCTCAGGCACCTGCCGTATCGTCATCGTCCCCTGATACAAGCGAATATCCATGCGGTTCAAAAATGACATGCCGAGCAGGACATCGCCGTCGAGGTTGGGGACGATGCTGGCGGCGACGTCTTTGGCGATGATGCCGCCGAGGCGCACTTCGGCGAGGCGCGTTTGGTAGGAAATGGTTTCGCCGTTCGCGGTCGAGGTCAGTTGCGCGGCGCGGCTTTTGAGGCCGAGTTCATCGGCGAGCTGTTTGGAGATGGCGACGCCGGTCGCGCCCGTATCCACCATCACGCCGACTTTTTTGCCGTTGATGAAGGCTTCCGCGCGGTAGTGTCCATACGGGTCGCGTTGCAGCACGACGGTTTCGCTGTTGCCGAGATTTTCCGCGCGATTGGGATAGAGCAGGTCGTTGACAATATAAATGATGCCTGCGAACAGCGCGAGCCAGACGATGGCGATGATGATGGTGTTGCGTGACGGCATGATCAGAACGGCAGCTCCACGTGAGGCGCGGCGGCAAGCAGTATCGAGCGGAACTGTTCCTGTATGCGGGAGAGCGCGGCGGCATTGTCGGCTTCAAAACGCAGCACGATTACCGGCGTGGTGTTGGAAGGGCGCATGAGGCCAAAGCCGTCCGCATATTCCACGCGCAAACCGTCAATGGAAATCACGCGATCCGCGCCGTCGAATTTTGCTTCCCGCGCGAGTTTTTCCAGCAGCGCGTGCGGTTCGCCTTCGCGCATTTTGATGTGCTGCTCGGGTGTGCTTACGCTGTCGGGCAATGCATTGAGCACAGCGGATGGATTCTCCGTGCGACTCAAAATTTCGAGCAATCGCGCGCCGGTGTAGAGGCCGTCATCAAAGCCGTACCAGCGTTCCTTGAAAAATACATGGCCGCTCATTTCCCCCGCGAGTTGCGCGCCGGTTTCCTTCATTTTTGCCTTGACGAGTGAGTGGCCGGTTTTCCACAGCAAGGGTTCGCCGCCGTGTTGCGAAATCCACGGTTGCAAATTGCGCGTGGATTTGACGTCGTAGATGATGGTTGCGCCCGGCGCGCGCGACAGCACATCGGCGGCGAATAACATTAGTTGGCGGTCGGGATAGATGATTTGGCCGTCCTTGGTTACCACGCCGAGCCGGTCGCCGTCACCGTCGAAAGCCAACCCCAATTCCGCATTGCCGGTTTTGAGCGCGGCGATCAGATCACGCAAATTTTCCGGCACGGACGGATCGGGATGATGATTGGGAAAATGACCATCGACTTCGCAGAATAATTCATCCACTTCGCAACCGAGCGCGCGATAAAGTTTTCCCGCGATGTTTCCGGCCACGCCGTTGCCGCAATCCACGGCGATTTTCATGGGGCGCGCGAGTTTGATGTCGGACGCAATGCGGGCGATGTATTCCGGCGCGATGTCGTGCTGGCTGTAACTGCCCGTGCCTGCGAACAACTCGCCCGCAACGATGCGCGCGCGCAAACCCTGAATCGCCGCGCCCGAAAGTGTTTCTCCGGCCAGCACCATTTTCAGGCCGTTGTATTCCGGCGGATTGTGGCTGCCCGTGACCATCACGCCGCAATTTGTACCCAGATGATGCGCGGCGAAATAAACCAGCGGCGTCGCGACCATGCCGAGATCAATCACATGAATGCCCGCCTTGCGTATGCCGTGCGTGAGCGCCGCCGCGAGTTCGGGGCCGGAGAGCCGTCCGTCATAGCCGATGCAGATTTGCGTCTGGCGTCGCGCGGTCGCTTCCGAGCCGATGGCCTGGCCTATGGTTTCGACGATTTCCGGCGTCAGCGTTTTTCCGACAATGCCGCGAATGTCGTAGGCTTTGAAAATTTCCTCGGGGATGTGCATGGGTGATTTCTCTGATATTCACCGAGCATTCTGGCGGCAATGCAGCCGTCGCACAAGCCCCTCTCCCTGGATGGGAGAGGGGTTGGGGAGAGGGTGTAAAAACCGTTTGTTTTGGAGTCTGTTGAAAACTGATCGAACATCACAGCAAAGCAACCTTGCTCTGGTCGGGTCTCGCCCCGACGGGCGAGATACTTTCTTTTGCGTGCTCAAAAGAAAGTATCCAAAGAAAAGAGCACCCTGCTCCCGCGGCGCTGCGCGCTTCCCTGCGCTGCTCATCAAGCCGGGCGTCTCGCAAGAACTCGCCTCGACTACGTCAAGGCTCAAACAGTTGCGAGCCGACAACCCCCGTCTTGACTGTGCTGCTCGGCGCGGCAGAAGGGAATTTAAAAGGCGGGGTTGTGCGCTGCGCGCGATTTTTTTGTCCTCTTCTGCGAGGGAGGCGGAGATTGCGCGGTGATATAATTCCCGCATGGAATTCTCGACCCAATTGCTGCATAAATATTGCAAAGCCGGCCCGCGCTATACCTCGTATCCCACCGCGCCGTATTTCCATGAAAGTTTTGGTTCCGCGCAGTGGGAGGATGAGTTGCGTGCCTCGCAGAATCAGGGCCGCGATATTTCGCTCTATGCGCATATCCCGTTTTGCGACACGCTGTGCTATTACTGCGGCTGCAACATGATCGCGACCAAGGATTACAGCAAGGCGGCGGCTTATCTTGAAGTGCTGTTTCACGAGATTGATCATGTCGCATCGCTGACCGATCCGCAGCGCAAGGTGCGGCAGTTGCACTGGGGCGGCGGTACGCCGACCTATTTGCATCCTGATGACATGCGCCGGCTTTATGATCATCTTGCAAACCGGTTCACCATCGCACCCGATGCCGAAATCGGCTGCGAGATGGATCCGCGTGAACTAAGCCGCGAACATCTGCGCGCGTTGCGCGAGAGCGGCTTCAATCGCGTCAGCCTCGGCGTGCAGGATCTGGAAAATCAGGTGCAAGTCGCGGTCAACCGCGTGCAGCCGGAAACGCTGATCCGCGAGGTCTATGAATGGATACGTGAAGAAGGTTACGCAAGCGTCAATTTCGATCTCATGGTCGGGCTGCCGCACCAGACCGTCTCCTCATTCGCGCGCACGCTGGACAAGGTGATCACGATGGCGCCCGATCGTTTCGCGGTGTTCAATTACGCTCATGTGCCGTGGATGAAGAAGCATCAAAAACTCATCGCGGAAGAAACCCTGCCGCAACTGGAACAACGTCTCGCGCTGCAAAAACTCACGCTGGAAAAACTGACCGATGCCGGATACGTTTACATTGGAATGGATCACTTCGCGCGACCTGACGACGAGCTCGTGAAAGCGCAAAAATCCAAAACGCTGTACCGCAATTTTCAGGGTTACACTACGCACAAGAATTGCGACATCCTCGCCTTTGGCGCGTCCGCGATTTCGCAAACGGACGATGTTTACGCGCAAAACGAAAAAGTGCTCTCCGACTACCGCAAAAAAGTGGAAGCCCGCCAACTCCCCGTGGAACGCGGTCTGCGCGTGGCGCGCGAGGACAAGCTGCGGCGCGAAGCGATCACCCACATCATGTGCGACCTCGAACTCGACAAAGCTGTCTTCGGACGCGAGTGGGACATCAACTTCGACACCCACTTCGCCGATGCGCTGGCAGACCTCGAAGAAATGCAAACCGATGGCCTCGTGCAACTGGAGCCAAACACCATCCGCGTTACCGAGTCCGGCCGCGTATTTCTGCGCAATATCGCGATGGCCTTCGACGGCTATCTGCGCCAGCCCGCTGCTGAAAACAAGCCGCGCTATTCACGCACGATTTGAAATTCTGGTTCAGCCAGACCCGCGCCTGTCTTGAAGTCCTCTCCTTCAAGGGGAGGATTGAGGTGGGGATGGGGTTACTGATCCCTGTCCCCTGATACCTGATTTACGCCTCCGCTATCCACGCCGCCTGTATCGCTTCCAGCACACGTTCGCCGCCACGGCTGTGGTCGTCGTCGAAATCTTCGAGCGCCACGACGTAATTGTGCAGATCGATAAAACGTATTGTGCGCGGATCGACTTGCGGATGGCGGTCGCAAAGTTCTTCGGCGATTTGTTGCACGTCAGTCCATTTCATTGGGTGTTCTCCTTGATATATTGTTTGGCTGATGGGAGTGCTAATCGGTCATCGGGCCGGGGTCGTGCCCGCCCGCGAGTTTAACAAGAGCTTCGATGCGAGCCTCCACCGAGGGATGCGTGGCGAACAGGTCGGCAAAGCCTTCACGCGGGTTGTCGATACACATTTCCATGACGGCGGAAGTCGCGCCTTCCAGTTCGCCCCGGTTTTCGATCTTGCGCAACGCGCGAATGAGCGCGTCGGGGTTTTTGGTGAGCTCAACTGATCCCGCGTCGGCGAGAAATTCGCGCGAACGCGACAGCGCGAAGCGTATCAGCACCGATAACAGCCAGGCCAGTGCGATTAACACAACGGCTATGACGATGGCTGCACCGCCGCCTTTGCCGCTATCACCGCTGCGCGAGGAAGAGCGTCTGCTACCAAAACCGGAGCGGGAGAAAGTGCGGAAAAACAGTTCGGCAAGAAATCCAATCACGCCCGCAATGATGCCCGCGATTACCATCAGCCGCACATCACCGTTGCGGATGTGGGACAGTTCGTGGCCGAGTACGGCTTCTATTTCGTCGTCACCCAGTTTGTCCAGCAGCCCGGAAGTGACGGTGATGGAATACTGCTTGGGATTGAGGCCGCTGGCGAAGGCGTTGAGCGCGGCGGTATTGATGATCTTGAGCTTGGGCATCGTAATACCGCGCGAGATGCAGAGATTTTCCAGCAGGTTGTACAGGCGCGGTTGCTCCTGCCGGGTGACCGCTTGTCCGCCAGTGACGGCATCGATGATGCTCTGGTTGAAGCGATAGGCGATCAGCATCCAGATCGCGCCCGCGATGGTGGCGATTGGCAAGGCTTGAACCAGATCGGCTCCGGCGGCGTGCAGGTAGTAGCTCACGCTCTGGCCGCCGCGCAACTGCGTTTCAGCCAGCAGCGCTCCGGCGTACACCAGAACGTAGATCAGCAAAAACAGACCGGCCAGCAGTATGCGCGAACGGATTTTGTTCGACGCGATCTGGGTATAGAGGCCATAGGCGGCCATGGGTCAGCCAGACCGGAATGCCATCAAAACTTGACGCTGGGCGGCGCGTCTTCAAGCTGGCCGCGTTGCTGTTCGCCCAGATCATAGAAATCCTTGCGCGTGAAACCGAATGCTCCCGCGAACCACACGGCAGGGATGCTCGCGATGCCCGTGTTGTACTCCTGCACCGCGTTGTTGAAAAACCGGCGCGCGGCGGCGAGCTTGTTTTCGAGGTCAGCGAGATCGTTTTGCAGTTGCTGGAAATTGGCACTGGCCTTGAGATCGGGATAGGACTCCGACAAGGCGAACAAGCCGCGCAGAGCGGTAGTCAACTGCCCTTCGGCGGCAGCGGTTTGCGTCAGCCCTTGCGCGGAGACGGCGGCGTTGCGTGCCTTGACCACTTCTTCCAGCGTGTCGCGCTCGTGGCTGGCGTAGCCCTTCACGGTTTCAACCAGATTGGGTACCAGATCGTGCCGCTGCTTGAGCTGCACGTCGATATCGGCAAATGATTGTTCCACTCTTTGCCGCATCGCCACCAGACCGTTGTAGATGCTGAAAATCCAGAAGGCGATAACGGCGGCGAGAACAAGAACAATGATGATGGCTGTCATGGCAAAACTCCTCGAAAAATGGAAAAACGCTCCGGCAGGAAGGGCATTATGGCCTGCCCCATTCAAGTTCACGCAGGGTCAGCTTGCCGCCTTCACGCGTCACAATGAAGCTGACCGCCTCGGCATTTTCGCTGTCAATGGTGACATAGACATGCGCCAGATCGTCGTCCGGCCTGTCGGACAAGACGCGATCAACGCTAAAGACCGTCGCGGTATCCGGAAAATGTTCGTCGCCTTCGAACAGTTGCTCGAACGAATCTTTCAAGTCCCTGGCTGTTATCTTCGCAAGGCTCGAATGCAGTATGGTTTTGGCCTCGGCATATTTTTTGTCAAGCAGCAGGTCGGCAAACTGTTGCGCCAACTCCGTAATCTGTTCTTCGGTCTGCTCGTCGAGTTCCCGCTCGCGGATATCTTCGGCGTCCGCATCCTCGTTGTCTGGCGGCGAGTTGATCATCGCGCTCACCAGTTCCAGTGCCGAAGTATCTTCGCCCGCAGCTTTTGACTGCTCCATCAGTTGTCCAAGCCATTCGTTCGCATGCCCAAGCAACTGTTCGGCGCTTGAATTCTTGTCAAACATTTTTTCCATGAATGAGGTATCCATGCCCGACGGCTTCATCATCGCTTTCATGCCATCCATCACATAGGCCATGGGATAAAAAGTGCCTTGCTGCTTGGCCCTGCATCTGTCTACATGCATTTTTGTTGCCTGATTGCCACCGTACCCGATTTCCAGAAAGGTTTTCTCGGCTTCGGCAAAGTCGCCCAGTATTTCAAGCAAGAGAGCCTTGTTGTAGATCGCATAGTCGCCGGCTGATTTCGGATCAATCGAGGACGCGATTTCATAGTAGATGATCGCCTCGCGCAGTTTTTCCGGGTGAACGAGCATTTCCATTCCCAGATTGTCAGCGACGATCCAGCCGGGTTTGGGTTTTTTGCCCGGTTCAATCTCGGCGCGTCCCTTGCTTTCGGTGCGATTGGCGAGCGCCATGACGGCTTCCGCCGCCTTGTGTCGGGCTTTGGCATGTATTTCATCCATCGAAAGTGTCATGATGCCTCCTTTAACAGTGAATTATTGTTTGGCTCTTGCATACTGATCGGGCCACGTGATATCCACGCCCAAGTGTTTTGCAGCGTGCAGCGGCCAGTAGGGATTGCGCAGCAATTCGCGGCCGAGAAAAATCAGATCGGCCTCGCCATTGGCGAGTATTTTTTCCGCGTGTTGCGGTTCGGTGATGAGTCCGACCGCGCCGCTCGCGATGTTGGCTTGCTTGCGAATTTCGGCAGCGAACGGCACTTGATAACCGGGCGCGGCGGGGATGACCGCATCCGGCGTCATGCCTCCGCTGGAGCAGTCGATGAGGTCAATGCCGATTTCCTTGAGCCAGCTTGCGAACTGGATGGACTGCGCCAAGTCCCAGCCGCCTTCAACCCAATCCGTTGCTGAAATGCGCACAAAAACCGGCCATTGTGACGGCCACAATTCGCGTATTGCGCGCGCGATGCGCAAGGGCAAGCGGCAACGGTTTTCAAGGCTGCCGCCGTATTCGTCGTCACGCCGGTTGGCAATCGGCGACAGAAATTCGTTGAGCAAATAGCCGTGCGCGCAGTGTACTTCCGCGACTTCAAAACCGGCGGCGAGCGCGCGGCTTGCGGCATCAACGAACAGTTCGACGATATGTTCGATTTCATTCGCGGTGAGCGCGTGCGGCGTGCCGTGCGCGGGGCTGAACGGGAGCGCGGAAGGCGCGATACTTTGCCAGCCGCCTGCGCCTATGGGGATGAATTTTCCGCCGTTCCATGGTTGCATGCAGGAGGCTTTGCGACCCGCGTGGGCGATTTGTATGCCGGGTACCGCGCCTTGTTCGCGTATGAAATCGGTGATGCGGCGATAGGCCGGGATGTGCTCCTGCGACCAGATGCCGAGATCCCACGGCGAGATGCGGCCTTCCGGGCAGACCGCGGTGGCTTCAACGATGACGAGCCCTGCACCGCCGACCGCGCGACTGCCGTAGTTCACAAAATGCCAGTCGTTGGGAATGCCCCCGTCTGCCGAGTATTGGCACATCGGCGAAACGACGATGCGGTTTTTCAGTTCAAGCTCGCGCAGTTTGACGGGGGAAAATAATAACGCCATGCATCACTCCGAAAGGTTCACTCCGAAAAAACGGGAATCGCCGCGATTTTGCCGCGCCATTCCGCCGGGCCGGATTGATGCACGGAGCGACCCTGCGTATCGACCGCGACCGTAACCGGCATATCCGCAACTTCAAATTCGTAGATGGCTTCCATGCCGAGGTCGGCGAATGCGACGACCTTCGCGGCTTTGATCGCCCTGGAAACGAGATAGGCCGCACCGCCGACCGCGATAAGGTAAACCGAGCGATGGCGATGGATGGAATCTGTCGTTGCTGCGCCGCGTTCCGCCTTGCCTATCATGCCGAGCAAGCCGGTGTGGCCGAGCATGAAATCGGTGTATCTATCCATACGCGTCGCGGTGGTGGGACCGGCGGGGCCGACCACTTCGTCGCGCACGGGGTCAACCGGGCCGACGTAGTAGATGAGATGATTGGTTAAATCCACCGGCAACGGTTCGCCGCGCGCGGCCATTTCAGCGAGGCGGCGATGCGCCGCATCGCGTCCGGTAAGCAATTTGCCGGAGAGCAGCAATTTTTCGCCGGGTTGCCATTGCGCGATTTCCTCGCGCGTGAGTTGATCGAGATTCACGCGCCGCATCGGCGTGCTGGTATCGAGCGCGATGCGCGGCCAGTCTTCCAGTTTCGGCAGCGGCAAGTGCGCGGCGCCACTGCCATCCAGCGTGAAATGCGCGTGCCGCGTGGCCGCGCAGTTGGGAATGAGCGCGACCGGCAGTGAAGTGGCATGCGTGGGATATTCCAGCACTTTCACATCAAGCACGGTGGTGAGTCCGCCCAGCCCTTGCGCGCCTATGCCGAGGCGATTCACTTTTTCATAAAGTTCGAGCCGCAATTCCTCCGCGCGATTTTTTGCGCCGCGTGTCTTGAGTTCCTGAATGTTGATGGGCGCCATGAGCGATTGCTTGGCGAGCAGCATGGCTTTTTCCGCCGTGCCGCCGATGCCGATGCCGAGCACGCCGGGAGGGCACCAGCCCGCGCCCATTTTCGGCACCGTATCCAGCACCCATTGCGCGATGTCGTCACTG
This sequence comes from Methylobacillus sp., assembly GCA_031277395.1. Classification (GTDB taxonomy): domain Bacteria; phylum Pseudomonadota; class Gammaproteobacteria; order Burkholderiales; family Methylophilaceae; genus MM2. The sequence continues at coordinate 11,084 of JAITML010000006.1, read as the reverse complement.
GGTTCCAGCATCGCGAGTTGCGCCTTGTTTTCCGAACCGCCGCCCTTGGCTGCGATGAAAACTTCCACCGTGTCGCCTGGCACCAGTTCCACATGCACCACGGCAGGTGTGTTGTCGAGCGTGTTTTTGCGCTTGCCTGCCGGATCGCTCACGATGGAAGCGCGCAACACATTGTCGGGATGTTGCCACGCGCGGCGCACGCCTTCATCCACCATGGTTTGCAGACTCTGATCTGTATCCCATGCCACCTGCATGCCGACCTTGATGAATGCGGTAACGATGCCGGTATCCTGACACAAAGGCCGCCGCCCTTCCGCGCACATGCGGGAATTGACGAGAATCTGCGCGATCGCATCGCGCGCGGCCGGTGACGGCTCGCGTTGCCACGCGTCATGCAGCGCATGCAGAAAATCGGGCGAGTGGTAGTACGAAATATATTGCAGGGCGTCGGCAATGCTGCTGACAAAATCCCGTTCGCGGATAAGATTCATGCCGGAGGCCGATGGTTTGATGGGAGAATTATAGGCAAAAACAGGGCGGAGCGGGGAGGGATTCCGGCCTTGTTTTAAGCAGCGCCAAGCGTCAAACCTGCCCGCCGCTTTCCGGCATGTTAAAATTACGCCATTTTTGCACCCGGAAATTGACCCATGTTCAGCTACTCCCAAACCCTAGCCACCTGTGATCCCGAAGTCTGGGCCGCCATTCAGGCCGAGCATCAGCGGCAGGAAGATCACATCGAACTCATCGCCAGCGAAAACTATGCCTCGCCCGCCGTGCTGGCCGCCGCCGGTACGCAACTGACCAACAAGTACGCCGAGGGCTACCCCGGCCGCCGCTATTACGGTGGTTGCGAGTATGTTGATGTGGCCGAGCAACTGGCGATAGCCCGCGTCAAGCAACTGTTCGGCGCGGAAGCCGCCAACGTGCAACCGCACTGCGGCGCGAGCGCCAATGAAGCGGTGCTTCTCGCCTTTCTCAAACCCGGCGACACCATCATGGGCATGAGTCTGGCCGAAGGCGGCCACCTGACGCACGGCATGCCGCTCAATATGTCGGGCAAATGGTTCAACGTGGTGAGCTACGGGCTGAACGCGCAGGAGGCCATCGACTACGACGCGATGGAAAAGAAGGCGCGCGAAACCAAACCCAAGCTCATCATTGCAGGAGCCAGCGCCTACAGCCTGGAAATCAACTGGGCGCGTTTCGCCAAGGTGGCCAAAGAGGTCGGTGCGATTTTCATGGTCGATATGGCGCACTATGCCGGCCTGATTGCCGGTGGCCAGTATCCCAATCCGGTGCCGCATGCTGACATCGTCACCAGCACCACGCACAAGAGTCTGCGCGGCCCGCGCTCCGGTTTCATCCTGATGAAAGCCGAGCACGAAAAAGCCATCAACAGCGCCGTATTCCCCGGTTTGCAAGGCGGGCCGCTGATGCACATCATCGCCGCCAAGGCGGTTGCCTTCAAGGAAGCGCTGTCGCCGCAATTCAAACAATACGCCGTGCAGGTGAAGAAAAACGCGCAAGCCGTGGCCGAGACGCTGACCGAGCGCGGCCTGCGCATCGTGAGCGGCGGCACGCAAAGCCACCTCATGCTGGTCGATCTGCGCGCCAAGGGCATCACCGGCAAGGAGGCCGAAGCCGTACTCGGCAGCGCGCACATGACCATCAACAAAAACGCGATCCCCAACGATCCCGAAAAACCCATGGTCACCAGCGGCGTGCGCATCGGCACTCCGGCCATGACCACGCGCGGTTTTCAGGAAGCCGAAGCCCGCGCCACCGCGCATCTGGTGGCTGACGTGCTGGACAATCCGCGCGACGAAGCCAACCTGAATGCCGTGCGCGCCAAGGTGGCCGAGTTGACGAAGAAGTTCCCGGTGTATGGCGCCTGATTACGAGCGAAGGCGGGGGCTGTCCCGCCTGTTCGAGGAGCAATAATGAAATGCCCTTTCTGCAACGCTGAAGACACCCAGGTGATTGATTCCCGCGTCAATGACGAGGGCGACACCATACGCCGCCGTCGCCGTTGCGCCGAATGCGAGAAACGTTTTACCACCTACGAAACGGCAGAGTTGCACATGCCGCAAGTGGTCAAGCAGAACGGCACACGCGAGGAGTTTTCGCTCGACAAGCTGCGTCTTTCGTTCACGCGCGCGCTGCACAAACGGCCTGTTTCCATGGAGCTGGTGGATAGATCGGTGGACGACATCATGCAGAAAGTCCTCGGTCGCGGCGAACGCGAAGTGCAATCGCGCGAGCTGGGTGAGGCGGTGATGCGCGCGTTGCGCCGTCTCGACAAGGTGGCCTATATCCGCTTTGCTTCCATCTACCGCAGCTTTCAGGATGTGGATGATTTCAACGATGCGATCCGCGATCTCGATACTCCGAAACGAGGCAGAAAATGAGCGTGCAACCGCAAAAATTGTTTATCAGTTTGAGCGTTGCTTTCGCGGTGGTCACGCTGATTATCACGGTGGTTTTTTTCGGCTGGTGGATGCTCAAGGAGCGCGTCGCGTTCGACGACCAGCCGTTTGATGCCGTGCTCTGGATGAGCCCGCGCGCGGATCATCCCTGCGAACGCGGCGACATGGCGCGCGATATCAGAAGCCGGTTGCTCATGCCCGGCATGAGCAAATCCGACGTGACGATACGGCTTGGCCGCCCGACATGGGATGACGGTTTGCAGATTGAATACGATCTCGGTACCTGCGCGCTGGATATGTACGGTCTGCGTCTCTACTTCGACCCGAACGAACGGCTCGTTCACACCACCATCACCCGGCGCTGACTTCCATGTTTACCGCCGCCGATCACCGCTTTATGACGCAGGCGCTGCGTCTCGCGGAACGCGGTCTTTACACTGCCTCTCCCAATCCCCGCGTCGGTTGCGTCATCGTCAAGCACGGTCGCGTTGTTGGCGAAGGCTGGCACGAACGCGCGGGAGAGCCGCACGCGGAAATCCATGCCTTGCGGCAAGCCGGAGCCGAGGCGCGTGACGCGGAAGTTTATGTCACGCTGGAACCGTGCAGCCATCACGGTCGCACGCCGCCCTGCGCCGATGCGCTGATTGAAGCGGGCGTGGGCAGCGTCATCGCGGCAATGACCGATCCCGATCCGCGCGTGGCCGGTCAGGGTTTGCGTTTGCTGGAGGAGCGCGGCATTCCTGTTCGCAGCGGCCTCATGGAAAATGAAGCGCGTGAATTGAATCGCGGCTTTGCCTCGCGCATGACGCGCCAGCGTCCGTGGGTCACGCTCAAGGTTGCGGCCAGTCTCGACGGACGCACCGCGCTCGCCAATGGCGCGAGTCAGTGGATTACCGGCGAAGCGGCGCGGAGTGACGCGCAGCACTGGCGCGCGCGTTCCTGCGTTGTGCTCACCGGCATCGGCACCGTGCTTGCGGACGATCCGCAGCTCACGGTACGCAAATTCGACATTGGCCGCCAGCCTTTGCGCGTGGTGGTTGACAGTCACGCGCGCATTCCGCCGGATCGCAAAATTCTGCAAGGCGGCAACACACTGATCGCCTGCCTTTCCGGCAAGGCCGAGCCATTGCGCGCGGCAGGCGTCGCCGTACTGGAACTGCCGGAAAAAAATGGCCGTGTATGTCTTGTGAGTTTGATGCAGGCGCTCGCGGAGCGTGGCGTCAACGAAGTGTTGGTTGAGGCCGGCGCGCAACTGAACGGCGCATTGCTGCAAGCCGGTCTCGCGGATGAGTTGCTGTGCTATTTCGCGCCCACGTTGCTGGGCAGTGACGCGCGCGGCATGTTCGCCATCACGCCGCTCGCGGACATGGCGCAACGGATTGATCTCGACCTGCTCGCGCTTGATCGCGTGGGGCAGGATATACGCATCCGTGCGCGGCCTCGTCGATAGCCACTGCCATCTCGACGCGGCCGAGTTCAATGCGGACAGGGACGCAGTTGTCGATGCCGCTTTGGCTGCGGGCGTGCATACCCTGGTTGTTCCTGCCGTTGCGCGTTCAAATTTCGATGTGGTGCTGCAACTGTCGCAACATTATCCCTGCTGCGCGCCCGCAATCGGCATACATCCGCTTTATGTTGAACAATCGCAACCGGAAGATCTGGATGCGTTGCGCGACAAACTGCGTGATACCCAACTCGTTGCCGTCGGAGAAATCGGCCTCGATTTTTTTGTGGAGCTGGTTGATCGAAAAACCCAGGAATATTTTTTTACGGAACAACTCAAGCTCGCGCGTGAATTTGATCTGCCCGTGATTTTGCATGTGCGGAAATCCGTGGATGACGTCCTCAAGCATCTGCGACGCATCCCCGTTCCGGGTGGCATCGCTCATGCCTTCAACGGCAGTCGTCAGCAGGCGGAGATTTTTATCGCGATGGGTTTCAAGCTCGGTTTCGGCGGCGCGATGACCTGGCCGCGCGCGCTTCACTTGCGCGAACTCGCCGCCACGCTGCCGCCGGAAAGCCTTGTGCTCGAAACCGATGCGCCCGATATTTCGCCTGATTTCCTCGAACGCGGCATGCCGAACAAACCGGAGTATTTGCCGCGCATTGCGCAAACGCTGGCGCAGTTGCGCGGAGTTTTGGTTGAAGAGGTTGAACAGATGACAACGGCCAATGCGCTCGCGGCGCTGCCGCGTCTTGCCGGTTTTTGTGTATAACGAAGGTGCTTATGGCTGCCTTGAAACGGATTTTGGGCATCTTTATTCCGCTCACGCTGTTTATTATTTCCGTCAACGGACAGGCTGCCGTCACGATTCCGAAAGAGTTTGTTGAAACTGCTCCGCCGAAATTCGGGAGTGATGCATGGTACGCGCTCAATTATTCACACAATGAATTTGAAGTGGCCATCGTCAACGGCCAACTGGATATTCAAAAAACACACGAGGTCGAGCAGCACACGCTTGAAATTGCGGACGGGACGCTGGTTGGAACGGATCATGGCGAGTGGGGTGGCAAACTCACGTTCAATCCGAGGGATGCGAACAAAAACACGGTTGAAATCAAGTCGGGAAATATCAAATTCATATTCAATTTTCAGGGCAGGATTTATTTCATCGAGGGTCTCGCGCATTTGGGAATCAACGAAGGCGCGATTTATCGTCTCGATAGTGCAAACAACCAATACAGCTATGCGAAGCTCGTGGATTTTGACGATGCGCCGCAAGCTTTTGCCATCCATGGCGACCGGCTTTTAATCGCAACGTTTGAAGGGTTTTATGTCGTTGAGGATTTCAAAAAGACGCCAATTTTTGAGGATGCATTCTGGAGCAGCCTGTACCCGGCATCCATCGCCGTGCTCGACGACAAAAATGTGTTCATGGGAATACGCGGCGGCATTGTGAAGCTTGATCTTGCGAACAGGACAATGAAGTTTTACAGGTACGACAAGTAAGGGCTATGGAACTCTCGCGGCGCGAGGCGCGGGAGTGAGAGGGCGCTTATGAGCAGTCGCCCCGATGATACGGATGATTGTTTATCATGGACCACGCGCGATAAAGTTGTTCGGTCAGCAACACGCGCGCCATGCCGTGCGGCAGCGTAAGCTTTGAGAGACTCCATTGCCAGTCGGCGGCTTGCAAAACTTTCTCATGCAATCCATCCGCACCGCCGATAACTAATGCCACGTCGCGGCCGCCCTGCATCCAGTGTTTCATGCGCTCTGCGAGTTGCAGCGAAGTCGGCTCCTGGCCGTGTTCATCCAGCGCAACAAGATAATCGCGTCCCGTGGCTTCCAGCAAACGTCCGGCCTCGGCTTCGCGTATCTGTTTGCCGCTTTTTCCGGCGGCGCGTTTTTCCGGTTTGATTTCAATGACTTCCACGGCAGCTTCGCGCGGCATGCGCTTTAAATATTCTGAGCAGCCTTGCTCCACCCATGCCGGCATTTTGCAGCCGACAGCGAGGATGCGAAGTTTCATGCGGCCGACTGCCTGGCGATATTCTGGCGACGACCTTCCGCAGCGCCCCAGAGTTGTTCCAGATTGTAATAATCGCGCGTGTTTTGCAGCATGATGTGGACGATGATCTCGCCCAGATCGACCAGCACCCATTCGCCTTCCTGTTCGCCTTCAACGCCGACGGGAGTGACGCCGTGCTCTTTCATCTTCTCCTGCACATTGTGCGCGAGCGCCTTGGCCTGCCGCGATGAAGTCGCGCTTGCGATGATCATGCACGAGGTAATCGGTGTGAGGTCGGCGACATCCAGCACGGTGATGTCCTGCGCCTTGATGTCTTCCAGCGCGGTCAGGACGGCCTGCTTCATTGCGTCAAATTCCATGTGTTTCCTTATGCGATGTAGAGATGATGAGATGTGATGTAGTCGCGCACCGCTTCCGGCAACAGATAGCGCGTGCTGATTCTGCGTGCGTAGGCATCGCGGATGCGGCTGGAGGCGATATCCAGTTCGGTGATCGCGCACCACAAAATTTTTCCGGCAGGCGCGTTGTGCAAATCCGCGATATGCTCGGTTTTGTGTTGCCGCCATAGCGTTTGCAATTCGGAATCAAGCGTGTTTTCGCGCAGCGTGACGCCGGGGCGACAAGCGACGACGATATGCGCGAGCGCGGGCAACTCCCGCCAGCGATGCCAGCCGGGCAAGCCGAGAAACGCATCGCTGCCGATGAACAACAAGAGCGGAATTTCCGCGCCGAATTCTTCGCGCAATTCAAGCAGCGTATCCACGGTGTAAGAGGGCGCCGCGCGTTCAAGTTCGCGGCGGTCGAGAACAAAAGCCGGATTGTCCGCGATCGCAAGCTCAACCATCGCCGCACGATCCTGCGCCGGAGCCTGCGGTTGATCGCGGTGCGGCGGCAATGCGGAAGGAATAAAACGCACCTGCTCCAGTCCCAGTTGCGTTCGCAATTCTTCCGCCATGCGCAGGTGGCCGAAATGGATGGGGTCAAACGTGCCGCCGAAGATGCCGATGGAAGAAGTCAATTACGCGGCCTCGACTTGAGCTTCTTCATTCGCTGCGCGACAAGGCGGCGCCAATTTTCGGCGGATGCGGAATCGCTCAATTATCCGCGCACCTGTCCATCGCCGAGGACGACGTATTTGAGACTGGTCAGCCCTTCCAGGCCGACCGGTCCGCGCGCGTGGAACTTGTCCGTGGAGATGCCGATTTCCGCGCCTAAGCCGTATTCAAAACCGTCGGCGAAGCGTGTTGAGGCGTTGACCATCACGCTGCTGGAATCCACTTCGCGCAGAAAATGGCGAGCATGCGTGTAGTTTTCGGTCACGATGGCCTCGGTATGCTGCGACGAATATTTGTTGATATGCGCGATGGCGTCGTCCAGATCCGCAACCACCTTGCAGGAGATGATCGCGGCGAGGTATTCGGCGTAATAGTCTTCTTCTGTCGCGGCCCTGGCTTGCGGCACGAGCGCCTGTGTTTCGGCGCAGCCGCGTATCTCCACGCCTTTGGCGATGAGCATGTTCGCGATCGGCGGCAGCATGTCTTTGGCGACGGCGCGCGCGATCACCAGCGATTCGGCGGTGTTGCAGGTACCGAGGCGTTGGGTTTTGGCGTTTTCCACAATGCGTAGCGCCTTGGCAAGGTCGGCTTCGTCATCCACATAGACATGACAGTTGCCGATCAGGTGTCTGATGACCGGAATGCGCGCTTCATTGGAAATGCGTTCGATCAGCCCTTTGCCGCCGCGCGGCACGATGACGTCAACGTATTCCTTCATCGTAATGAGTTCGCCCACGGCGGCGCGGTTGACGGTTTCGACCACCTGCACCGCAGCTTTGGGCAGGCCGACTTTTTGCAAACCGTCGTGTACCAGCGCGACCAGCGCGCGGTTGCAGTGGATGGCTTCGGAGCCGCCGCGCAGTATCGTCGCATTGCCGGATTTGAGGCACAGCCCGGCGGCATCAATCGTCACGTTGGGACGTGCTTCATAGATGATGCCGATCACGCCGAGCGGAACGCACATTCTGCCGACCTGTATGCCGGTCGGGCGGTATTTGAGATTGCTGATTTCACCTACGGGGTCGGGCAGCGAGGCGATTTGTTCCAAGCCTTCCGCCATGGCCGCGACAGATTTTTCGGTGAGGGTGAGTCGATCCAGCATCGCGGCATCCATGTCTTTGGCCTTGGCCGCTTCCACGTCTTGCCGGTTGGCCGCGAGCAGCGCGTCTTTTTCGCGGCGCAACGTGGCGGCGATGGTTCGCAATGCCTGATCCTTGATTGTTGTATCGGCTTTCGCCATCTGCCGCGATGCGGCACGGGCGTCCTGTCCGAGTTGCTGCATGTAGTGCTTGATATCCATTTCTTTTCCTAATGAGTTGCCGTGCGGCGCGTGCCGCCGCGCGCGAGACCGGTGCAAAGCCGTGACAATTCCAGCCAGGGCTTGCCGGGAGCGACGCCTTTGCAAATGCGGTCAATCTCGGCCATTTTCAATATCGCCGCCTGCATCTGTCGCAGACTGATGCGCGCCAGCATGCGCCGCACCTGTTGCTGCCGCTCACCCCAGATTTTGGCCTGTTGCATCGCGTTTGCCAAGTTTTCGCCGCGGGATTCCGCGAGTTTGACACGCGCCACGCCGCGCAGCAGCCAGCCCAGCACACCCAGCAATGCAAGCGGTTGCACGCCTTCGGCTTCCAGCCCGTCGAGTATTTTCGCGGTGCGCGCGACCTCGCCCGCAAGTAGCGCATCACCAAGCTGAAACACATCATAGCGCGAAACATTGAGCACGGCTTCGCGCACGGCTTCCGCGTCAAGTTTGCCCGGCGGATAGAGCAGCCCGAGTTTCTGGATTTCCTGATGCGCGGCGAGCAGATTACCCTCGACCTGATTGGCGAGAAATTCCAGCGTCACCGCGTCCGCCTGCTGCCCTTGCGCCTGCAAACGCCGATCTATCCAGCGCGGCAGGTGTTCGATCCCGATGATATTCAGCGGCACAATCACACCGGCTTTTTCCAGCGCGCCGAACCATACGCTGCCGCTGCCGGTTTTGTCGAGCTTGGGCAGTGTAATGACGGTCACGGTGTCGGGCGGCAGTGCGGCGGCGAGTTCTTGCAAGGCTTTGCTGCCGTCGTTGCCCGGTTTGCCCGAGGGAATGTGGACTTCCATGAGGCGGCGGCTTGCGAATAATGAAGCCGCCTGGCTGCCGGCTTTGAGTTGTTTCCAGTCGAAATAGCGTTCAGCGGTGAAGGTGAGGCGTTCGTTATGGCCTTCCTTGCGCGCCGCACGACGAATCGCGTCCATGCTTTCCATCAGCGCGAGCGGCTCGTCACCGGTCAAAATGTAGAGCGGACGCAGACCGCGTTCAAGATGCGCGGCGAGTTGGTCGGCGGCGATTTGCACGATTTACTTGGAAGTTTTGTCCGAACCGAGTGCGCTCAAACGCCGCATGATTTCACGCGCAGATTCGCGGTACATGTCATCAAAAAGCCGCTGCTCCTCGGTTTCCTTGGCCAGTGCCTGTGCGTCGGAATAGGCGTAATCACGGCGCTGTTCTATGCTCTGCGGCGGGCTCCACGGCTGGTCGGAAGATTCGCGCCAGCGCCAGGTCGCGCGGAAGTACACTTCAAATTCAGTCACCGTACCGGTGCCGGACAGCGAGAGAATCTCCTTTTCTCTTTTCTCGTCCATGATTTCCACCTGCATATCGGCTTCTTCCGGTGTCTGCACGATTTCCACGCCGCTGCTGCGCATGGAACGACGCAGCTCTTTGCTGAGCGTGGAGCCGTATTTTTGAGCTTGCTGGATATAGATTTTCTTGAAACCCAGATCTGTCATGCCGCGCAATTGAAAACCGCACGCAGCAAGCGTAAGCAAGCCGAAAACCAGCAGAAAATTGCGTACCAGAGTTGCGCGTTTCATGATTTGTCCTGTTGATTGATTCATCCGACGACGATGTTAATCAGTTTGCCCGGCACGACGATGATTTTTTTCACGCTCACGCCTTCCAGATATTTTTGCACACACGGCTGTTCGACGGCGAGTTTTTCGATCACGGTCTTGTCTGCACTCCTGCCCACGGTCATGTTGCCGCGCAGCTTACCATTGACCTGTATCACCAACTCGATTTCGTCCTGCACCAGCGCGGCGGCATCTGGTTCCGGCCAGGCTGCTTCCAGAATATCGCCATCGTAGCCGAGTTCGCCCCACAACGCATGACAGATATGCGGCGTGACCGGCGAGAGCAGGCGCAGCAAAATGGAAAAACATTCCCGTTCGTGCGCGTCACCTGCGGATTTTTCGAGCGCGTTGAGCATTTTCATCGCCGCCGAGGCGACGGTGTTGAACTGCATTTTGCCGAAGTCATAGTTGGCCTGCTTGAGCAGCGCATGGATTTCATGGCGCAGCGGCGAGCTTGTCGCATTGCCCGCACCACGCGCTTGCAGCGCATGGCCAAACGCCCACACGCGCTTGAGAAAACGGTGCGCGCCTTCCACGCCGGCGTCGTTCCATTCCAGTGTTTGTTCCGGCGGCGAGGCGAACATCATGAAGAAGCGCGCGGTGTCCGCGCCGTATTTTTCGATGAGCGCTTGCGGATCAACGCCGTTGTTCTTCGACTTGGACATGGTGGTCATTTCCACCTTGAGCGCGGCTCCGTCCTTGCCACGGGCGCCGGTGAGACGCCCATGCGCGTCGCGCTCAATGTTGATTTCGTGCTCCCAATAATACTTGCGCGTGCCATCGCCGGGCTCGTGGACAAAGGCCGTGTTTAGCACCATGCCTTGCGTGAGCAGGTTGGAAAATGGCTCGTCGTAATTGACGAGCTTCAAGTCGCGCATCACCTTGCTCCAAAACCGCGAATACAACAAATGCAAAATCGCGTGCTCAATCCCGCCGATGTACTGATCCACCGGCATCCAGTAATTCGTCTCCGCATCGACCATCGCGTCTTTGCCGGCCTCACTGGCGAAACGCGCGTAATACCAACTCGAATCGACGAAGGTGTCCATCGTGTCGGTTTCGCGTTTTGCCGCGCCGCCGCACTTCGGGCAAACGCAGTTGAGAAAATCCGCGCGCTTGTTGAGCGGATTGCCGGAACCGTCCGGCACGCAGTCTTCCGGCAGCGCGACCGGCAGTTGCGCATCCGGCACCGGCACGTCGCCGCAGGCGGGGCAGTGGATGATGGGAATCGGGCA
>JAITML010000049.1 GCA_031277395.1 Methylobacillus sp. | reverse complement strand
CCGTCGCGGCATCGACCGCGAAGCCGTGGTTCTGACTGGTGATGAGCGCCTGTCCCGATTCCAGATCCTTGACCGGATGATTCGCGCCGTGATGACCGAACTTCATTTTGTAAGTCTTCGCACCGGAAGCCAGCGCCATGATCTGGTGGCCGAGGCAGATGCCGAAGGTGGGCAGCTTGCGATCAAGAAATTCGCGGATCGCGGCAATCGCGTAGGTGCAAGGTTCGGGGTCACCCGGGCCGTTGGAAAGAAACACGCCGTCCGGCTTGAGCGCGAACACATCCTGCGCCGACGTTTGCGCGGGCACCACGGTGAGCTTGCAGCCGCGCTGCACCAGCATGCGCAGAATATTGCGCTTGACGCCGAAATCGTAGGCGACGACATGGAAGCGCGGATTTTCCAGCGGCGCGTAACCCTTGCCCAGCGTCCACTCGCCCTCGCTCCATTCGTAGGGTTTGGCCGTCGTCACTTCCTTGGCGAGGTCCATGCCCGCCAGTCCCGCGAACTCCTGCGCCATCTGCAAGGCGCGCGCCTCATCCACCTCGCCCGCCATGATGCAGCCGGCCTGCGCTCCCTGTTCGCGCAAAATGCGCGTGAGCTTGCGCGTGTCGATCTCGGCAATCGCGACGATGTTGTTGCGCCGGAGATAATCGTCCAGCGCCTCCTCGCTACGCCAGTTGCTGGGGATGAGCGGCAGGTCGCGTATCACGAGACCGGCAACATGCGTTTTGTTCGACTCCACGTCTTCGGCATTGACGCCGGTGTTGCCGATATGGGGGTAGGTCAGGGTGACAATCTGCCGCGCATAAGAGGGATCGGTAAGAATTTCCTGATAACCGCTCATCGAAGTGTTGAACACCACTTCGCCGACCGTCGCGCCCGTTGCGCCAATGGAAATGCCGCGAAATACCGACCCATCGGCAAGAACGAGAATGGCGGGCGGATTTTGCGGCACGGTCTAATTCCTTGTTTTGTATACTGTTTCCCCGCTCGTGGTAGCGGATACGCAAAGCGGGGCTGGCTAAACCGCCTCCCCGCTTCGAATTTTGTAAATTATAGCCGCAAAGGAATTGTCCGGCAATCACAAGATCAACCCTGAGTCTTTCCTTCGCTATTCCTGCCTCTCCTCCTTCATCGTTCCCGCGTATGCGGAAGTGACAGAATGCTTTATCGGTGATTGATCATTTGAAGGTATTGCACGGTTCTTTCCTTGTCAGTCGAACCTCTGATATGCAAGAGCAGGCGCAGCCCGGCTTTCACTCAACGCAAACCAAGCACGTCCTGCATGTCGTACAGGCCGCTTTTTTTGTCGGCGATAAATTTCGCAGCGCGCAACGCGCCCAAAGCAAACGTAGCGCGGCTGGAAGCCTTGTGGGTTAGCTCGACACGCTCGCCGATGCCCGCGAACAGCACAGTGTGATCGCCGACCACGTCGCCGCCGCGCACGGTGGCAAAGCCGATCTGGGTCGCGGGTCGCTCGCCCGTGTTGCCTTCGCGTCCGTAAACTGCACATTGCGCCAGATCACGACCCAGCGCGGTCGCAGCCGCCTCGCCGAGACGCAGGGCAGTGCCGGAAGGCGCGTCCACCTTGTGCCGGTGATGCGCTTCGATGATCTCGATGTCGTAACCCTCGGCCAGCACCTTGGCGGCGGACTGCACCAGATTGATAAGGAGGTTCACGCCCACGCTCATATTGGGCGCGAACACGACGGGAATATCGCGCGCCGCGTCGGCAATGGTCTGTTTTTGCGCGGCGTTGAAACCGGTAGTGCCTATCACCATGCCCGTGCCCGCCTTGCGGCAGGCGGCGAGATAATCCATGCTGGCTTCGGGGCGCGTGAAATCCACCAGCGCATGCGCTCCGCGCAACGCGGTCGCAACATCGGCGCTTATCTTCACGCCGCAAGCCGGGCCGAACAACTCCCCGGCATCACGCCCGAGATGCGGACTGTCAGCCCGCTCGAGCGCGGCGTGCAGCTTGAGATCGGCATCGGCCTGCGTGGCTTCCAGCAACGCATGTCCCATGCGACCGGAGCTGCCTGCGATGACTATATTCAACATCCGATGGCTCCTTGATTTCCGCGCTCAAAAACCGATTTTTTCCAACATGCGCTCGAAGTAGCCCGGGCTTTCTTCCGGCGGCAACTCATCCGCCGGGATTGTTTCCGGCTTGGCCGATTCGCTCTTGGCGGGTTCACTCTTGACCGGCTCACTCTTTGTCGGCTCGCCCTTGGCAGGCGGCGTGGTTTCGACCGGCTTGGGCTCTTCCTTCGGCACAGGTTTGGGTTCCGGTTTGGGTTCCGGTTTTGGCTCGGGCTTGGGTTCCGGCTTGGACTCGGGCTGAGGTTCCAGTTTGGACGGCTCCGCCACAGGCTGGGCTTCCGGCTCGATCGGTTTAGCAGCCGGTTCCGGTTTAGGTGTCGGCTCGGCAGAAGGATTGACCACAGGCGTCGGCGCTTCCAGCGTTTCCTTGCCGGATTGGGACGGTTTCGCTTCTGTCGGCGCGGCTTCACTGCCCGCAGGGATCACATCGCCGCGCACACGCTTCAGCTTGTCATCCTCGAATTCCATGATGACATGACGCTGCTCAATGAGCTTGCCTTCCTTGATCATGCGGTACAGATAATCCCAGCGATCTGAGTGAAAACTATCCGTAAGCAGCGGTGTGCCCATGATGAAACGCACCTGCGCCTTGGTCATGCCCGGTCGCAGTTGCATCAGCATTTGGGATGTGACGTAGTTCCCCTGCTGCACCTCCACCTTGTACGGCGTAATGGATGGCAGGTTGGCCGAATAATTGGAACATGCGGCGCAAAAAAACGCCGTCATAAAAAGGGCTGCTTTACGCATCGGTATGACTTTAGCGGAAAATGGGGGTAATATACCATGACACTCATTCCTGTTTGTGCCCGCTATCATGAAAGATCTTCAAGACCTCAAGAACGCTGGCCTCAAAGCCACGTTGCCGCGGCTCAAAATCTTAAGCCTGTTTGAATCCAGCGAAGAACGCCACCTTACGGCGGAAGACATCTACAAGATACTGCTCGCAAGCGGCGAAGATGTCGGCCTCGCCACCGTTTATCGCGTGCTGACCCAGTTTGAACAGGCCGGCTTGCTGCTGCGCCACCATTTTGAAGGCGGCAAATCAATCTTTGAACTCAAGAGCGAAGGCCACCACGATCATATCGTCTGCGTGCAATGCGGCCGCGTGGAAGAGTTCTGCGACGAGGAAATCGAAAAACGTCAGCGCAAGGTCGCCAGCGAACGCGGCTTTAAAATCCACGACCATTCGTTGTATATCTACGCGGACTGCACCAAGAACCCCTGCCCGTACAAGTCGTAAGCCATCCGCAGGGCGGAATAATCCGCCCAATCCCGAGTCACTGTATCTGAAACGAGACAGTAGTCTATTAATAATCATATCAATGGTTTACAAACGACAGTTAATCCTTTTACAATGCTTTGCCATGAAGCTTCAAAAAATCATGATTGCGTTTTGGCTGATGACCTTCTGCGTGTTCGCGCGCGCAGACGGGGCGCAGGATGTGCCCGAGACGAGCCAGTCGAATGCCGTGCAGGAAATCCTCATGAATGCGCTCAGCCTGACCGGGGTGAAATACAAATACGGCGGCACCACGCCCGAAACCGGGCTGGATTGCAGCGGTTTTGTGCGCTATGTGTTCCAGCAGGCGGCCCACCTGACCCTGCCGCGCAGCACGCGCGCAATCAGCCAGCAGGGGCAGAGCATTCCGCAGGATCAGCTTCAACCGGGTGATCTGGTGTTTTTCAACACGCTCAAAAACGCGTTTTCGCATGTCGGCATTTATCTCGGTGACGGCAAGTTTGTTCATGCGCCGTCGAGCGGCGGCAAGGTGCACGTGGCCGACATGAATGACCGCTACTGGACAAAACGCTACAACGGCGCGCGCCGCATGCCGGTGACTGAGCAACCCATGATCGCACAGCCGATGATCGCGCAGGCAGCAGCATCCGCGCCGCCGCCACCCGCGCCCGTTGACGAGCCGTCGAGCCTTCCGTCCGTGCTCAGCCAGATAACCGCCCACCGATAATTGCAATAATTCGCTTTGCAGCCTGCGGCAAATAGCGGAGAATAATCGCCGCAACAATTTGCAAATGCAGTCCTGATAAACACCGCACCCAAGGAATCTTCACCTCATGCGAGCAAAACTGGAAAAATTAAGCTTGGTCGGCCTCGGAACCGTACTTGGCGTCATGCTGTTCCTCAGCATTTCGGCCATCGCGGACAAACCCGCCCAGCCCCAACTGCCACTGGATGATCTGCGCGCATTTGCCGAAGTGTTCGGCAAAATCAAGAGCGATTACGTTGAGCCGGTCGAGGACAAGAAACTCATTTCGGAAGCCATCAACGGCATGTTGTCCGGACTGGATCCGCACTCGGCCTATCTCGACGCGGATGCGTTCAAGGATTTGCAGGCCGGCACCCAGGGCGAATTCGGCGGACTCGGCATTGAGGTCGGCATGGAAGACGGCTTTGTGAAAGTCGTTTCCCCGATCGAAGATACGCCCGCCTACAAGGCCGGGCTGAAGTCAGGCGACCTCATCATCAAGCTGGATGAAACGCCGGTGAAGGGCATGACGCTTAACGACGCGGTGAAGCGCATGCGCGGCAAGCCGAATACACAAATCACGCTGACCGTGATGCGCAAAACGGAAAGCAAGCCGTGGGTGATCACGCTCACGCGCGCCATCATCAAAACGCAGAGCGTGAAGCCCAAGCTGGTCGAGCCGGGCTACGGCTATATCCGCATCACGCAGTTTCAGGAACATACCGGCGAGGATCTCGCCAAGGCAATCAACGGCCTCTACTCCGAAAACAAGGGCAACCTCAAGGGCATGATTCTCGATCTGCGCAACAATCCGGGCGGGCTGCTCAACGCTGCGGTCGGCGTTTCCGCTGCCTTCCTGCCCAAGAGCGAGCTGGTGGTTTACACCGAAGGCCGGGTCGAGGATGCGAAGATGCGCCTCACTGCCAATCCGGAAAACTATGTGCGCCCCGATCCCGATGAGGAAAAGAAGAGCCGCAATCTGTCGCCCGAGGAGAGGCAGCAACGACGGATTGCACAAGCGATACGCGATGACTACAACCGCAACCTGTCGCCCGAAGTGAAAACCGTTCCCATGGTGGTACTCATCAATGGCGGCTCCGCCTCCGCGTCCGAAATTGTCGCGGGCGCATTGCAGGATCACAAGCGCGCCGTGGTCATGGGCACGCAGAGCTTCGGCAAAGGCTCGGTGCAAACCATATTGCCGATGAACAACGGCACCGCGATCAAGCTCACCACCGCGCGTTACTTCACGCCCAAGGGACGCTCGATCCAGGCCACCGGCATCGTGCCGGATATTCAGGTGGAAGAAGCCACGCTGAGCGCGAACAGCGCCGATTCGGCGCTCAACCTGCGCGAGGCCGATCTCAACCACCATCTGGCCAACCCCAATGGCGCGTCCGAGCAGCAAAAGCCGACCAAGGTTATCACGCCGCCGCCCGAATCCACTCCGGCGCCGGACAAGGATGCGCGCATGGAGCCGGGTTCCAAAAACGACTTCCAGTTCAATCAGGCACTCAACCTGCTCAAGGGGCTGCAAATTCTGCAAGACAGCAAGTAATGCCGCCGACCTCCTCATCCCTCGCGGAAAGAGGAGGCGGCTTTTACGGTAACATACATGGGCGACGCATTTTGCATCGCCCATTTTTATTGATGACCATCGAAACCAATTTCTCGCTAATACAGGAAGCCGACCGTTGCGTCGTTTGCGGATTGTGTTTGCCCTATTGCCCGACCTATCGCAAAACGCAGTCCGAGACGGATTCGCCGCGTGGCCGCATCCAGTTGATCAAGGCCGTCGCGGAAGGAAAATTGCCGGCCAGTCCGCGCTTCGCGCAGCATATTGATCTGTGCCTCTCGTGCCGCGCATGCGAAATCGCGTGTCCGAACAGCGTGCGTTACGGCGCAATTGCCGATCATGCGCGCGCGCTGATCGCCGATCCGCCAAATCAAAAACAGCGTGTGCTTGACTGGATACTGGAACATCGTTTCGCCACCGCGATTGCGGGGCGCATCGCGCGGTTCGCGCAAATCAGCGGCTTGCGCGGAATCGCCATGAACATGTTTTCTGCGCTCAAACCCGCAGAAAGCTTGCTGCCGGAAATACTGCCACAGGAAAGCTGGAAGCCCTGCTACCCCGCCGACAATGCCAAAGGCGAAGTCGCGTTGTTTCTCGGCTGCGTCTCCTCCGTCGCTGAGCCCGATACACTGCGCGCGGCGATTTACGTACTCAACCATTTCGGCTATACCGTGCGCGTTCCGCAAAACCAGAGCTGTTGTGGCGGCATCGCGCGGCAATCCGGCGATGCCGCAATGTCCACTCGCTTGCTGCAAAAAAATGCGCTCGCGTTCGATCACGATCTTCCTGTCATCACCATCGCAAGCGGATGTGGATGCGGCTTGCGCGATCACATGGGAAACCGGGTCACGGATATTTCCGCCTTTCTCGCTGACGCTGATTGGGGCGATGTCAAACCCGAGCCTTATACAGGCATGATTCATGTGCATGATTCCTGCACACTCAAAAACGCGATGCGCCAGCATGGCGAGGTTTATACCGTGCTCAAGCGCATTCCGCAGGCCGATGTGCGCCCGTTGCCCGGCAATGAGCAATGTTGCGGCGGCGCGGGAACCTATATGCTGACTCAGCCCGTGATGGCGCGTGTTCTGCGTGATGATAAAATCAGTGCTTGCGCCGAATCCGGCGTGAAATTGCTTGCGACTTCCAACATCGGCTGCGCGCTGCATCTCGCCGCCGGGCTGCGCGAAGCGGGCATGCCTGTCGAGATCGCGCATCCTGTCGTGATACTGGCAAAACAATTGGGATGGAAACCATGAACATTATCGACCGCGTCATTACCGAATTCGATCAGGGCTTGCGCACCGTGCTGGCCGAGGCGCAGAGCGTACGCCCCTTCCCTGATCAAGGCAAAGCCGAAAATGAAATGAGCGCCGAAGAAAAGCGCCACGCCGCCGCGCTCATGCGCATCAATCACAGCGGTGAAGTCTGCGCCCAGGCGCTCTATGCAGGGCAGGCGATCACCTCGCGCAATGTGGAAACGGAAACCGCCCTGCGCCATGCCGCGCAGGAAGAAACCGAACATCTTGCCTGGTGCGAAAAACGCATCCGTGAACTCGGCAGTCACAAGAGTTTGCTCAACCCGTTCTGGTATGCCGGATCGTTCACGCTGGGCATGGTCGCAGGCGTGCTCGGCGACAAATGGAATCTTGGCTTTCTTGCCGAAACCGAGAAGCAGGTCGGCAAGCATATCGAAGATCATCTGCAACGCCTGCCCGAACAGGATGAAAAAAGCCGCGCCGTGCTGGAGCAAATGGCGACAGACGAAGCCCGGCACGCCGACACCGCGATCAAATACGGCGGCGCGGAACTGCCGTTGCCGGTCAAGATGGCGATGAAGCTGACTTCAAAGGTGATGACAGGAACGGTTTATTGGGTTTGAAGCCCGCCCCTGCAATCGCTCACATCACGTCGCGCTTTCTTCCACGATCTCGAAATCGTGCGTGATCTCCGCAGTTTTCCCCAGCATCAACGACGCCGAGCAATACTTTTCCGCCGAGAGCTTGATCGCGCGTTCCACCTGCACTGGATTGAGATTGCGGCCTTTGACGACGAAGTGGACATGGATTTTGGTGAATACCTTGGGCACTTCGTCCGCGCGCGCCGCTTCGATTTCGGCGTAACAGTCGGTGATATCCTGACGGCCTTTTTTGAGTATGGTCACGACATCGAAGGAAGTGCAGCCGCCCATGCCGATCAGCAACAGTTCCATCGGCCGCATGCCGAGATTGCGCCCGCCGGCATCAGGCGCGCCATCCATGATGAGGGCGTGGCCGGTTTCGGATTCGCCGACGAAGCAGACATTTTCTATCCATTTGACGCGTGCGTGCATGATGTTTCCTGAGTGATGTTGTGTGACGCCATGATTTTATCCGAAACCGGCTGGGGTAAACTAAGGGTTCTTCTTTCCGGATGACAGCCATGCAGTACCAAGACCTTCGCGATTTCATCTCGCAACTGGAAACCCTGGGCGAACTCAAGCGCGTCAAAGCGCCCGTCAGCCCGCAACTCGAAATGACGGAAATCTGCGACCGTGTGCTCAAGCAAGGCGGCCCCGCGATTCTGTTCGAGAACGTGCCGGGTTACACCATGCCGGTGCTTGGCAACCTGTTCGGCACGCCGCGCCGCGTCGCGCTCGGCATGGGGCAGGAGGATGTTTCGGCGCTGCGCGAGGTGGGCGAACTGCTGGCTTTTCTCAAGGAACCGGAGCCGCCCAAGGGATTGCGCGACGCGTGGGAAAAGTGGCCCCGATTCAAAAAAGTGCTCGACATGGCACCCAAAGTGGTCAGCCATGCGCCCTGTCAGGAGGTGATTTGGGAAGGCGAGCAGGTCGATCTGTCGCGTCTGCCGATTCAAACCTGCTGGCCGGAGGACGTCGCGCCGCTCATCACCTGGGGGCTGACCGTCACGCGCGGGCCGCTCAAGCAGCGGCAGAATCTCGGCATCTACCGTCAGCAACTTATAGGCAGGAACAAACTCATCATGCGCTGGCTCGCGCATCGCGGCGGCGCACTGGATTTCCGCGATCATTGCCAGCAGCATCCGGGCGAGCCTTTCCCGGTAGCCGTGGCGCTTGGCGCCGACCCCGCGACCATACTCGGCGCGGTCACGCCGGTGCCCGATACGCTTTCCGAATACCAGTTCGCGGGGCTGTTGCGTGGCGGCAAGACGGAAATCGTTAAATGCCTGAGCAATGATCTCCACGTTCCCGCGGGCGCAGAAATCGTGCTCGAAGGCCATATCATGCCCGGCGAAACCGCGCCGGAAGGGCCGTTTGGCGACCACACCGGCTATTACAACGAAGTGGACAGTTTTCCGGTATTCACCGTGACGCGCATGACCATGCGCCGCAATGCCATCTATCACAGCACTTACACCGGAAAACCGCCCGACGAACCGGCGGTGCTTGGCCTCGCGCTCAACGAAGTGTTCGTGCCGCTGCTGCAAAAACAGTTTCCCGAGATCACCGATTTCTATCTGCCGCCCGAAGGATGCAGCTACCGGCTCGCCGTAGTCAGCATGAAGAAACAGTATCCTGGCCACGCCAAGCGCGTGATGATGGGCGTGTGGAGTTTTTTGCGGCAGTTCATGTACACCAAGTTCATCATCGTGACCGACGACGACGTGAACATCCGCGACTGGAAAGACGTAATCTGGGCCGTGACCACGCGCGTGGATGCCGCGCGCGATACCGTCATCGTTGAAAACACGCCGATAGATTATCTGGATTTCGCGAGCCCCGTTTCCGGGCTGGGCAGTAAATTGGGACTGGATGCGACCAACAAATGGCGCGGAGAAACCACGCGCGAATGGGGGCGACCGATCAGCATGGATGCGACGGTCAAATCGCGCGTGGACGCGATGTGGAACAGCCTGGGGCTGGGTTAGTCTTTGCTGTTGCTTTTAACGTAGAGGTACCCCAGCCAGAAACTGACCACGCATATCGTGAGTACCACCGTCGAGATTGAGATTATTCCGACCCAGGAACCGAACAACACTTTCAACATGATGCCCTCCTTGCGTTATTGGAAAATCGTCATATCCAGACATATTAATCTTGTTTGAAAATAAAACAAGCCTGCTTCTCTATAAACAAAAAGCCGACATTGTCGGCTTTTTGTTCTGTGGCATTCTGTGCGACGACTTTAAAGTCGCGCAGGGCAGCTTACGCTTAACGCACCTTCAACAACTCCACATCGAATATCAAGGTTGCGTTCGGCGGAATCACGCCGCCCGCGCCGCGCGAGCCGTAGGCCATGTGCGGCGGAATGATCAGCGTGCGTTTGCCGCCGACTTTCATGCCGGCCACGCCTTCGTCCCAACCGCGGATAACTTGCTGACCACCGAGCATGAAGGAGAAGGGTTCGCCACGATCAACCGAGCTGTCGAACTTGCTGCCGTGACCGTCGGGTTTGGCCGGATCGTACAGCCAGCCGGTGTAATGCACGTCAACTTGCACGGGCGGAATCGCCTCCGTGCCGGTGCCGACCTTCTGGTCGATTTTTACGAGATTGGTCACACTCATGGGCAAAGTCGTCATGTTTTTTCCTTGGGATGCATCGGTATCGGCGCCCATCGCGCCACCGGTGGAGAACAACGCCAGCACTATGGCACCGGCAACAAATGTGTTTTTCATGTAAACCTCGAATGAAATTTCGTGAACGCACATGATACCGCATCGGGGCGGTTTTAAAGTTCACGCATGACGTTTCGCTTAATGTACCTTCAACAATTCCACATCGAATATCAAGGTTGCGTTCGGCGGAACCCCGACTCCTGCGCCGTCTGAGCCGTAGCCCATGTGCGGCGGAACGATCAGCGTGCGTTTGCCGCCGACTTTCATGCCGGTTATGCCTTCTTCCCAGCCGAGGATTACGTCCCCGTTGCCAAGCATGAAGGAGATAGAAAACAGTGAATGTCCGCCGATCACAGCGCCGTGACCATCGGGTTTGGTAGGGTCATACAGCCAGCCGGAGAAATACACATCAACTTGCGCAGGCGGAATCGCCTTCGCGCCGGTGCCAACCTTTTGGTCGATTTTCACGAGATCGTTCACGGTCTTGGGTAAAGTGGTCGTGTTCTTTCCCTGGGATGCATCGGTACCGGCGGCCATCGCGCCTCCAGTGGAGAACAGCACCAGCACTACGGCGCCGACAACAAATGTGTTTTTCATGTAAACCTCGAATGAAGTTTCGTGAACGCACATGATAACGCATCGAGGTGCGAGTGGATTGTAATTGCTGTGTGAGGGGCGGGGTTCAGGGTTCCGTAACACCCATCCCCATCCCATCCTTCCCCTTGAAGGGGAAG
>JAITML010000005.1 GCA_031277395.1 Methylobacillus sp. | reverse complement strand
GGTTTGGTTTGCTCGCGGTTGAAAAGATCGCTGATGAGGCGCGCGACTTCGTCCACGGCTTCCGGTTTGAAATGACGCGCGAGCAGATGGGAAACGTCTTCCACCATGCGGCGGCGTTGTGCATCCAGAACTGCGGCGGCAGTGGGGCCGACGAACAGGAGTTGCGTTTCGTCGCGGCCATCGTCGCGGTAAATGATGAATTCGATGGCGGTTGCGGTTTCCACAAGACGCCCCAGACTTTGCATCGCGGTATCCAGCGCGGCGTGAAAATTGCGGCCGACTTCCAGCGTACAGCACATTTCCAGATTGTAGTTGCGCTCATCGAACACGAAGCCGGGCTGATCCGGTTCCAGGCTTTGCACCTCGTTCAGATGTTCGATGTCGAGATATTCCAGCAACGGGCGCAGCGCGCCTTCCACCTGACGTTTGGTAATGCCTTCGACAAGCTCGATATAGCCGTGCACGTGAACTTCCATGCGCATGGGGGATTCCTTTCCTTGATTGAAGGGGAATTATACCCCCAACCGACCATGAAGGTCTTGATTTGGAAATCCCTAGTATAATCACGCCATGTCAGATTCATCATCCGTCGGAATCGTCACTCCACAAACCGCGCATTTCTCCGAACCTCTGTCGTTGAAGAGCGGCGCAATGCTGGCGGAGTACGATCTCGTGTACGAAACCTACGGCACGCTCAATGCCGACAAATCCAACGCTGTGCTGATTTGCCACGCGCTTTCTGGCACGCATCACGTTGCGGGGCGTTACAGCGAGGACGACAAATATCCCGGCTGGTGGGACAACATGATAGGCCCCGGCAAGCCGCTGGATACCAACCGTTTCTTTGTAATCGGCGTGAACAATCTCGGCGGTTGTCATGGCTCGACCGGCCCCAGGACCATCAATCCGGCGACCGGCAAACCCTGGGGTTCGGCTTTTCCGGTGGTGACCGTGGATGATTGGGTGGTGTCGCAGGCACGGCTGGCCGATCATCTTGGCATCCACAGTTTCGCCGCGATCATCGGCGGCTCGCTGGGCGGGATGCAGGCAATGCAATGGGCGCTGGTTTATCCCGAACGCATAAAAAATGCGTTGGTGATCGCCGCCGCACCCAATCTGACGGCGCAGAACATGGCGTTCAACGAAGTGGCGCGTCAGGCCATCATCACCGATCCCGAGTTTCATGCGGGCGATTATTACGAGCACGGCGTGGTACCGCGTCGCGGTTTGCGCATCGCGCGCATGCTGGGGCATATCACCTATTTGTCCGATGATGCGATGGGTGCGAAATTCGGCCGCAAGCTCAAGCATGACGAGGTGCGCTACGGCTTCGATGTCGAGTTCGAAATGGAATCCTATCTGCGCTATCAGGGTGATAAATTCGCTGAAACTTTTGATGCCAACACCTATCTGCGCATGACGCGCGCACTGGATTATTTTGATCCGGCGGCGGAATCCGGCGGCGATCTCAGCGCCGTGCTGGGCAAGGCCACGGCGGATTTTCTCGTGATTTCCTTCACGAGCGACTGGCGTTTTTCGCCCGGCCGCTCGCGCGAAATTGTCAAGGCATTGCTGGATAACGAGCTGACCGTGAGTTACGCCGAACTGACTGCGGCACACGGCCACGACGCCTTTCTTATGCCCGACCCGCATTATCACGCGATAGTGCGCGCCTATCTGGAAAACATTGAATTCGGGAAGACGCAATGAGCATGCACACACCCGCGCAAGCGCACATGCATTTCGCCGAAACCGCCTCGGCGCGACGCGACTTCGCCGTCATCGCACGCTGGATCGCGTCCAACGCCAAAGTGCTCGACCTGGGCTGCGGCGATGGCTCGCTGCTCGGTTATCTGCGCGATACCCTGAACGCGCGCGGCTACGGCGTTGAACGCGAAGATGCCAACGTGCTCGCATGTGTGAAGAACGGCGTCAACGTAATCCAGATGGACCTGGAAGCCGGACTTTCCGGCTTTGAAGCGCAATCCTTTGATGTGGTGATTCTGTCGCAAACCCTGCAAGCCATGCGCAACACCGAAGACATCGTGCTCGACATGCTGCGCGTGGGCAAGGAGGTCATCGTGACCTTCCCCAATTTCGGCTACTGGCGGCACCGCATCCAGCTTATCAACGGCAACATGCCGGTTTCATCCGATCTGCCCTATCAGTGGTACGATACGCCCAATGTGCACCTGTGCACCATCAGCGATTTTGACAACTTTTGCCGTGATCACAAAATTCCCGTCACGGAACGTCTTGTCCTCACCGACGGCAAGCCGGTTGGTTTCATGCCGAATATTTTCGGCGGGCTGGCAATGTATCGGTTGGGGCAACCAACTTAAGACGGGATAAATCCTGCTGTCAGAATTGCGCGCTGGTCAGCCTGACCAGTGCGTTTCATAATCTGTTGCTGCGTGGAGGAGTAGTTTATGAACGAATTGCTTCCCAAGTTGAACACGTGCCCTGCGGACGTGCAGTGCCCGCAGGATTATCTGACACACGCTGAATGCCGTCTTGACACTGCCGTGTGGGATTATTTGCAGCATGGCAGCGGTGAGAACATTACACTAATCGCCAATCGCCGCGCATTTGATGAAACCGTTATTACGCCACACCCGCTGGCGGACATGCACGGCGGCAACACGCGCATCAAACTATTCGATCAGGAGTTCGCGCATCCCATCGCACTTGCTCCCGTTGCGTATCAAAAACTGTTCCATCCCGACGGCGAACGCGCCAGCGCGATGGCAGCAAATGCGCAGGGTGGATGGATGATGGTCAGCAGTCTTGCCAGTCAAACGCTGGAAGAAATCGCCCGTGCCACCGACGGGCCGTGGTGGTTTCAGCTTTATTGGCAGGGTGATCGCACGCGCACGCTGCGGCTGTTGCAACGCGCGCTGATGGCAGGTTGCAGCGCTGTCGTGTTCACTATCGATGCGCCGATTAAACATGCCATCATGCAACTGCCCGCCGATGTGCGTGCCGTCAATCTCGAAGCGCCGCACATCATGCAAATGCCGCCCAACGGCAGCGCCGTATTCGACGGCTGGATGGCGCAAGCGCCGCACTGGGAAGATGTTGCCTGGTTGCGCAAACGCACCAGCATGAGTCCATTGTTGCTCAAAGGCGTGCTGTCTGCGGACGACGCAAAACGCGCCATCGAACTGGGTTGCGACGCCGTGATCGTTTCCAATCACGGGGGACGCGTGCTGGATGGCTCGCCGGCAAGTCTGGATGTGTTGCCGCAAATTCTCGACGTGGCGCGCGACACGCCGGTATTGCTGGATGGCGGTATACGCAATGGCCGTGACGTATTCAAGGCGCTGGACGCGGGTGCTGCGGCAGTGGCGATTGGGCGGCCTTATATCTGGGGGCTGGCTACCGCAGGCGCGCTGGGTGTGGCGCATGTGCTGCGAATGATGCGGGATGAATTGGAAATGACGATGGCGCTGGCGGGACGCGCGAAGTTGTAGAAGTAAACAGCCATCAACGATAAGACTGATACACCCTGCTGCTGCCGTCCTTGTTGATGATTAGCACGTCATAGGGATCCTTGCGTCCGCCATACGCAGCGCCATCCATCCCCGGCGAGCCGACGACCATTCCGGGAACCGCCAAGCCCGCCACATCCTTGGGCGCTTCCTTGAGCAAGCGTTTGATGTCCGCAGCGGGGACGTGACCTTCTATCGCGTAGCCTCCGATTTCCGCCGTGTGGCATGAGCCATATTTGTTCGGGATTCCCAAGCGCGCCCTCGCAGCCGCATTCCCCGTGTCGAAGGTCTGCACCTTGAACCCGGCAGCTTGCAAATGAGCAATCCAGTCGTGACAGCAACCGCAGCTTGGGTCTTTCCAGACTTTGGCAACCGGCAGGGTTTGCGCCACGCATGACAGGGCAGCAAACAACAGCAGCACACCGGCCATCCATGCGCGGAGTTTGGCAGTATCAGGTTTGAAGGAAAGCATCATTTTCACACCAATGTCTTGACCAGGGTTTCGCGATCACCCGGCAGCAAATCCATGGGCGCGATTTCCGGCATGGTGTAAGCGCCAGGTTGCAGGCGCAACGCCGCTGCCCGCGCGCAGGAAACCATGATCTGCGAAGTCAGCGCGGGGTTATTGATGCTCATGCGAAATTCAAAGATCTGGTTGTGCGTCGCGCCGCTCACGCCTTTGCGTTCCATGTGCACACCATGCCCCATATCCTTGAGCGCATCTATGCTCGGCACTTGCTTGACGTGCGTTTCGTCGTTGCGGAAATATTCATCGGTTTTGATCGCGGTTTCGACGGCAGCGAAATTTGCGCCGCTTTCCAGTTCCACATAGACCATGCGTCTATGCACGCCGGTGCCGGTCGGTATCGTCATCGACAGCGCATCGCGCACGCCCGGCTTGCTCCTGGCGCAGACCGAATGTCCCATGCTCATGCCGGAACCGAAATTGGTGTAGGTCAGCCCCTTGGGCGCCAACGCCAGAAGCAGCGCGCGCACCACGGAATCGCTGCCGGGATCCCAGCCCGCTGAAACCACCGCAACGCTGCTGTGCTTTTTGCCGATGGCATCCAGCGCACAACGCAGATCCCAGATTTTCTGCCCATGAATATCAAAGCTGTCCACTGTATGAATACCGCGCTGCAAATACTGCGGCGCGACTTCCGGTATGCTGCGCGTCGGCCCGCACAGCAGCGCCACATCAATCTTGCCCAGTTGCGCCGCGTCGGTCACGACAGGTACACCTGCCAATTCCGACGGCACCGCACCGCCCGCATCGCGCCGCACCACGCCCGCCAGCTCCATGTCCGGCGCCGCGCGCACGGCTTCGACGGCGTATTGTCCAATGTTGCCGTAACCGACGACGGCGATGCGTAAAGTGCTCATAATGTTTTCAGCCTTGTTCAAAAAGGGTAAGTGGAACTTCAGCCCGTTATTCTCTTACTTTTTAGGCCAACTTGTCCAAACAATCAGGCGCGAGAGCAAGCTCTCCGGCGAATTGTCATACACTGTGCGACAATGCCTCTGTATAGTGCCTGGCAGCGTCCTGATTTCGTCAACAAAGTGCAGTACCGAATCCAAGCCGATATACTTTTAATATCATCAACCAATCTCACAACCCGACTACCTATGGAATACACCACCATCAATACCCAGATCATACCGACCGGGCGACTGGAAATTCTTTCAAAAACAGAGGCAACGGATTTGCTGGATCGAGGACATGGCAGCCTGCATCGGCTTTATCGCGATTGCTCGCTGGCGGTGCTGAATACCGGCAATGAACTGGATAACGCGAAGGAGTTGCTGGAACGTTACAGTGCTTTCGATATCCGCATCATCCAGCAACCGCACGGGATTCGTCTCGATATCAAGAATGCGCCGGCATCGGCATTTGTAGATGGCACGATGATCGTGGGGGTGCAAGAGCATTTGTTTTCCGTGCTGCGCGACATGATTTTCGTGCATGAGGAAATTTCGGAAAATGCGCGTTTCAATCTGGAAACTTCAGAAGGGACGACCGAGGCGATTTTTCATATTTTACGCAATGCGGGCGTGCTCAAGCCGCGCGCCGACCCGAATGTGGCGGTGTGCTGGGGCGGACACTCGATCAGCCGCGAGGAGTATGAATATACCAAGCTGGTTGGCTATCAGTTAGGGCTGCGCGGATTCGATGTTTGTACCGGCTGCGGGCCGGGCGCGATGAAGGGGCCGATGAAGGGCGCAACCATAGGCCATGCCAAACAGCGAGTCCGCAAGGGGCGTTACATCGGTTTTACCGAGCCGGGAATTATCGCGGGCGAGCCGCCCAATCCCATCGTCAACGAACTGGTAATTTTGCCGGATGTGGAAAAACGGCTGGAAGCATTTCTGCGTTTCGGCCACGGCTTTGTCGTATTTCCCGGCGGCGTGGGCACGACGGAAGAAATCCTCTACATCGTCGGCGTGCGGATGCATCCGGAAAACCGGGATATCCCGTTCCCGCTCATCTTCACCGGGCCGAAAAGCGCGGAGAATTATTTCCGCCAGATTGACGCTTTCATCGGTGACATTCTGGGCGCGGAAGCGCAGCGCTGCTACAAGATCATCATTGATGATCCAGTGCAGGTGGCGCTCGAAATTCAAGCCGGGATCAAGGCAGTACACGCGCATCGCACGCAGCGGCACGATGCCTATTACTTCGATTCGCAGCTCAAGGTCGAACACGATTTGCAGCAGCCGTTCCATCCGACGCACGAGAACATGCTCAATCTGCAACTCAACAAAAATCAGCCCAGCCACAAACTGGCCGCCAATCTGCGCCGCGCGTTTTCGGGAATAGTCGCTGGCAACGTCAAGAGTGTGGGCATAGATGCGATCAAGCAGCACGGTAATTTCGCATTGCGCGGCGACATGGAAATCATGAAACGCATGGACGCGCTGCTGACTGGATTTGTCGCGCAGAAGCGCATGAAACTCACGGGTGAATACAAGCCTTGTTACCACATCGTCATGGACGAATCCGCGTAGCGGTTTCACAGAGGGAAAAACTCGCATGAAAAAAATCCTGCTCCTGAGTGTCAGCGCCGGTGCGGGGCACGTGCGCGCTGCCGAGGCGATACGCGCATTTGCCGCGAACCATCCTGCCGGCGTGGAGGCTGTGCATCTGGACGTGATGGATTTCGTATCCACGAGTTTCCGCAAACTGTATGCCGATCAGTACATCAAACTGGTCAACGATCACCCGGAGTTGTGGGGTTATCTCTACCGTAAAACCAACGAGGCATCGCCGGGCACACCGAGCCAGAAACTGCGCCGCGCGATTGAGCGTCTCAGTTGCCGCGCCTTGCTGGCCGAAGTCAAACGCCAGCAGCCTGACGCCATCATCTGTACACATTTTCTTCCGGCGGAATTGCTCTCGCGCGAGTTGCACAAGGGATACCCGATACCGCCGGTGTGGGTGCAGGTGACGGATTTCGATTTGCATAACTTGTGGATTACGCCGCACATGCGCGGCTATTTCGTTGCCAATGATGAAATCGCGTGGCGCGCGCAGCAGCGTGGCATCGCGGCGGATGCGGTGACAGTCAGCGGCATTCCCATCATGCCCGCGTTCGGCGAAAAACCGGATCGCCGTGTATGCGCAGCGCAATTCAATCTGGATCCAACGCGCAAAACTTTTTTATTGATGGCGGGCGGCGTTGGCTTGAACGGGCTGGAATTATTGGCCGAACGTTTGCTGGCGATGCCGTCGGATTTTCAACTCATCGCGCTGGCCGGCCGCAATCAGGCCATGCTCAAAGCCCTGCAAAATCTCGCGCAACAGCATCCGGGACGCTTGTTTCCGCAAGGCTTCACCAATCAGGTCGAACGCTTGATGGCGTGTTCCGACTTGGCGATTACCAAACCAGGCGGCCTGACGACTTCCGAATGTCTGGCGATGGGGCTGCCGATGATTGTGCATTCGCCGATTCCGGGGCAGGAGGAACGCAACGCCGATTATCTGCTGGAGCAAGGCGCGGCGCTTAAAGCCGTCGATGGCGACGCCATTGCTTATCGCGTCGCCGCGCTGTTGAGCGCACCCGAACATCTCGCCAGATTGCGCCAGAAAAGCATCGCGCTGGGTCGCCCGCAAGCCGGGCGTGTCGTGCTTGATCGCGTATTGTCGGATTTGCCTGCATGAAGAGTTCGCTTCGGGATTGGTTCGTGCCGAACCGGCGCACGCTGATTCAAATTTTCTGGGTGTTGTTGCTGGCGTTTTTCTTCGCCAATGTGGAAATCCAGATTGAAGGCAGCGCAGGCTGGGCGGCCAATCTGCCGACATGGCGCATCCCGAATAACTGGTGGCTGGATACGTTCTTCGGCGGACGCGAAATGACCGGCTATCACGCCTGGATATTCTCTTGCGTGGCGCTGTTTTTTCATTGGCCGGTGTTATTCAACGGACACTGGACTTGGCGCATTGAAGCGCGTTTGATCGGTTGCACGATATTGTTCTGGCTGGTTGAGGATTTTCTCTGGTTTGTGCTCAATCCCGCCTACGGGCTGGAAAAATTCGATCCGGTTCATGTGCCGTGGCACATCCACTGGTTTGCTTTCGTGCCCGTTGATTACTGGACTATGAGCGTGTCCGTATTGGCGTTGTTTTTCATTTCACGGTCACACATCAAGGAAAGCTGACCATGTTTTTCTCCATGCGAATTTTCATGCTCATCGCGGCGCTTGTCTTGGGTGGCGCGCTACCTGCCTGTGCTGACGAAGCGCCCGCCAGCGCAACACCTGCAACTTCCGCAACGCAACGTCCAGAGCAATGGGCGCAACCTGTGCCGGGTATTGAAAACCTGCATCGCATCACGCCGTCGCTGTATCGCAGCGAACAATTTTCCAAAGATGACGTCGCACAACTGCAAGAACTTGGCATCAAGAAAGTCATCAGCTTTCGCGCTTTTCATTCGGACAAAAAAATGCTGGCCGGAAGCGGCATCGAGCTTCAACGCATTCCCATCAACACCTGGGATATTGACGACAAGGATGTGATCGCCGCGCTCAAAGCCCTGCGTAATGCCGAACGCGATGGTCCGGTGCTGATTCACTGTCAGCACGGCGCCGACCGCACCGGATTGATTTCGGCGATGTACCGCATCGTGTATCAGGGTTGGAGCAAGGAGCAGGCTCTGGATGAACTGCAAAACGGCGACTACGGTTTCCATACGATCTGGCGCAACATCACACGCTATATCAAGAATGTTGATGTGCAGAAATTACGCGAAAAACTGGAAGAGTGATACATGGATAGACGCGCGTTTTTGCTGACCGGCGTGGCGGCGATGACAGCGGCGCTGCTGCCGTCGCGTGTGTTGGCTGCGCGAACAAATCTGCTCGCGCTGGTGCAGGCCGCGCGCGAGCAAATCGGCGTGACGCTGCATTATGATTCGGGCTATACGCGCCTCGCCTATCCCGCTGGCGACGTGCCACCGGAGCGCGGCGTGTGTACCGATGTTGTCATTCGCGCATATCGCAAGGCGTATGACTGCGATCTGCAATCTCTCGTGCATGAGGACATGGTAAAGGCGTTCAGCGCCTATCCAAAAATCTGGGGCATGAAGCGTCCCGATGCGAATATCGACCATCGGCGCGTGCCCAATTTGCAAACTTTTTTCAAGCGCCGGAATGCCAACCTGCCCGTCACCAATCACGGTGCGGATTACCTTCCCGGCGACCTCGTCACGCTCATGCTGCCGGGCAATCTTCCGCATATCATGATCGTCTCCGACCGCAAACGCAGCGACGGTTTACCGTTGGTGATACACAACATCGGACGAGGCGCGCGCGAGGAAGATTACCTGTTCGGCGCGCCACGCACAGGGCATTACCGGTTTCTTCCGTGAGTGTTATCGGGCTGTATTCGAATACGATACGAGCCTATCCACAAGTCCTTCCACTCCTGCTCCTTGACGGAAAAATCGCCGCTCGCCAGTTTGGCGCGCAGATCTTCCGCGAAGTCTTTGTTGTCAGACGCAGCATCGGATTGATATGGAAGATTCGCGCGGCCTATTCGTATCCAACCATCAGTTTTTTTCCAATACACCGACCCTTCCGCAGCATAAGTTCCCGACGCCAGCAACACAAAATATTCCTCATTCGGGTTTTCAGTGTTCAGGTTGGCAAACACTCCCATCGCCGACTTGCCTTCGGTCACTTGTTTATCCGACAGCCACCACAACTGCCCTGACTTGATGTCAGCAGTAATGACTTTCATCAGTTCGGCATCCAGCGTTCGACCTTGCGGATAAATCGGTATTTTGGTGATCGCCTCCGCTATTTTTTCAGCGGATTGCTCCGGGTTCTGCTGCACGGATTCGCTGGTCGCCAAATTGCGTATGCGTTCCGCATCGGGGTGATCCTGCAACTGCGCCAATTCTTCCAGCCTTTGCTCGCCGTAACGGCCGGTGTCGTAGCGCAAGGCGCTGAATGGCGTGCGCCCCGAGTTGATCCAGGATTCATCGAATGGCCCCGCGAGTATGCGCTGATATTGGCTATTCGCCGCAAGACGATACGGCGACAAAACCGGCGTCAGCATCAGCGCAAGCACAATCATCAAAGCCAGCGCGACGATCACGTTGACGCGCGCGATGCCGCCGAACCACGCACCTTTGCGCACGGCGGCGATGGCGTAACCGATCGAATAAAGCACCGCCGCGCCCGCAACCACGAGCGCCCAGATGCGATCGACCGTAAGCCCGTACTCATGCACACGAACGCATAGCGCCCAGATAGCGGTCGCGGAGATAATTACCATCAGCGGGATGACGACCCGCATGAACAACGCGATCCAGTTGGGATAGGGTTTTTCCACCTTGCCGTCGCGGTAGGCCGCATTGAGAAACAGCACTACCACCGCGACCAGCCACAGCAACCAGACCGCGCTGATGGCCTTGTTGCCGGAGGTGAACAGCGCAGGCAACTGCGGCAGCAGCGCAAGCGTGAACAGCGTGAGCAGCAATGCGGTGAGCGTACCCAACCACTTGAACAGATTCAGCACCTGATTGAGCATCACGGTCACCACGCGCCCGGCATTTTCCGCCGAGCCGGTGAGATAGATCGCGCTGCCGAAGATCAGCGTCGTTACCGGAAGATAAAACAGCGGCTCGGAAAATAGCTGCTTGAAGAACTCGATATGCAACATGCCGAACAGCGCCTGCCACAACGCCAACAGCCCCCAGAATAATCCGGTGAAAACTGCCGCCTCAAACAACACAATAATGTTGTGCCAGGAATACGCGAACAGCAATTTGTAATCCGCCGACCACTTGCCAAGCTTGAGCCGGATTTGCACGAATGGCATGAGCAGAAACCACAACACGGGCAGCGCCATCATGATACTGGACATGCCTCTTGCGCTGAATGCGCGGCTCTGGCTGTAATCCCAGCCAAAGTAATAGAACATCACAGCCATGATTGCCACGATGAGCCAGCCCGCACGACTATGCAGCAACTGCGCGGCGAGCAAATGCACCGTGACCGGAATAGCCAGCGCCACGGTGTACAGCGCGAGCAGCCAAGTTGTAGCGGTGGGTGGCTCAGCTAATTCGGTATACCGATATAAAAAATACAAAATGCCCGCCTGTACCAGCGCGGCGATGAGGATAAGCGCGAGTTCCGCGCGACGCGATGTCGAGTGCTGCACGATGGCTCCTCTTTATTTTTGGATAAGCGCAGTATCGCACGGAAACGGCAAAAATATCGTTGCCTCACCCAGACCTAAAAACATATTGATCTTCGGTGTGCATGCTGTAGTGCTGTACCTAGATCGCATCACACAACTGACCTGGCAATGTGGGTGGCTTGGTTTCCATCCGCCAAACTTTAGGTTTACCTAAACGGAAACGCAACGGCTGTATCAGGCAGGATTGACAGTAGCCGTGAGTTAGACAACACTGCCGCTTTCAAAATTAGTCGTCTAATTGGCGTAGGCTATGAACACGTTACTGATTGAACGTATTGATGGTGATGAAGCCGCTTCAGTTGCCCTGCGGAGCGGTAGCGGTCATGTCATCGAAGCCTTTTGCCATCCGTGCTCGCTTACGGTCGGCGAGCGGATCGAAAATGCTCTCTCTGCAATGGATGGTGATTGGCGCGCCGCATATCTATCTGATTGGCCCGATGATAAAAAGCAAGCTTGCTCAATTGAACGACTGGAGAAAATTGGGTCTTACGCATATCGCGGGTGTGGCACGGTGGTGAACTGCAAAGACGGCCTGGTTGAAGTTTTCGGGTTTCTTATCAACTTTGGCGGCCCGCTTTGGGAGGGAATCGACGCCATTGAGTTCGAGGTCGTTCGTTTTGACATCGCGCGGCCTAACATTGCGCTCAACCCGGACGCACCTACGGCGCGCCGGTTAATTTAGGCGTTAGGCCATTCATCGTCGATCACATAGGGTCATATAAATGAAATCACTATTGGTGTCGGTGGCTGTTTTTGTATGCACGGCTGCTTATGCAACTCCTGATGGTGAAAATATCAGTCTTGATGAATCCATTATTCAGGGGGCAGCAGACGCCATCGCAATAAAAAACACTTGCATAAAAATGAGTCCATCTGAAGAAAAAGAAATCTCCGAAGCATTTGAGAAATGGTTGAACTCTTTGAGTAGTGAGGCGCGTGCAGGGTTTAATGAAGCAACCAAGGTAGAAAATTTTGATGCTGCGGTAAAAAAATCCGAGCTAAACGCAGAGCAAGCACTCAGATTCACCATGAAAAAATGTGAAAAACTTTTGAGGTTGGCACACTAATTATTCGACTAGTATCATGTCAAATTTCGTATTCAGACAATTGCAGCCTAACATTGCATTCAACCCGGATACGCCGCAAGCGGCGCAGTGGTTAATTTCAGTTTCAGGTAATCATCTCGTAAAAGGAGGTATCACATGAAAAGCAGGTTTGTCGCAAGAATTTCCCTGGTATTTGCCGCGTCACTTTTTCCGCTGTCTTTGTCGCTGGCGAATGAATTGCCGCCAACTGACAGCAAGCCACTTTCATTGATCCTGAAATCAGTGGAAGAGCAGAAAATCGGGAGTATTACGGAAGCCGAGTTTGATGATGGTCTGTGGGAAATAAAGGTCTGCGGCGCGACAGCTTGCGAGAAACTGTATCTCGACCCGAAAACCGGCAACGAAAAACGCCGGGGGAAAACAGATTTTGATGAAGCACCGCCAGCGAACGCCATACCGGTTTCAACGACGATTCAGTCCATCGAAGCGCATGGAATGGGTACCATAACGGAAGTGGAACTTGAACATGGAGCCTGGAAAGTTGAGCTGCGCAAGGACAAACAAAAGATGAAGCTGATCGCAGACCCAATATCCGGAGAAATAAAACATTAACAAGACGGAAACCTGACATTGCATTCAGCCCGGGCGCGCTTACGGCGCGCCGGTTAATTTGGGTGTTAGGCTTTAATTCATGCTCCGAAGCCCATTCCTTTCATATTTTCTTGTTGGAGGCATCATCAGCCTCCTTTGGTTTCTATTTATTTTTGGTTTTATCGGGCATTTCGGCAAATTCTGGCTTCGAGACAGTCTGGAGCTTTTGTTTCTCATGGTTTTTACCTCAATCCCCGCATCCCTTTGTAGTGTTTGGGTTTTCAAAAGATTTCGCTGGGTTGTAATCCCTGCCATATTTGTGTTTCAAATTATTTTCGGCATCCTAATAATCATGGCTTTTCCTGGTTTATTTCAGGCCTAACATTGCATTCAACTAGGGCGCGCTAAAATGGCGCCGATTAATTTAGACGTTAGACTTAATTAAGAGGTCACCTATGATCTTCAGCCGAATAGTGCCGACACTGATAGCGTTTGCTTTGCTGACAGCATGCTCCGCAAATTTCGATGCCGCGCAATCAGAAATTACGACACTGGCATTCCTTCGAACCATTGCGCGCGCAGACCCAACGGATCATATTGTCTACATGGGGGCAGATGGCACTTATCACTACTTCTTTCACGCCAAACTTGGCGGTGGTGGCTCGTACCGCATACCTGTATCCGAGTGGTCACCACCGGAGGGATTGCGGGCACCCCTGCTGCCGATGGATCTACTACAAAATGAGCAATAGCCAAACATTACGCTCAAGCTGGCGGCCTTCGGCGACAGCTTAGCTCAGGCGTTAGCCGGAATAGAACCTCCTTGAACTCAGTTAAGAAATTTCGCATTGTCCAGGTATTGCTTCTGTGCGCAGCGTTCTTATCCGGCACGGGAGCAGTTATTTTTTGGTTCTTATATTTCTCCCTCTATTGGCAGTACCGTGATCTATTCAATGAGATAGGTCGGTATTACGATGAGCAAGATTGGGTCATGTACTATGAACAAGATAGTGTGCTCATTTTTCCGGCGCTGGCATTCTCGGCATTTGCATTGCTTTTCATCTTTAGTTGGTGGGTACGCCGCCGCGCTTTGCTTAATCAGCGTTGTGCCTAATATTGTGTTCAACCTGGATGTATCTGCGGCGCACCAGTCAGCTTGGACATTGAGCCCCCTTATGCTGATATCTTCACTATAATCTCGCCATGAACTGGTTCATCCAAAACATTATGCTGGTGCTTGGCACGATTGGTGCGCTGCTACCCATCGTAAATCCATTTTCCACAATCGCTCTGGTCATGACCATCATGAATGGCATGAGCGAGCAGGAGCGTGTGGTGCAGGTTCGACGCGCCTGCATCTACTCGTTCTGCATACTCACCGCGTTTCTGGTCGCGGGTGGCGTGATCATGAATTTCTTTGGCATTTCGATTCCGGGGCTGCGCGTGGCAGGCGGCATGATCGTGAGCTATCTGGGCTTTCGCATGTTGTTTCCGGATAGCGTTGCAATGTCGCAGCAAGAGCAAATGGAAGTAACATCCAAGACCGATATGTCATTCACGCCGCTCGCCATGCCAAGCCTGAGCGGCCCGGGTTCCATCGCTGTGGTTATCGGCATGTCGGCGTCGGCGCAAGAGAATGGGCATGTCGTGGTGAGCCATGTGATGATCGCATTGGGCATTGCGGTGGTTGCTGTAATTTCCTACGTTGTATTGCGCGCCGCGACCGGGTTATCAAAGAAGCTTGGAATCACGGGCATGAATGCGATGGCAAAAATCATGGGGTTTTTGCTGGTCTGTATCGGCGTGCAGTTCATGATCAACGGCGTGCTGGATGTGGTGCGGCTGGTGCGAGCCGGAGCAGGCTGAGGCTGTTGTAGACGAGATTATGAATAAAATTTCCTTCTCTTCTATTCGCCTATCCAGAGAAGCAATCATTTTTCTTGTCATCGCCGTGTATATTCTTTTGATACGGCTAACACCGCCAAAATTTATCATCACGTATCCGGCTCTGTCTCTATTGTTTCTGGTAATTTTTGCTACTGTGGTTCCTGTTCTATTGGCACGCTGGAGAAGAGATACTGACTGGCTCTTCATGATATTTCCCTTATCCATCCCTCCGCCGATTATTTTTGTAACAGCACTTCTTGGGGCAGGTCGCATTGCAGATGTAAATGCAGTTGAGTTTCTATCACGTCTTCATCAGAATGAGGCGGTGTTTTTAATCGCTATGCTTCTTCCGATAATTTTCGCCTTTCTTTTCCTCCCCTTGTTTTTTATATTCCCCATTTCTTTCTCGCTCTCGCCGGAATATCAACTTCCACTACTTACAAAGAGTCCGCATCGCTCGCCGGGCACGCTTTCCAAAACCAGCGTTACGACGAAGTAATAAAACTTCTCGGGCCACATGAGGCACAACTTTCCAAGCATCAGCGTAAAATGCTTGCGTTCGCTTCCAATCATGTCGCCAACACATCCGCCTGACCAAAACCAAACGCCGCTTGGTTGCCGCTGGAGTTTAGACCCATGACATCAAAGACAGAACGACAACGCCGCAAAACTCTCGTGCGCGCCACTGCTGGAGCGTGTCCAGTCATGGTGGTACAACCTAACCGCCTGCTCGAACAAACTCGATGATGCGGATCACTCAACTCAATAACCATTAGACACGCCATGACCAATCAGGGCCAAGGATCAGGCCGATGCTCAAAATCGCGCTAAAGCGAATATACGAAAAACCGATGCCGAATGATGGCTACCGCGTGCTGGTCGATCGCTTGTGGCCACGTGGCATTTCCAAAAATGACGCCGCACTCGATGAATGGAACAAAGACCTTGCGCCATCCGATGCGCTCAGAAAATGGTTTCGCCACGACCCCGCGCTGTGGAAAGCTTTTTCTGAACAATACACAGCGGAACTGGCGGCGGGAAACGCCGGGCAGGAGTTTATGACGCGCATGAAAAGCCGGAAGAAAATTACGCTGGTTTACGCAGCGAAGGACGAGGCGCATTGTCATCCGCTGGTGTTGAAAGCATGGTTGGAGCGGCTATAATTCGCTCTTCCATCAAGTTGCTGGCAGGATTCCGCCATCAAGCTCGCTCCCAATCTGCTGGTCTCGGAAAACGAGGCTGATCCGTTCCGTTATGTGATTTCGGTTCGCGCACTGTGCGACCTTGTTGCGCGCACCGGCGATCTCGACCAGCGCTTCACGCCCGCGCCCACCGCAATCGAAGGCATGCTGGGGCACAACATCGTAACTTCACGCCGACCACCCGGCTATCTCACCGAAATTCCGCTCGCGGGCGAATACGGCAATCTCTTTGTGCGCGGCCGCGCCGACGGCTATGACCCACAGGACAATCTGCTGGAAGAAATCAAGACTTTCAAGGGCCTGCCGGAGCGCATACCGGAGAATCACCGTCATCTGCACTGGGCGCAGGCGAAGATATACGCTCACCTCATGGCGGAAGAGCGCGGACTTGAAAAAATCGACACCGCGCTGGTGTATTACAACGTTTCCAACAAAGAGGAATTTCCCCTCACGGAACATTTTTCCGCGCTGGAGCTACAAACCTTTTTCGCGCAACAGTGTGAAAAACTGCAAGCCTGGGCCGACCGCGAAGTGGCGCACAGGCATACGCGTGACGCGGCGCTCGCGGCGCTTGAATTTCCGCATTCCGAGTTTCGCGCGGGGCAGCGTTTGCTTTCCGAAGCGGTGTACAAAACCGCGCGTCTCGATCGCTGCCTCATGGCGCAGGCGACAACAGGCATAGGAAAAACACTGGGTACCTTGTTCCCGCTGTTGAAGGCGATGCCGGAGAAAAAACTCGACAAGATTTTTTTCCTTACCGCCAAAACTTCAGGGCGCGGGTTGGCTCTGGATGCGCTTACCACATTGCGTGCAGCCAATCCGAATCTCGAACTGCGCGTGCTGGAACTGGTCGCTCGCGAAAAGGCCTGCGAGCACCCGGGAAAATCCTGCCACGGTGAATCCTGCCCGCTTGCGAAAGGATTTTATGATCGTCTGCCGGAGGCGCGTCGCGCTGCTTTGGAACGCGGTTTTCTTGATCGTGATACGGCGCGTGAAGTCGCACGCGAGCATCAAATTTGCCCGTATTTCCTCGCGCAGGATCTCGCCAACTGGGCGGACGTGGTGATCGCTGACTACAACTATTATTTCGATTTATATGCACTGTTGTACGCGGGCACGTTGCTCAACGAATGGCGCGTGAGCGTGCTGGTTGATGAGGCGCATAACATGGTGGAACGCGGGCGCGGCATGTACAGCGCGACGTTAAATCAGACTGCGCTGGAGCAGATGCGCGCGCACGCGCCCAGAGTGCTGAAGCCTGCGCTGGATAAATTGGCATTCGCATGGGAGCGCCTGATCGAACAGCAGGACGCACCTTATGAAGTTTATCCGGCAATAAACGATGAGCTGCGTTTTGCCTTGCAACATGCGGTAACTCGCATCACCGATTATCTCGCGGAGCATCCGACCACGGACGATGCAAGTCTGCTCAATTTTTATTTCGATGCAATGCAATTCGCAACGCTCGCGGAATCATTCGACACGCATTCCATTTTCGACGTGACGCGCAGCCGCGACGACACCATGCTGTGCATACGCAATGTGGTACCTGCGCCGTTTTTCAAGGCACGGTTTGAGGCCGCGCAATCGGCTACGCTGTTTTCGGCAACGTTGAGTCCCGCGCATTTTTACGCCGACATGCTGGGTCTGCCGGAAGGGACGCCGTTTATGGATGTGCCTTCACCGTTTTCGCCCGAGCAGCTGCGTGTGCGCGCGGTGGATCATATTTCCACGCGTTTTTTGCGGCGCAAACATTCGCTCATGCCCATCGTGCAGTTGATGGCAAAGCAGTACCGCGAACGACCGGGAAATTATTTGATGTTCGCAAGCAGTTTCGATTATCTCGAACAAGTGTATGCATTGTTCACCGAACGCTTTCCCGAAATTCCCGCATGGCGGCAATCGCGCGCCATGAACGAGCAGGAGCGTGAGGCATTTGTGAGCCGCTTCACGCCGGATTCGCAAGGCATCGCCTTCGCGGTGCTGGGCGGTGCATTCGGTGAAGGCATAGACCTGCCGGGCGAGCGGCTGGTCGGCGCGTTCATCGCAACCATAGGTTTGCCGCAGATCAACGAAGTCAACGAGCAAATGCGCGCGCGCATGGAAACAATTTTCGGCCAGGGTTACGAATACACCTATCTTTATCCCGGCCTGCAAAAAGTGGTGCAGGCGGCGGGACGCGTAATCCGCACCACGCAGGACACCGGTACAATACATCTCATCGACGACCGCTACGCGCAAAAGGAAGTGCGCGATCTGCTGCCTGCGTGGTGGCAAATTGGCTAGGGTTTGACCCGGACTGCTGATTAAGCAGCCGCCATTTGTGGCATAATGACGCACTCTCGATCAGGCGATTCCGGCATGTCCACCTCTCCACACTACGAATTTTCCGAGAAATACGATCCCGAACATGCGCGGAAGTATTTCAACAAACACAACACCGGTTTCTGGCGGCGCTTATCGACCTGGCGCGAAGTTG
The DNA here is from genome assembly GCA_031277395.1 of Methylobacillus sp. Classification (GTDB taxonomy): domain Bacteria; phylum Pseudomonadota; class Gammaproteobacteria; order Burkholderiales; family Methylophilaceae; genus MM2. The sequence goes on along the minus strand of JAITML010000005.1, from coordinate 45,881 downwards.
GCATGGCGCGCAAGGCGCTCGTCATGGCGGGCAGGCCCAGTTCGGTACTTGATCTGCCCTGCGGCACGGGTCGCTTCTGGGCCATGCTGGCCGAAGCGCCGCAACGCAAGATTTACGTTGCCGACAACAGCCAGGCCATGATAGATACCGGCCTCAAACTGCGCCCGCATGAAGTCGTCGCGCGAATCGAAAACTCGTTCTGCTGCTCAGCCTTCGATACCGGACTGCCGGATAACTTTGTCAAATGCGTCTTCAGTATCCGTCTGCTGCACCACATCGAGAAGAGCGAAGACCGCGTGTTGATGCTCAAGGAATTCGCCCGTATCAGCAGTGATACGGTGCTTGTCTCACTCTGGGTTGACGGCAACATCCGCGCCTGGCGTCACAAAGTCAACGAAGAACGCAAGGAGCGTGAGCGCGGTTCCGACTATCCGCGCGACCGTTTCGTCTTCAAGCGTGCCGACCTTGAACATGACTTCGCTGCTGCCAATCTTGATGTGGTCGGCCATGTCGATTTCATCAAATACCTGGAAAAGTGGCGTACCTATGTGCTACGCGTGAAAAAATAGATGGCAGACTTCATCAGTGAACGTTGGCGGCCCATCCTCGCCCACAACGACCTGACGGATTTTGATGCGCTGTGGAAACACAAGGCAGACTGGTTCGAGGAACCCAATCATCGCCGCGGTGGCTGGAGTGGCGTCTCGCGCTGTGAACTGGAATTGCCCGGCGGTGGCAGTTGTGCCGTTTTCCTCAAGCGTCAGGAAAACCACAAAGCGCGTTTGTGGACACACCCGCTACGCGGCGCCCCCACTTTCCTGCGCGAATTCAGGCGCATCCTTCTCTACCGTGCGCGCGGCATCCCGACACTGGAACCGGTATATTTTGCCATGCGCAAGGTAGGCAAGGACGAGCGGGCGATTCTCATTACCGAAGAGTTGACCGGCTTCGTTTCGATGGAAGATCGCGTGCAACGCTGGCTGCAAACCGGTGCGCCACCACAGGCGATCCGGCGGCGCATGCTCGCGGCAATCGCCGACCTGTTGCGTAACATGCACGTCCATCACATCCAGCATAATTGTTTATTCCCCAAGCATGTCTTCACCCGCGTCAACGCTGACGGCAGCATAGAGGTGCGCGTGATTGATCTGGAAAAGTCACGCGTCCGCGCGCTCAAGACAGCCTGTGTGATCCGCGACCTGTACGCACTCAATTCCGAATCGCAGATGTGGAGCCGCAGTGACCGGATGTGGTTTTTCAAATCCTACCTGCAGATCAAGCGCCTGACGCCTTATGCCAAATGGCTGTGGCGCACCGTAACATCACGCGCCATTCGCAAAGGTCGTACCCAACCCGCGTCAGCTTTCATTACAAGCAAGACAGGCGTGACTGAATGAGTGTGGCTCCGCGCGGCCTTTTCATGACCGGGCAGTAATAATTTCGCCCGCCGTAAGGTTCCATTAAGCTTCGGCTGGTTTAATGATCGCGTACCTGTTCGGCATGAGCAGGTTCTGGCATCTATCAATCCCCTGATGCCATCTCCTTGCATGTACCCCTCGGCAGCCGCCTCCCTCGGCTGCCATTTTTTTGCCACTCGGTCACGGTTGTAAGGATCGCGTAAGAAAACGGGCAAATAATCAGGAAACGTATTTTCAGTGGGCAATTCGTTGTCTTGAAATACTTCATTCCTTTTCTCTGGAGACTAAATCGTGAAATATAAACTGCTTGCCACCACCATGCTGGCGGCCATGACTTTTTCCATGTCCGCGTTTGCCGATAATCTTTTGGAAACCATGGATACCGACGGCGGATTCAAGGTAATGCTGAAAGCAATCAAGACTGCCGGGATGGAAGACACCTTTACCGGCGCAGGCCCGGTCACCGTGTTCGCGCCGGTGGATTCGGCTTTCTCCGATATGCCCAAGGCCAAGCTGGACAAGCTCATGGGCGACAAGGAAGCATTGAAGAAGATGATTTCCCATCACGTCGTCAATGGCGCGATTACCAAGGCCGAAGTTGATGCGGGCAAGGTAAAGGCGCTGGACGGCAGCGAGTTGAAGCTGTCCGTGACCAACGGTGTCAAGATCGACAACGTGCCCGAAATCGGTGGTGGCATCAAGGCGGAAAACGGTGTGGTTCATCCGCTTTCCGCCATACTTCCGATGAAATGATTTCTGCTTTATACGCGCAATAAAACTGCCTTTGGACAGTTTTATTGCGCGGGCAAAGTCAGCACCATGCGCGTGCCGTGGCCATCCACGCCAGGCTCCGCCACAATTTCTGCACCGTGCAGCAGCGCGATTTCGCGCACGATCGCAAGCCCAAGCCCACTGCCGCTGTCGGTGCTGTCCTGCAAGCGATGGAAGCGTTCGAATACACGTTCACGTTCGGCCTCGGGAATGCCCGAGCCGTTGTCTTCGACTGCAAGCTGGATATGACCGTCCGCCGCGCCTAGCATCACTGTCACCTTGCTGCCGGGCGGGCTGTAGCGAACCGCGTTATCCAGCAGATTCGCGAGCAGTTCGCGCAGCAGCATCGCATTACCGTTCACCCGCACGGTTTCATCCGCAGATTCAAAGCCGAGGTCGATACGTTTTTCCAGCGCCGCATTCACCCATTCCGCCGTGGTGTCACGCGCCAGCTCATGCAAATCCAGCATCTGCATCGTGATGTCACTTCCCGAACCCGGCTCCACGCGCGACAACGCCAGCAACTGATTCACCAAATGGGAAAGCTGAACGGTACCGGTTTGTATCCACTCCAGCTCCCGCCGTATCTGCGCCGCATCCTGCTCGCGCAGCGCCATTTCGGCATGGGTGCGGATGCCGGCGAGCGGTGTGCGCAATTGGTGCGAAGCATCAGCGGTGAAGCGTTGCTGATGCGCAATGCCTTCCTGCAAGCGCCGCAGCAAATCGTTCATCGCGCGCAGCAACGGCCTTGCTTCGGATGGCGCTTGTTCCAGCGGCAACATGCCAAGATCGCGGTACGAGCGTTGATTAACTGCGCGTTGCAAGTCCGCGAGCGGCGCAAGCCCGCGCCTTACGCCAAAATAGACCAGCGCGCCCGCGAGCAGCACAAGCAGCACTTGAGGCAGCATCACTGCGGCGATAATATCGTTCACCAGCAGATTGCGCTTGGATGTGGTTTCAGCCACCTGAATCAGGGCAATTCCCTGCGCGCTGGTGCCTGCAAGCGGCAGCGCATAAGCGGCAACGCGCACCGGCATTCCGCCCATTTCCGCATCGTAATAAGCATGTTCGTGCGGCAGCGGCATTTTGTCCGGCCACGGCAGATCCGCCTGTCCCGTAACCGTTTTTCCGGAAGGGTCAGTCACACGATAGTAAATGACATCATCCTTGTCGTAATCCAGCAGATCCAGCGCCTTCTCCGGCAAATTCACCACCACCTCGCCATCTATCACGAAAATCTGATCCGTGAGCGCCAGCGTCGCACGGAGCAGGGCGCGATCATAAGCAAGATTGGAAAAGTGATTGGCCCAGAAAGCCGCACTGATGCCGCCCAGCAACACCAGCGGAATCAACAGCCCCAGCAGCCAGCGCAGTAATTGGCGACGCAGTGAAATTTCAGGCGGCATGGCTTTCTTCTTCCAGCAAATAGCCAAGGCCGCGTATGGTGCGGATATGCACGCCGGAAGTTTCCAGTTTTTTGCGCAGGCGGTGGATATAGACTTCGATCGCGTTGCCGCCGATGTCCTTGTCCCACTGGCACAGCGCCTCCATGATCTGCTCCTTGCTCACCACTTTGTGGCGGCGCAGCATCAATACTTCCAGAACACCGATTTCACGCGCGGAAAGATCAAGCGCGGTTTTTTCGATATACGCGCGACGCGCAGCGGTGTCGAGCATGAGTTTGGCGCAAGCGAGCGCCGTGTTGGAGCCAAGCTGGCCGCGCCGGATCAGCGCGCGTGCGCGGGCTTCCAGCTCGCTCAGGTTGAACGGCTGGGTCATGTAATCATCTGCGCCGAGATCAAGCCCGCTCACCCGGTCTTCCACCGCGTCGCGCGCGGTAAGCACCAGCACCGGCGTTTTGCCGCCGCGCTGCCGCAATCGGCGCAGTATTTCGGTGCCATCCATTTTGGGCAAGCCCAGATCGAGAATGGCGAGGTCATACACCGCATCCTGCAACAAGGTATTGGCCATCGCGCCGTCCGTGGCGCAATCCACGGCATAACCGGCGCGTGTGAGGGAGCGCGCCAGACCATCGGCTAGCGCGGGGTCATCTTCCACGATTAAAATACGCATGCCAAATTTTTATTTTCCGTAAGATTCAAGAAAGCTGAAAGCGGTATTGTGCGCCTTGAGGCAAACAGATTCGCCAACTGACAATGTGCCTGAAAGTGTAACTTCACATTTAACAGAAAGGAAATGACCATGAGTAAATCCAGAATTATCGCTGCGCTGATCGCCGGTGTGTTCGCAGCTTCCGCGACCGCGCCCGTATTCGCGCAACCGTCTTCTGATCAAACCAAGGCGCAGCAGGAACACCACAACGAAGCCAATCATGCTGACCATCGTGCGACTGAAAAGCCGGAAGCTCCGGCACGCAAGGATCGTCAGGACAACGGCAAAAATGACCGTCATGACGATCACAAAAATGATCACAAGAACGACCACAAGGACGATCGCAAAGATGATCACAAGCATGACCATCGCAACGATCACAAAGACGACCATAAGGACGATCACAAGAATAATCGTAAGGATCGCAAGGACGACCATTCCGATCACCACGAATAGCAAGCAAGCGGGGAAATTTGGCGGCGCTGCGGCGCCGTTTTTTTATGTTTCTATTCGCATTTGTACCGCAACTCGACGCAGATGCGTTATCCGAAAATATATGGGTTGTCTGCACTGCGAGGGATTAAAGCAGTGCAGGCTTAACAAACCCTTAAAGGGCTATTTCTTTTTCCCGATTCGCAGCAATTCGCCATCGTCGTTAACGACATACAGCGCGCCGTCGTTACCCTGCTTCACGTCACGGATGCGCTGACCGCGTTCGACCAGCAAATGCTCCTCGCCGACCACGCGATCATTTTTCAGCACGAGCCGCACGAGTCGCGCCTGGCGCAGCGCGCCTATGAACAGATTGCCCTGCCATTCCGGCACTTCATCGCCGCTGTAAAACTGCGCACCGGAGGGCGCGATGACCGGATCCCAGTAATACACCGGCTGTTCCAGCCCGGAACTTTGCGTCACGGAATTTTCAATGCGGAAGCCGGTATATTCGATGCCGTAGCTGTTAATCGGCCAGCCATAATTTTTGCCGGGTTGTATCAGATTCAACTCATCGCCGCCGCGCGGTCCGTGCTCGATGGTCCACAGCCGGCCTGCACCATCAAACGCGGAAGCCTGCACATTGCGGTGTCCGTAGGTGTAAACCTCGGGCAGTGCATTGGGTTTGCCGACGAAAGGATTATCCGGCGCGGGCGAGCCGTCGGGTTTGATGCGCAACACCTTGCCGAAATCGTTGTTGAGTTGTTGCGCAAGCGGGCGCGTTTGCAAATCCGCGCGTTCGCCTGTGGTGACGTACAGCATTCCATCCGGCCCGAATGCGAGACGCGAGCCGAAATGCAATCGGCTGTTGTAAGTCGGTTGCGCATGAAAAATCACGCTGACCTGCTCCATTTTCGTTCCATCCACCGACAGTACGCCGTGCGCGACACTCGTGCCGTTGCCGCCTTGACGCGGCTCGGAGAAACTCCAGTAAACGGTACGATCTTTTTTGAAGTCGGGACTGAGCGCGATATCCAGCAGACCGCCCTGCCCGTTGCCATCCACCGCCGGAATGCCCGCGATGGGCTGGCCAAGCTTGCCATCGACGGAAACCAGACGCATCGTTCCGGGTTTTTCGCTCACTATCCATTGCCCGTCCGGCAACGGCTCCAGCGACCACGGCTGCGTCAAGCCCTTGGCGATAACGGTACCGACAAGGGGAGTTTTCGTGATGACGGCGCAGGTGCGCGTTTGGCCGGAAAATGCAGGTTCGTAGAAAGACGCTTCCTTGCTGCCGGTTTTGACCGGCACACACTCGGCAGCGGCAGTGAATGCGACGCTTACACCGGTCGCCAGCAACAAAATTCGTGGCAGATGTTTCATGGTACGTCCTTTCATGAAAACCTTATTTCCGCAGAATAAACCCCTTGCCGCCAAACAGCAGCACAATGAGATTGAGCAATCGCAAAAACAGCATCAGCAAGGTCAGCCCCGCCGCTGCCAGCGAGAACCGTTCCTCGAACTTGACCTTGTGACCGGTCACCATCACCATCGGCAAAAATTCCTTGTGCGCGAGACTGCCCGCCGTGATGCCGAACAGGTGAATGCACACGACCCAGAACCAGGTGTAGGCAAAATGGTGATGCCAGTCCTTGACCCATTCAATGTCGTAGTCAAAGCCGTATTCATAATAGGTATAGCCGGTTGTGACCGTGCACACGCCCAGTATCAGCATCGCGTAAATGGCGAGCGCGCCTGCCGGATTGTGGCCCAGATAATTGCGCGCCCGGCCGCGCAGCAGATCCCACATATAGCGCAGCCCCTTGATCGGGCGCGGCGGGAAACGGCGGAACGCCGCGAGATCATTGGCAAGAAAACCGTAGAGTATGCGCAGTGCCAGCACGCCCCCCATTACATAACCGGCGTAGATATGGGGGCGCGGATCCAGCACCGAATTGCGCGTCAACATCGCGGTCGTAAACGCAGCCACCATCGTCCAGTGCATGACACGCACCGGCCAATACCAGACTACCATGTGTTTTGACGCATGTTGACGATGAATATGCATGATGGTGGAAAGATGATGTTTTAGTGGTCTGTTGAGGCCGCCATTATACGCGATAGCCATGATTTGCCGCCCAAACGCAAAATTTGCATAAACGGCTTCCTGCTACCTGCAACTTTTGCAGCGCCAAAAATACACACGCTACGCGGCGCTTGGCAAATTCTTTAATTTCACGCACTTAAATTGCAAACGCAATTGGCATGAACTTTGTTACTATAAACGTCATGACTGCAACACCTTCTGCCGCCGACTGGATACCCCGCTTTCTCTCTGTCGTTATTCCCATGCACAATGAGTCGGGCAATGTTCGTCCGTTGATCGAAGAAATTTGCACGGCGTTACGCGGGCAAATCGACCATGAAATCATCTGCGTCAACGACGGCAGCACGGATGACACGGCTGCGGAATTGCGCGCGCTGAAATCCGAACATCCCGAATTGCGCGTGATACATCACACCTGCGCATGCGGTCAAAGCACGGCGGTGCGCAGCGGCGTCAAGGCCGCGCGCGGCGACTGGATCGCCACGCTGGACGGCGACGGGCAAAACGATCCCGCCGATATTCCCAAACTCATAAATGCGCTCGAACCCGAGGTCGCGCTTGTGGGCGGCAACCGGCGGCACATGCGGCGCGATGTCTGGATCAAGCGTGTTTCCTCGATCATCGCCAATGGCGTTCGCTCGCGCATTCTGCGCGACAGTACACCAGATACCGGCTGCGGCTTGAAACTATTCCGCCGCGATGTGTTTCTTGATTTTCCCTATTTTGATCACATGCACCGTTTTCTGCCCGCGCTCGCGCAGCGCAGCGGCTGGCGCGTTGTTTCGGTGCCGGTTAATCATCGTCCGCGTCATCAGGGCGTTTCCAACTACGGCACCATTGACCGGCTGCTCGCTGGAATTGTCGATCTTGGCGGGGTTTTCTGGCTGTTGCGGCGGGCGAAGCGTCCCCAGGTCATCGAGAAATGATGGTTTCCGGCTTGCTCGACGCTCTCCTCACCAAATGGCAGTCCTACTTTGCCGGGCTGGGCACAGGCGACATCATCTGGCTGGCCATCGGCCTGCTCGGGCAGACCATGTTCATGATGCGTTTCATCGTCCAGTGGATATACAGCGAGCGGCACAAAAAAAGCATCATCCCGGTCAGCTTCTGGTACCTCAGCCTGGCGGGCGGGCTGATCGTGCTCGCCTACGGCGTGCACAGAGCCGAACCGGTCATCATTCTCGGCCAGTTGCCGGGGGCGCTGGTTTATACACGCAACCTGATGTTGATTCATCGCGGCAACCGGCTCGACGCCGAGAAGGAACAGACCTGACATGACGACACAACCGCCGCGACTGTTGCTCTGGCTGACGCTATTGCTCGGCATCGTCTGTTTTTTCTGGGGTTTGGGCGCGATTCCCCTGTTGAGTTACAACGAAGCCCGCCGCGCCATTCCCACACAAGTGATGTTTGCGAGTGGCGACTGGCTGCTGCCGCAACTCAATGGCGAACTGTATATCGCCAAACCGCCGCTGTTGTACTGGCTGACGACCACCACATCGCACCTGTTCGGGCAGGTCAATGAATGGTCGGTGCGCCTGCCGTCGGCGCTCGCGGCGCTGGCCACGGTGTTTGCCGCTTATCGCTACGCGCTGCGCCGGATCGGCCCGTGGGCGGCGCTGTTCACGGCGCAAGTGATGATTGCCAACGCCACCTTTGCCCTGTTCGCGCGCCGCGCTGAAATCGAAATGCTGCTGACCGCATTATGTTTTGGCGCATTGCTCGCCGCGCTGCATTACATACAGGAACACGCCGGGCGACGCTGGCTGCTGCTGAGTTATTTTCTGCTCGGCCTTGCCGTGCTCGCCAAGGGCCCGCTTGCGCTTCTGTTTGTCACGCTGCCGCTCATCGCGTATGCGCTCATCCAGCGCGAAACACGCGCGTGGCAAGCATTGCGCGACCCCGCGGGCTGGGCGATATTGCTGCTGGTCGGCGGCTCGTGGTTTCTCGCCGTCAGCATGCAACTGGGCTTCGACATCTGGCAAGCCACGCTGCAACGCGACATTGTGAACAAGGTCAGTGGCAGTGATGCAAAACCGTTTTACAACTATTTTCTGTGGCTGCTTGCCGACTTTTTTCCTGCCAGCCTGCTGCTGTTTATCGCGCCATTCGCAACCTGGAAGCGCTGGAAAATCGACCGGAAAATTATCGCGCCGCTCGTGGCGATTCTTGTGCCGCTCCTTATCTTCACTGCATTCAGCAATAAACATGCAAAATATCTGCTCCCCGCCTATCCGCTTGTTGCGCTGGTGTTCGGCAAGCGACTGGGTGAACTCATGGAAAGCGCGCGACCCGCATGGCGCAATGTGCTTGTCACGCTCGGCCTGCTCATGCCGCTTGGCTATGCAGGTTTTTATACTTTCGCCGAAGCGCGTGTTTTCAACTATCGCTACACGGCATTGCCGCCGTTCACGCAATGGGCGGACAGCACCCGCACATCACCGCTCTACGCCTATGAGCACATCGACGAGCGCGCGATCTACTACGCGAATCGCGCAATCCCCGAGCTGGACAAAGCCGGATTGGAAAAAATACGCGCGAGCACGCCCGATTTTCTGCTGCTGATCGAGCACAAAAAATCGGATGCAGTAACGCAGCAAGCCGATTGCAAAGTGCGCGAATTCAAACCCTGGCTGGATCGACGCACGACATTGACAGTATTGGGGTTCGGCAACGCCTGCGCGTCGGCATCCGTGGACTGATACTCGCAGCCAAATCTTTTGAGATGCGGTACGATGAACGCATATGGAAAAGATTCGCGTAGCATCCCTGATGAAAATTCACCGGCTCGGCCTCACTGATTACGAAACCACCTGGAAAGCCATGCAAGCTTTCACCGCGCAACGCGCGGCAGAAACGCCGGACACATTGTGGCTGACCGAACATCCGCCGGTTTACACGCTCGGCCTCAATCGCAAGGATGCGCAGCCGCCGCAACGCAGCGACATTCCGCTTGTGCTGACCGACCGCGGCGGCAAGATCACCTATCACGGCCCCGGCCAGATCGTGCTTTATCTGCTGCTTGATTTGAAACGCCGCGAAATGACGATACGCCAACTCGTGAATCACATGGAAAACGCCGTCATCGCGCTGCTTGCGGAATACGGCGTCACCGCAACCAATCGCCCCGACGCACCCGGCGTTTATGTTGCCAACGCCAAAATCGCCTCACTCGGTCTGCGCCTCAAAAACGGTTGCTGTTATCATGGCTTGAGCTTGAATGTCGATATGGATTTGTCGCCCTTCCACGCCATCGACCCGTGCGGCTATCGTGGAATGCAGGTCACGCAAACGCGCGATCTGGGCATCAATGTCACCATGCCGGAACTGGCGGAGCAGCTCGTTACACTGATTCAAGCTAAACTAGTCGCATGAACGAACCCATTCCCCACAAACAAAAAGGCGCGGCCAAAACCGCGCGCATTCCGATCAAGATCGTGCCACAGCCCGCGCTGCGCAAGCCGGAATGGATACGCATGAAAGCGCCCGACAGCGCGCGTTTCCGCGAGATCAAACAGATATTGCGCGACCATCACCTGCACACCGTCTGCGAGGAAGCCTCCTGCCCCAACATCGGCGAATGTTTCAGCGGCGGCACCGCGACCTTCATGATATTGGGCGATGTATGCACGCGCCGCTGCCCGTTCTGCGATGTCGCGCACGGAAAACCATTGCCGCCCGACACAAATGAGCCGCTTCAACTCGCGCGCACCATCGCCGCCATGCGTCTCAACTATGTCGTCATCACCAGTGTGGATAGGGACGACCTGCGCGATGGCGGCGCGCGACATTTTGTCGATTGCATGCGCGCTGCGCGTGAGCAATCGCCCGAACTCAAAATTGAAATCCTTGTGCCGGATTTTCGCGGTCGCCTCGAAGTCGCGCTTGATGTGCTGGCCGAAGCGCCGCCCGACATCATGAACCACAATCTCGAAACCGTTCCGCACCTTTACAAACAAGCGCGCCCCGGCGCAGATTACGCGCACTCGCTCAAACTGCTCGCCGATTTCAAAACGCGCTTTCCCGCGATTCCCACCAAATCCGGCCTCATGCTCGGCCTCGGTGAAACGGACGAGGAGATACTTGATGTGATGCGCGATTTACGCGCGCATCACGTCGATATGCTCACGCTCGGCCAATACCTGCAACCCAGCCCGCACCACTTGCCCGTGCTGCGCTTCGTACCGCCGGAACGTTTCAAATTTTTCGAGGAACAGGCACTCGCAATGGGTTTCAAACAAGCCGCGTGCGGGCCCATGGTGCGCAGTAGTTTTCACGCTGACCAGCAGGCGCATGGGGCGGGGTTGACATCACAGCCTGCGGTTCTGCATCAAACCTTCTGATAAACCTCGGCGCCCTTGCTGACAAACTCGATGGCTTTTTCCTGCATGCCTTTGCGCAGGGCTTCTTCTTCGCTCACGCCCTGGGTCGCGGCGTAGTCGCGCACGTCCTGGGTGATTTTCATCGAGCAGAAGTGCGGGCCGCACATGGAACAGAAATGCGCTTGCTTGGCGCCTTCCTGCGGCAGGGTTTCGTCGTGGAATTCCTTGGCTTTTTCCGGGTCGAGGCCGAGGTTGAACTGGTCTTCCCAGCGGAATTCGAAACGCGCTTTTGACAGTGCATTGTCGCGAATCTGCGCGCCGGGATGCCCCTTGGCGAGATCGGCGGCGTGCGCGGCAATCTTGTAGGTGATGATGCCTTCGCGCACGTCTTGCTTGTCCGGCAGACCGAGGTGTTCCTTGGGTGTCACGTAACACAGCATCGCGGTGCCGTACCAGCCTATCATCGCCGCGCCTATGCCGGAGGTAATGTGGTCGTAGCCCGGCGCGATGTCGGTGGTGAGCGGGCCCAGAGTGTAGAACGGCGCCTCGCCGCAGTGTTGCAACTGCAAATCCATGTTTTCCTTGATCATGTGCATGGGCACGTGGCCGGGACCTTCTATCATCACTTGCACGTCGTGCTTCCACGCAACTTGCGTCAACTCGCCCAGCGTCTTGAGCTCGGCGAATTGCGCTTCGTCGTTGGCGTCATAAATCGAGCCCGGACGCAGGCCGTCGCCGAGGCTGAACGCCACGTCGTAGGCTTGCATGATTTCGCAGATATCCTCGAAATGCTCGTAGAGAAAACTTTCGCGGTGATGCGCAAGACACCACTTGGCCATGATGGAACCGCCGCGCGACACGATGCCGGTCATGCGTTTCGCGGTCATCGGAATGAAAGGCAGACGCACGCCGGCGTGTATGGTGAAGTAGTCCACACCTTGTTCGGCTTGTTCGATGAGCGTGTCGCGGAAAATTTCCCAGGTCAGTTCTTCGGCCTTGCCATCGACTTTTTCCAGCGCCTGATAGATGGGCACGGTACCGATGGGCACGGGCGAATTGCGGATGATCCATTCGCGCGTTTCGTGGATGTGCTTGCCGGTGGAGAGATCCATTACGGTGTCGCCGCCCCAGCGCGTGCTCCACACCATCTTCTCGACCTCCTCGGAAATGGAGGAGCCGAGCGCGGAATTGCCGATGTTGGCGTTGATCTTGACCAGAAAATTGCGGCCTATGATCATGGGCTCGGTTTCAGGGTGGTTGATGTTGGCCGGAATAATTGCGCGACCGCGGGCGACTTCGTCGCGCACGAATTCCGGCGTGATGATTTTGGGTATGCTCGCGCCAAAATCGTGACCCCGATGCTGGGTCAGGATCAATTCGGAGAGGCCTTCGCGGCGCTGGTTTTCGCGGATCGCGATAAACTCCATTTCCGGCGTGATGACGCCCTGACGCGCATAGTGCATCTGCGTCACGTTTTTGCCAGCCTTGGCGCGGCGCGGCGGACGGGTCAGGTTGAAGCGCATTTCCGCGAGAGTGGGATCGGTCTTGCGCTGATGACCGTATTGGGAAGTCGGGCCGGGCAGCACTTCGCTATCGCCGCGCTCCTCTATCCACTTGGCGCGCAACGCGGGCAGGCCGTCGCGGATATCGATGCGTGCGGTCGGATCGGTGTATGGGCCGGAGGTGTCGTAAACCATGACCGGCGGATTTTTCTCCGCGCCAAAAGCAGAGGCCGTGTCGGACAGGCTGATTTCGCGGAACGGCACTCGGATATCCGGGCGGCTGCCAGTGATATACACCTTGCACGATTTCGGAAACGATTTGGTGGCTGCCTCGTCAAGCTCGGCGGCGATATTGAGAAATTTCGGATTGGCGTTCATGGACTGCTCCTCAAGCAAAATACGTAAGGAGCCGCGACGCTTCCCTACGGCGGCATGACCCGCATCAGGTTCAAAGGGTGTGTCTCATCGCCGTAAAAGCGAACCCCCAGCAATGCCAAGAAGGTACTCGAAAACGCGAGGCATGGCAAGAAATGTGCGATCTTCATTACCATGGCCGGAATGACATTTCTCGCGAGCCGTTTGTGGGCATTTCGCCATAAGTCAGGCGACTGATTTACCCGTGTATTTCACACGCAAATCAGGTTTTGTTAAATGCGTCGCGATCAGCAAAGGCGTGGGAGACGCGGGTCTTTTTTCTGAGGCCGGAATCGACCAGACGCGGCAAGATGCCGTTGAGCCGGGCAAAAATGGATTCCGGGCCGCCGATATAGCATTCCTTGCGGCCGAGCTCGATGGTGCGGACTATGCGTTGCGCGACGAAAACGGGATCATCCATCGCGATTCCGTTGGCCTCCATCATGTGCATGGCGGCGGCATTGTTGAGCGCGGTGCGGGTCGCGCGCGGCGCGATGTAGGTCACTTCGACGCCGCTGTCGTTCAATTCGCGGCGCAGCGCCTCCGAGAAGCCGCGCACCGCGAACTTGCTCGCGCAGTAAACCGCATGGTGCGGAAAACCGATGGAGCCGAAGGTCGAGCCGATGTTGACAATGCGCCCCGCCCCTTGCGCCAGCATCTGCGGCAATACGGCGCGGGAAAGCTGCACGGGCACGATGGCGTTGAGATGCATGATCTGCGCGATGCGTTCCGGGCTCTGCTGCTGAAACAGTATGAAGTCGATGATGCCCGCGTTGTTGATGAGAATGTCGATGCCGCCCAGTGCCTGCGTCGCGCTCGTCACGGCCTTTTCGGGCGCATGCGGCAGCCCGAGATCAAGCGTGATGCCAACCGCTTCGCCGCCGCCGGACGTGATTTCCTCGCAGATTTCCTTTTGCCGGTCGCCGTTGCGATCTACCAGCGCGAGACGCGCGCCCTTTTTAGCCAGCAGCTTCGCCAGCGGATGGCCGATGCCGCCGGTCGCGCCGGTCAACAAAATACGTTTGTGCGCGAGACTCATGCCGCCATCCTTTGCGGCGGCAGCGGAAGCCGCGCCACGATCTCGCGAAAAATATCGCCGTAGAGTTTGTAGAACACGCGCGCGGCATGGATCACGGTTTCCTGATCGGCGGGATTGTCGATCTGGTTCATGAGCGTGGCGTAGAAATCGGTATGGCCGACATCCAGCGCGCCGTGCGAGGTGAGATAGGTGAAGGCATCGCTACCGAGGCCGAGATGGGCTTGTATGGCCGTGCCTGCTTGCGTCGCCACTTCAACGCTGGTGCCTTCGAGCACCAGCACCATGCCGAACATGGCAAGAGGGTTGACGCGCGCGATGGCGTCGTAGGCATAGGCCACCATGAGTTCGGTCGCGAGTCCGGGCTGACCGTGGCGCACCGCTTCCTTGTCGGCGCCGCAGGCATGGATGTCGTTGAGTATCCACTCCTGATGCCCGACTTCCTCCTCGATATACGCCGCCACCGCCTCGCGCAGCCATTCGTAGCGTTCCGGCAAACGCGCGCCGCAACTCATGAGCAACGGTATCGTGTGCTTCACATGGTGATAGGCCTCGGTCAGAAAAGCGACATAAATCTCTTGCGTAATCTGCCCTGAAGCTCCGGCGCGGATCAGCGGCAGATTGAGCAGTTCGTCGCGCTCGGATTTGGTGGCAGCGAGCAAATGATCATAAAACGGCATACTGGTCTTCCTCATACAAGTGTTCGAGTTGGGCTCGATAAACGTCAAAAATCACGTCACGACGCAAACGTCCGTTGGGCGTGAGTTGCCCGTTGGCGGACAAAAAAGGCGTATCTGCCGGTATCCAGCGGCGTATGCGCGCGTAATCTGGCAGACGCTGGTTGGCTTGCTCTATCGCGGCGTCAATGCTTGCAAATATTTCCGGCATTTGTGAGGAAGGCACGATCACCGCTGCGTTCCACGGACGCGCCTCACCGAACACGGCCACTTGCGCGATTGCGGGATGCAGTGCCAGTTCCCGCTCCACCCACTCCGGCGCGACATTGCGGCCAAACGAGGTGATGAAAATATTCTTTTTGCGTCCGGTGATGTGCAGAAAACCGTCCGCATCGAGAAAACCGAGATCGCCGGTAGGCCAGTAACCATTATGGAACGCGCACGGCGTATTGCCGGTATAGCCGAGCATGAGCGCGCCTGCCGCGAGTATTTCGCCATCCTCGGCGAATCCAAGCCGCGCATGCGACAGTGGGCGGCCGACACTGCCGCGCCTGTGCGCGTCCTCGGTATTCACCGCAACCACGGAAGCACACTCGGACAAACCGTAACCCTCGTATACCGGAATGCCAAGTTGCGCCGCTTGCGCGAGCAGCCCTTGGGCAACGGGCGCGCCACCCACCGCGACAAAACGCAGACGGGATGAAACCAGCGCTCCCGCCTGGGCAGTAGCGACCAGCCCGCGCAACAACTCGGGCGTCAGTATGGTGGTGGTCGCTTCATGGGCGGCCAGCGTCGCCGCCATTTTGTTCACATCCACGCCGCTCGCGCCGCGCAAACCGGTCTCCTCGAATGGCAGCAGCGTCACGCATGCGCCCGCGAGCAGCGGAACATGCAGTCCGGCGATATTTTCGAGCAGTGTGGACAAGGGCATGAGCGCGACGTGATTGTCTTGCGGACTCATGCCGGTGGCGTCAAGCAGGGAATGCGCGACGCTCAGCATCGCATCCGAATCGAGGCAGACGCCCTTGGGGTTGCCCGTGGTGCCGGAGGTATAGGTGATCTTGGCGGTCGCGGGCGGCAGTTCCACCGGCGCGATGCCGGAGAGGCGGAACTCCGTCACCGGCTGGCCGTGGATCAGAAACTCGCTGCGCTCCCGCACGCCTATGCCCATGCTGGCGAGCAACTGCTCGAACTGTCGCGGCTGATCGGTATGGATACAGTCCATGCCCGCGTCGCGTATCGCATGCGCGATCTGCCCCGCGGAAAAGAAAAACGGCAGCGGCACCAGCGGTATCCGGGCTTGCATCGCCGCGAGATCCATCATCGCCCACAGCGGGCCGTTGTCCAGCGCGAGCCCGATCACGCGCGGCGCGGTCTCGCGCAAATTTTCGATCGCATGTTCGACTGCGGCGCGCAGCGCGCCATAACTCACCTCGCCTGCGCTGCCGCGCAGGGCTATCCACCCGGGAGGTTGCGCGCATACGGCTTCGTACACCGTCCGCATCTTCAGTCTGCCGCGTAGTAGGGGTAGGAGGCGCGGCGAAAAGTCATGACCTGCGGTTTTCCGTCGTAGTAGCGCCCCCACTCCGCGCGCTCATGAGGCGCGATGCGATCCAGGCCTGCTTCCGCGAGCACTTCGAGCGGCATGTTGAGCCGCATGAATGAATTGCGCAGCATGGGAACCGCGGTGAACACCACCCATTCCCCACCCGTGCTGTGCAGGTGGCGGTTGAGGCTCGCGAACAAACGCGGCGCGATGCCGGGTTTGGCCACGGCGAGATTGCCGACTTCGACGATATCCGCACGCGCCACATCCTGCGCGACACGTTGCGCGATGAGTGTTTCGATCGGCGCATCGAGATAGGTTTCCAGAAACAGCGTCGCATCTCCCGCGTGCCGGAGGCCGCATACGGCAAGCAGCTTGCCGCTGCTGTCACGCAAGCTCATGAGTTGCGGCATGAAGTGACGGATGCTCGCTCCGTAGGAATGCTGAAACACGTCGCGGATGAACTGCTCCAGTTCCGCCCGGTCAGGCGCATCGGCGTCACACAGCGCCGTCGTGTAACGCGGCAAACCGTGAGCATAAATTTTCGCCACTTTGGGAACAGCGGTCGGACGCGGCATCCGCGCATTGAAAACAGACTGCATGGAATGCATGGTTGCTCCTGCATTTAAGGACATACCGTAAATTTAGCAATCACCGTGCCAAAAAGTAAGGTTATTAATAAATTTGTTTATTACTCAAAATGTTAAAGTGGAATCACGCAGATGCAGCAAGCCGGATAATTCACGCCATCCCGCAAAACTTGCAAGGATTCCGCAGCGCCTCTACATGAATTGCGATATCACTTCCTTCCGCACTCCAACGCAGGCGCTGTCGCGCTTACCACGCCGTCGGCATCTATCCAAAGCACGGCTTTAACGCGTGTATCGAGTTTGCAGGCGGACACATAACCGATTGCGCCCGCAGTATCGGCGACGTAGCGCAGCATCGCTTCCGACGAGGCGACCACATGCGGTGGGTACAAGCCCTGAAAGTACATTTCGTTCCAGTACTGCGCCTGCGCTTCCGGCGTGCTTTTGAGAATGCGTTGCGAAAACAGCCGCCGCGCCGCATGATCGGCGGGCAAATTGACAGGCTGGATGCGTGTGCCGTCATTCCAGGCGAGTTTTTTGCGCTTGAAAATCAACGCGAGATCCTGAGCGCCGGGTTCGCGTCCGGTAAAATCGCGCGGAACAATAACGGCAATGGGCGCAGATTCATCCGCCGCAGCCACGAAGGGCGGCAACACCAGAGTGGCGAGAAGAATTAAAAACAGAGCGCGCATCAAAACAATATCGCCCAGGAAGCGGCAACTCCGCGCGGCATATAGGGATTGCTGTCGCGCCCACCCGCGTATTCCAGCTTGAATATCTGATTGGTTCTCCAGCGCCAGGCCGCGCCGACCAGCCAGCGTCCGTCGTTGCCGGTTTCCGGCAGGCGCAGATTTTCCACGCGCGCGACCGCATACCAGCGATTGCCGAGCGGCGCCACGGCTTGCAGATAGCCGCCACCACTTTTGTCTTCGCTCCCGTTGCGCTTGAAGCGGCGATAGGCTTCGCCGCTGAATTCCCAGCCATCGACCGACTTGGAAAAATCCAGCCCCACCATGCGGTAACGCGGATGATTGATGGTGTCTTCCTCAAATTCGGTCAGCGTCACGCCGACCTCGGCGATGCCGTTGTAGGCAAGCCGCAAACCGCGCGTATTTTTGAAATACGGTTCATTGTTTTCATTTGTCTGGTCGCGCACCATTTCGCCAAACAGCGCGTAATCAAACGAACCTTCGCCCGTCGGCAGCGTGCCGTATGCCATCGCGCCGTTGATGCCCATGGGAAACAGCCGCTCGGTTGCAGCCGGACGGTTCGTAGTCCAGACCAGCGGCGCCGCATGCACCACGTTCCAGCGCCCGATGGGCGTGAGAAACCGTCCGCCGCGCGCAGTCAACGCGCCCGTCACATCGTAGTCGACATACAGCCGCTCGATATCGAGATAGGCATCCTTGCTGTTGATCGAGCCGCCTTCTTCCCAGATCAACGGCTTTTCCAGCTCGATTTCGGAAAACAGCCGCAGCCGCCCGCCCGCATCCCAGACAAGAAACAGACTGAGTTCGTGCAGTCTGGCCGTGGCGTGATCTCCCTTGTGCGTCTGCGCATCAACGCTCGCATAGCCACCGAGATGCAGATGATCCGTTACCGAAGATTCGTCTTCGCTCGCCGCCGCCGGGTTGCAGGTCAACCATGCGACGACTACACTGGCGACGACTGAAATAAAAAGGTTACGCATGTTTGCTCCGTTTCATGCCCGGGTTGGATCTTGAAAGACCAGACTCCAGCAATAATTACGCCATTCTCACACTGAACCCATGCTGCGAAAAGCTTATTCCATCAACCGTATTCTGCTGGTCGCGTTTTTGCTGATCGCACTGCTGCCGGTAACGGTGCTTTCGTGGCGCTCATTTACCACCGCGCGTGAATCGCTGGAAACCGAAATCCGGCGCGATCTGCAAGCGCGCGCCGCCGCCACCGCGACCAAAATAGATCGCATGATGTTTGAACGGCTGCAAAATGTTTCCTCGTGGAGTAAGCTGGAAATCATGCAGGAAATGCGCGTGGGTGATGTTGACAAACGCCTGTCGCGCTTTCTCGCCGAATCAAAGGCGAGCTACGGCGGTGTGTATATCGAACTCGATGCGGTGGACGCGCATGACCGCATCATCGCTTCCAGCGAGCCCGGCCGCAACGGGCAGCACATGTTGCTCAGCGGCGACGAGCAAGGTATCGCGCTCACGCAGGGCGACACGCGCATCGGCCGCCTCATCGTCAACCAGCTGCCGCTTTCCGCCAAAATTCCCGGTGTGATCGAAGGTCAGGACGGCGGTACTCTGTACGCGATGCTCGACTGGAATCAGGTGCAGCAGATCCTCGACGAAGCCTCGGTCAACGGCAGTACGGCGGCGCTGCTCGACCGCAACGGCAAACTGCTAGCATCCACGCCGGACTGGCATCCGGCCAGCGAAACGCAGAAAATTTCGGCGATCGCATCTTCGCGCGGATTTGAAAATTTCCCCGGATTCGGCTGGCAGGTCGCGCTGGAACAATCACGCGATGTCGCGCTGGAGCCGGTGCGAAAAATGGGACGCATCTTCATCATGCTGCTGCTCATCACCATCGCGCTTGCCGCGCTGGTCGCAATTCCGATTTCCGCAAGCATCACCCAACCGCTCGCGCGGCTGACCTGGTTCGCGCGCACTTTCATCAGCGAGCAACGCATGGTGCCGCCACCTGCGGGCGGCCCGGCCGAGGTGCGCGAACTCTCCGCCGCGTTCGGACAGATGATCCACAATCTTGAACGGCTCAAGGAAAATCTTACACGCGCCGCCAAGCTCGCGGTGGTCGGCGAAATGGCTGCCGCGATGTCGCACGAAGTTCGCACACCGCTCGGCATTCTGCGTTCCTCGGCGCAACTTTTGCTGCGCGAACCCGGCTTGAGCGAGGAAGGGCGCGAGGTGTGCAGTTTCATCATCAGCGAAACCGAGCGCATGAACCGGCTGGTGACTACGCTGCTTGATTGCGCGCGCGCCCAGCCGCCGGAATTGAAACCGGCAAATGTCGCCACGCTTGCAGAACAAAGCATCGCCATGCTCAAACCGCAAGCTGCGAAAAAAAATATCGCGCTGGAACTGAAACACGACGGCAACGACGCGACCATGCTGTGCGACCCTGAGCAGATCACGCAAGTGCTGCTTAATCTGCTGCTGAACGCGTTGCAAATTCTGCCGGATAACAGTCGCGTTGAAGTCAGCGTGCGCTGCGCGCAGAATCATCTCGCCCTCGAAGTTGCGGATGACGGCCCCGGCATTGCACCGGAAATGCGCGATCGCGTGTTCGACCCTTTCTTCACGCAACGCAACGGTGGCATCGGCCTCGGGCTGACAGTCGTGCGCCAGATCGTGGTTGCGCATCGCGGCGATATCGTCGCAGACAAAAGCACGCTCGGCGGCGCGTTGTTTCGCGTTACACTTCC
This sequence comes from Methylobacillus sp., assembly GCA_031277395.1. Lineage (GTDB taxonomy): Bacteria > Pseudomonadota > Gammaproteobacteria > Burkholderiales > Methylophilaceae > MM2. The sequence goes on along the minus strand of JAITML010000005.1, from coordinate 25,524 downwards.
ACTGGATAATTCCTTATGAACAAAGTTGAGAAAAAACGCATCCTCGCGGTGGATGACGAGCCCAATATGCGCCGCCTGCTGGAGATCATGCTCAAGCAGGCCGGTTATCAGCCTCTGCTCGCCGAAAACGGTCGCGAAGCGCTGGAAATCCTCGCGAGCGAAGGCGCCGATCTGGTCGTGAGCGATCTGCACATGCCGGGCATGGACGGCCTTGCCCTGCTCGCCGCAATGCGGGAGGCCGACATGAATACGCCCGCAATCATCGTCACCGCGCACGCCAAAGTGGAAACCGCCGTGGCGGCGATGAAGCTGGGCGCGGCGGATTACATCGTGCGCCCGTTCGATCTGGAAATGCTGGAAATCGCGATGATGCGCGCGCTCTCGCTCACGCGGCTCAAGATTGAAAACCGCTTTCTGCGCGACGAAGCGGAACGCGATATGGACAACATGGTCGGTGATTCGCCCGCGATGCAAAAAGTCTATGCGGCCATACGCCAGGTCGCGCCGGAAAAGGCCACTGCATTGATCGTCGGCGAAACCGGCACCGGCAAGGAGTTGGTCGCGCATGCGATCCACAAACTTTCGCCACGCAATGACGCGATGTTCGTCGCGGTCAACTGCGCCGCGATTCCTTCCGAAATGCTGGAATCCGAATTGTTCGGCCACGAACGCGGCGCATTCACCGGCGCGATCAAGGAGCGCATAGGCAAATTTGAATTGGCCAACGGCGGCACCTTGTTTCTCGATGAGATAACAGAAATGCCGGTCGCGCTGCAGGCCAAGCTGCTGCGCGCCTTGCAGGAAGGCTTGATTGAGCGGCTCGGCGGACATCGCCCCATCAACGTGGATATTCGCGTCATCGCCGCCACCAACCGCGACCCGCAACAAGCTGTGCGTGACCGTCAACTGCGCGAGGATTTGTATTACCGCCTCAATGTGTTCCGTCTCGACCTGCCGCCGTTGCGCGAACGCATCACGGACATCCCTGCGCTCGCGCAATACTTCGTCGCGCATCGCAATATCACGCTTGCTCCCGACGCGTTGAACCGGCTCGCTGCCTACCCCTGGCCGGGCAATGTACGCGAATTGCAAAACGTGCTGCAACGCGCCGTGATCATGTGTGACGGCAACACCATCAGCGCCGCCCATCTCCCCGCCGATATCGCACCCGATGCAACGCCGGCGCCCGCCGCGCCCGATACGCTTTCCATTCCCGAAGCCACCGAAGCGCTGGAACGTCGCATGATCGCCGAGGCGCTGAAACAAACCAACGGCAACAAAAGCAAGGCCGCGCGCCTGCTCGATATCAGCGAGCGCTCGCTGTGGTACAAGCTCTCACGCTACGATCTGGGATAAGGTTTTTCGTACCTCTTGTGAGATACACAAGCGGCGAAAGATGATAAGAGTTCGTTCTAGAGCACCACTTTAATCATCGGATGCGCGGTTAGCTCGCGGTAGAGATTATCCAGTTGCTCTTTGGAGTTTGCGGTCACGGTGCAGGTGAGGCTGATGTATTTGCCGCCCGTGCTGGGGCGCATTTCCACGCGGCTTGCATCGAAATCGGGAGCGTGGATTTGCACCACGCGCATGATCTCTTCAGCGAAACCGTCCTGCGTCACACCCATGATTTTCAGCGGAAACTCACAGGGAAATTCCAGCAGCGTGGTTTGTTCGTCTTGCGCCATGGTGTTACTGGAACCAAAGTTTGATGCTGTCCCACATGCGGCCAAATATACCTGCCGTGGACATTTCCCTGGCGGCGATCAACGGTCGTTCCATGAGCGTCTTTCCATCCAGCGTGAAACGCAGGGTGCCGACTTGCTGATTCGCGGCGATAGGGGCGATCAGCGGTTGCTGGCTCACGACCTCGGCCTTGAGGCGCGCGAACTGGCCCTTGGGCAGCGCGAGATAGAGATCATGGTCAACGGTTGCGTCCAGCGTTTCCTCACTGCCTTTCCACACCTTGAGTTTGCTGATGGTCTGGCCGTGTTTGTAGTAGAGGCGCGATTCGTAAAACTGGAAACCGTAATTCAGCAACTGCTGGCTGCCCGTGATGCGCGCGTTATCGTTTGGAGCGCCGAGCAGAATCGCAATCAACCGCATGTCACCGCGCTTGGCGGATGAGATCAGGCAAAAACCTGCCGCCGCCGTATGTCCGGTTTTCATGCCGTCCACAAACGGGTCGGCCCACAGTAGGCGATTGCGATTGGATTGTTTGATGTTGTTGAAGGTGTAATCCTTGATCGAATAAAACGTTTTGTATTGCTCGGGAAAATCGCGCACCAGCGCGGAGGCGAGCAGCGAAAGATCATAAGCCGTGGTGTAGTGCTCGGGATCAGGCAGACCCGTGGAATTTACAAAGTGCGTATTCTTCATGCCCAGCCGCTCGGCTTCCTTGTTCATCATGGAGGCGAAGGCTTCCTCGGAACCGGCGATACCTTCGGCCAGCGCCACGCTGGCGTCGTTGCCGGAGATCACGATCATGCCGTGCAGCAATTGATCCACGGTAACCGGCTTGTTCGGCTCGATGAACATGCACGAACCCGCGCCGCCGCCGCAGCCCGCGCCGCCGCCTTTCCACGCTTTCACGCTCACCGGCAATGTTTGGTCGAGCTTGAGATGGCCGTTCTCGAGCGCCTTGAACGCGAGATAGGCGGTCATGAGTTTGGTGAGTGACGCGGGCTCGACGCGATCCTGCACATTTTGTTGAGCCAGAATGTTGTGGCTGTTGTAATCCATCAACAAATAAGACTTGGCCGCGAGCGTGGGTGGCGGCGGAATATCGTCCGCAGCAAAGGTTGTGGCAGCGAGAAGCAACAGGGGAAGCAGCAGAAATCTCATGGGAATTTTCATTCGTGTTGGTTAGCGATTGATGATGACCAGTGTGGAAATTCCGAGCGCGTCGCGGATGGCCGCCGCTGCACGTTCAGCTTCGTCGCGGCTGGAATAAGGTCCGAGCCGGACACGATAGACATCGTCATTATACCAGTTCTCCGCTGCGGCATTTCCGGTCAAACCACTCTGACGCAACTTGTCCAGCAATTGTTCCGCATTGTCGCGCGAACGGAACGCGCCGGCCTGCACATACACACCGGTGGCGGCAGAAGCTGCGGATGTTGCCGGCTGCACGGGTGTTTCCGGCTCTGCGGATTTTTGCGGCTGCGCTTGTCGCGCATCTATGGCCTCGACTTCCACCATGCCGCTGCCGCTGGCCACGATACCCAGACGATAAGCTGCCGCGTAGGAAAGGTCGATCACCCTGTCATCGTGGAATGGCCCTCTATCGTTGACACGCACCACCACGGATTTACCATTGACGAGGCTGGTGACGCGCGCGTAACTCGGAATCGGCAAGATCGTATGCGCGGCAGTCATCGCGTACATATCGTAGATTTCACCGGTCGAAGTTTTCCGGCCGTGATAACGCTTGCCATACCACGAAGCCAGCCCGCGCACTTTGTACGGCTGATACTGCGTCATCGGCGTGTACGTCTTTCCGAGCGCGGTATAAGGGCGATTGAAGCGGCTTTGCGGCGGCTCGTAACGCGGCACCGCATCGGGAATCCGGTCGAGATTTTCGGGTGGATTGTCGCCGGGGCCGTCATCCAGATAATAGCCGCCGCCTTTTGATGACGTGGAAGCGGGTGGTTTATCCGGCTTGGTGGTCGCGCTGCCACTGCAACCGGCCAGAGCAGCAAGCGCGGCGAGCGCGATCAAATTTTTGCAATTCATCATCAGGTCTGCACCAGTTTTTTGTGGGTTTGTATGCTCATGAGAATACCAAAACCTATCATCAATGTGACGAGTGAAGTGCCGCCGTAGCTGATAAGCGGCAGCGGCACGCCCACCACGGGCAGGATGCCGCTCACCATGCCCATGTTGACGAAAGCGTAGATGAAAAAGGCGCTCGCGATGCTTCCCGCAAGCAAGCGACTGAACGTCGTGGAACCGCTGGCGGCAATGACGAGGCCGCGACCGATGATGATGGCGAACAAGGTTAGCAGCAACAGATTGCCTATCAAGCCGAATTCCTCACCGAACACGGCAAGGATGAAATCGGTGTGGCGCTCCGGCAGAAAATCAAGTTGCGATTGCGTGCCATGCAACCAGCCCTTGCCCGCAAGCCCACCCGAACCCAGCGCGATGGTGGCTTGTATGGTGTGATAACCCGCGCCCAGCGGGTCACGCGCGGGGTTGGCCAGCGTGCAGATGCGCTGCTGCTGGTAGTCGCGCATGATCTGCCATTGCACGCCATCCGCGCACAGACTGCCCTGATTCAGAATGAACCACACCACCACAATCACGCCCAGTATCACCGGTGGCAGCACAACCTTCCACGACAGGCCTGCGAAAAAAATCACCGTAATACCGGTCAGCAGCACCAGCATCGCCGTGCCGAGATCGGGCTGTTTCAATATCAGTCCCACCGGCAGCACAAGCAAAATCGCCGCGAAAATGTAATCCAGAAAACGCAGCGATTGGTCACGCCGGTCGAAGTACCACGCCAGCATCATGGGCACGGCGATCTTCATGAGTTCCGATGGCTGGATGCGCATCACGCCCAGATTCAGCCAGCGTTGCGCGCCCTTGGACGTATCGCCGAACAAAAACACGCCGACAAGTAAAATCATGCCGAGCAGATACAGCGGCACTGCGATGCGTTGCAGATGCTGCGGCGGAATATTGGCGAACAGCCACAATGCGCCAAGCGCGATAAGAATATTGACTGCTTGCGATGACATACGCTCCGGGTTTTGCCCGGAGGCGCTGAACAACACGACAAGCGCGAGCAGCAGCGTGAGCAGCAGGATGCCCAGCAGAAATTTGTCTATGCGTTTGCCCAGTTGTCTCAGCCACGCGCTAATCATAAACTTCCGTCTCCTCTTCGGCGGGCGGCGTGGCAGGCTTCGGTTTGGCGGCAGGCTTGGGCGCAGGCGCGGGCTCTTTGCCAAGCAGATAATAATCCATCACCTGCCGTGCGATCGGCCCCGCCGTCGAGCCGCCATGGCCGCCGTTTTCGACGATGACCGCGAGCGCGATTTTGGGCGCATCCGCCGGCGCGTAGGCGATGAATAGCGCATGATCGCGATTGCGCTCGGAGAGCGCCGCAGCGTTGTAACTTTCGTTTTGCTTGATGCCGACCACCTGCGCCGTGCCGGTTTTGGCGGCAATGATGTAAGCCGCGCCCGCGCCGACACTGGCAGCCGTGCCTCCGGGTTTGGTCACATCCATCATGCCTTGTTTAACCAGTTCGGCATGCTCGGGATTGAGCGTGATCTGATCCATGACCTCCGGCACCACTGGGCGCGGCGACTCGCCGCTGGGTTGAATCGCGGAAACAAGGTGCGGGCGATATGCAGTGCCGTTGTTGGCGAGGATCGCGGTGGCTTGCGCGAGCTGCATGGGCGTAACCAGTGTATAGCCCTGGCCGATGCCCACGATGACAGTTTCACCCGGATACCAGGGTTGTTTGAAACGTTTCTTCTTCCACTCCGGCGTGGGCATGAGGCCGCCAAGTTCACCATCAAGGTCGATACCGCTTTTTTTACCGAAGCCGAAATGTCCGGCAAATTCCGCAAGGCGCATGATGCCGAGTTCCTGCGCGAGTCCGTAAAAAAAAGTGTCGCAGGAAATGGTGATCGCTTTTTTCATGTCAACCATACCGTGCCCGCCCGCTTTCCAGTCCCGGTAGAGATGGGTGCTGCCGTCCAGTTTGTAAAAGCCGGGATCGCTGATGCTAAAGGGTGGTTCGCGCAATCCCGCTTCCAGACCGGCCAGCGCGACAAAGGGTTTGAAGGTCGAGCCGGGCGGATAAGCGCCGCGCAAGGGGCGATTGATAAGCGGTTTGTCGAGCGACTCATTGAGCGCCTTCCAGCTTTCCGGATCGATGCCGTTGATGAACAGATTGGGATCGTAAGTCGGCATGCTCACGAACGCGAGAATCTGTCCATTGCTCGGGTCTATCGCCACCAATGCGCCGCGTTTGTCGCCGAAGGCTTTTTCCGCGATTTCCTGCAACTTGATATCTATGGTCAGCACCAGATCGCTGCCCGGCGTGGGTGGTTGACTGGACAGCACACGTATCGCATGTCCGCCTGCATCATTTTCCACCTGCTGCGTGCCCGTGATGCCATGCAGCCTGCTTTCGTAGGACTCTTCCAAACCGGATTTTCCGATGTGATCCGAACCTTTGTAGTTGGAAGCATTGCCGGAGTCCGCCAGATTTTTCTGGTCAACATCGTTGATGCGCCCGATATAGCCGATGATGTGCGCGCCAACCGCCCCTCTGGGGTAATAGCGAAATTGCCGCGTGTAAAGCTCCACGCCGGGGAAGCGATAGCGCTCCACCGCGAAACGCGCTGCTTCCAGTTCGGTGAGTTGGGTACGCAGTGGAATACGCTCGAAATCGCGGCTTTGCTCGTGCAATCTGTCGAAGCGTCTGCGGTCGGCGGGCGTGATCTCGACCAGACGGCCGAGCGCACTGATGGTCGCATCAAGATTTGCCACCTTGGAAGGCGTGATTTCCAGTGTGTAAGCAAAGAAATTATCCGCCAGTTTGACACCGTTGCGATCCAGAATCAGGCCGCGCGCGGGCGGTGTCGGCACCAGCGAGATGCGATTGTTTTCCGCCTGCGTATGGTAGTAGTCGTAGCGCGTGATTTGCAGATAAAAAAACCGCACCGCAAGCAGACCGAAAAAAATCAGCATAAACGCCGCCGCGACACCCAGCCTTATACGAAAGCTGTATTGTTCCTGCTGCGTGTTGCGTAATGTGAACCGGGCATTCATGCGGAAATTATTTTCTGTTTCATGCGCTGCTTCTGTTTTCGGCGACAATCACGCGCGTAATCACGAGTACCTGCCACAGCAATACGCCGGATACGCTGGAAAGAAAATAACTCCAACCCGGCAATTCGTTGCCTGACATCAATTTGACAACGAGCAGCACAAGCTGCGACACCAGCAACAGCAGGAACACCTGACCGGTCTGCTGCAACGAGTTGAACAAGACCAGCCGCCGGTGATATTGAATCAGGAAAAAAACGGCGCAACTGTAGGCAAGCGCGTGCTGGCCAAAGTAACTGCCGCTCGCGACATCAACCAGCAAGCCCATCACCCATGCGGTGCCGAGACTGCACAAACGCGGCGCGCGCAGCATCCAGTAGAGTAGCGCCAGCAACACGAAGTCGGGGCGCATCAACAGGCCGAATCCTTCCCACGGCAACAGATACAGCACATAGGCAATGAGCAGGGTCAGCCAGACGGATTTACGGCTTGCGGGGCGCATTGGGTTTTTTCCCGGAAGGTTTGGATTTGGCCGCCGATTTATCGACGGGTTCGGGCGACGCCGGTAGCAACTGCATGGTTACGGCGGCGGGGATCAACAATACTTGGCGATGGATGCCTATGCCTGCGGATGGCGTGCAGTCGATGCGCGCGAAAGGCGCGTCGATTTTGCGATCAATCGCGACCACATTGCACACCGCCAATCCCGCCGGATAAACGCCATCAATGCCGGAGGTGACCAGCTTGTCACCCGGCTGTATATCAACATTGACCGGCAGAAAAGGCAGGCCGATGCTGTTGCTGCTGTTTTTGCCGGTGATCGCGCGCAGACCGCTGCGCTCCACCTGTACCGGCACAGCCAGATCATTATCGCTGACCAGCGTGACTTCGCTGTTGAGCGGATATACTGCGGTCACCTGGCCGACCACGCCCCATTCGTCAATGACCGCCTGCCCCGGAACTATGCCGTGACGCGTGCCGAGATTGACGATAACCTTGCGCGTGAACAGATCGCGTCCGCTGTGTACGATTTCCCCCAGCCGCGCCGGCTGCGGCAGCGAAGGCAGCGCATTCAACAGACTGCGCATGTGTGCGTTTTCGGCTTGCAGGGTATTGAAGCGTTGCAGATTTTCGCTGTCCTGCAACGCCTTTTCCCGCAGCGTGCGGTTTTCGGCGACGAGCGTGGTCTGGGTATGGATGTATTCGCTGACATGGTTGTAGGCATCAACCGGCGCGCGCGCCACAACTTCGAGCGGGTACAGCGCGACCGAGATGCCTTGCCGGATCTCGGTCAGATAATGCAGACGCGCGTCAACACCGATGAGGATGATGGAGAGGATCGCGTAAAAGGCGAGACGCGCGAGAGGACTGGCGCCACGGATGAAAAACGCCGTTGGGTGCAGGTGTTCCATCGGGGACAGCATGAGGAGCCGTCCTTACCAGCGCAACAGATCAGTCACGGCAGATCATCCCCATAATGATTATTCGTTTGCAGATTATTCACTTGCGGATCATTCACTTGCAAACACGCTGCCGAGTTTGTCCACCTCTTCCAGCGCGCGGCCACTACCGCGAGCGACACAGCTGAGCGGGTCTTCCGCGACCACGACCGGCAGACCGGTTTCTTCCGTCAGCAGACGATCCAGATCGCGCAGCAACGCACCGCCGCCGGTAATGACCATGCCGCGCTCGGCAATGTCCGCGCCCAGTTCCGGTGGCGTTTGTTCCAGCGCGGATTTGACCGCGCCGACGATGGCGTTGAGTGGCTCGGTGAGCGCCTCCAGCGTTTCGTTGCTGGAAATGGTGAATTTGCGCGGCAATCCTTCTGCCAGATTGCGGCCGGTGATTTCCATTTCCAGCACTTCGGAACCGGGGAAGGCGGAGCCGATTTGTTTCTTGATGAGTTCGGCGGTGGGTTCGGAAATCTGCATGCCGTAGTTGCGGCGGATATAGTCGATGATGGCCTGATCGAATTTGTCGCCGCCGACGCGTTCGGATTTGGCGTACACGATGCCGCCCAGCGAGATCACGCCCACTTCGGTGGTGCCGCCACCGATATCAACCACCATGGAGCCGGTGGCCTCAGCAACCGGCAGATCGGCGCCTATCGCCGCCGCCATCGGTTCCTCGATCAGATACACCTGTCGCGCGCCCGCATCAGTCGCGGCTTCGCGAATCGCACGGCGTTCCACCTGGGTGGAGCCGACGGGAACGCAGATGATGATGCGGGGATTGGGCGAGAACAAACGGGATTCGTGAATTTTTTTGATAAAGTATTTCAACATCTGCGCGGTGATGGTGAAATCGGCGATCACGCCGTCTTTCATCGGGCGGATCGCGGAGATGTTACCCGGCGCGCGACCCAGCATGCGCTTGGCTTCGACGCCGACCGCGAGTATGGTCTTTTTGGCAGCAGGGCCGCTCTCATGGCGGATCGCGACCACGGAAGGCTCGTCAAGCACGATGCCCTTGCCACGTACATAAATCAGCGTGTTGGCGGTGCCGAGGTCAATGGCGAGATCATTTGAAAAATAGCTGGTGAGGAAACCGAACATTGTTTATATCCTAAAAAGCAAAGCTGCCACGCGCGGGTGCGCACGGCTGAGAACGTAATAAATCGCGTTATAATACCGCAATATCGTTTTGAAATTACAAGATTTCACAAGGTTTTCGTACAAATGTCACTTAATCTTTCCGATGTAAAACGCATCGCGCACCTGGCGCGCGTCGAAATCGACGATGCGGACGCGGAAACCGCGCTCCGGCAACTTTCCGGCATTCTCGGGCTGATCGCGGAAATGCAGTCGATCAATACTGACGGTATCACGCCGATGTCGCATTCGCAGGATATTACTCAGCGCCTGCGCGACGACGCCGTCACCGAAACCGATCAGCGCGCGCTGTTCCAGTCCGTTGCTCCTGCTGTTGAAGGCGGACTGTACCTCGTTCCAAAAGTCATCGAGTAACACGCGCATGATCAACAAAAGCCTCAAGGAGTTGGGCGCCCTGCTCGCTGCCAAACAGATTTCCAGTGTGGAACTGACGCGCGAATTTCTCGCACGCATCCATCGCCTCAACCCGTCCATCAACGCCTTCATCACGCTGGATGAAGAAAAGTCACTGGCGCAGGCGCGCGCGGCGGACGAACGCATCGCCAAAGGCGAAGCCGGACCGTTTACCGGCATTCCGCTCGCGCAGAAGGATATTTTTGCTGCTCGCGGTTGGCGCACCACCTGCGGTTCGCGGATGCTGGAAAATTTCGTCGCTCCGTATGACGCGCATATCGTCACGGAGTTCGATCGCGCGGGTGTGGTAAATCTCGGCAGAACCAATATGGATGAATTCGCAATGGGTTCGTCCAACGAAACTTCGTACTACGGCAAAGTCCGCAATCCGTGGGACACCGAACGCGTGCCCGGCGGCAGTTCCGGTGGTTCCGCCGCTGCCGTGGCCGCGCGCATGTGCCCCGCCGCAACCGGCACCGACACCGGTGGCTCCATACGCCAACCGGCTTCGCTATGCGGATTGTCCGGCCTCAAGCCGACCTATGGCGTGTGTTCGCGTTACGGGCTTGTCGCTTTCGCTTCTTCGCTCGATCAGGCCGGCCCCATAGCCAAGTCGGCGGAAGATTTGGCGCTTATGATGAATGTGATGGCTGGTTTCGACGCGCGCGATTCCACCAGCCTGCCGCGCGAAAAAGAGGACTACACGCGCGACCTCGGCAAATCGCTCGCCGGTTTGCGCATCGGCCTGCCCAGAGAATATTTCGCCGAAGGTCTGGATTCCGGCGTGGCGCAAGTCGTGCAAACCGCCATCAATGAATACCGCAAACTGGGCGCGGAAATCGTGGAAATCAGCCTGCCCAACAACAAGCTTTCCATCCCCGTTTACTATGTGCTCGCTCCGGCGGAAGCCTCCAGCAATCTCGCGCGTTTCGACGGCGTGCGCTACGGCTATCGCGCGCCGGAATACACCGACCTCAACGACATGTATTGCAAAACGCGCGCGCAGGGTTTCGGCGCGGAAGTGAAGCGCCGCATCATGATAGGCACTTATGTGCTGAGCGCGGGCTACTACGACGCCTACTATCTCAAGGCGCAGAAAATACGCCGCCTCATCGCGCAGGATTTTGACCAGGCCTTCAAACAGTGCGACGTCATCATGGGTCCGACCGCACCGGGAACGGCGTTTAAATTCGGCGAAAAAACCGCTGACCCGGTTCAGATGTATCTCGAAGACCTCTACACCATCGCCGTGAATCTCGCGGGTCTGCCCGGCATGTCGATACCTGCCGGTTTTTCCAGTGGACTGCCGGTCGGCTTGCAGATCATAGGCAATTATTTCGACGAAGCGAAAATGCTCAACGTCGCGCATCAGTTTCAGCTTGCCAGTGATTGGCATACGCGGATGCCAGAGGGAATTCGAGAATGAAGTGGGAAGTCGTCATCGGTCTGGAGACGCATGTGCAGCTTCAGACGCAATCGAAAATATTCTGCGGCGCCAGCACCGCTTTCGGCTCCGAGCCGAACACACAAGCCGATGCGGTGAGCCTGGCTCTGCCCGGCGTGCTGCCGGTGCTCAACCGGGAGGCGGTGCGCTGCGCGATCAAATTCGGCCTTGCCATCGGCGCCGACATCGCGCCGCGCTCGGTTTTCGCGCGCAAAAATTACTTCTATCCCGATCTGCCCAAGGGCTACCAGATCAGTCAATACGAACTGCCGGTAGTGGGCAAGGGATGTTTGACCATACGCGTGCCCGCGGCAAACTCGGAGCAACCGGAAGACAAGGTCGTCAATATCACCCGCGCGCATCTTGAAGAGGATGCCGGAAAATCAGTACACGAAGATTTCCACGGCATGTCCGGCATAGACTTGAATCGCGCCGGAACACCGCTGCTTGAAATCGTGAGCGAGCCCGACATGCGCTCTGCCGCCGAGGCAGTGGCGTATGCCAAAAAGCTGCATGAACTGGTGCAGTGGATAGGCATCTGCGACGGCAACATGCAGGAAGGCTCTTTCCGCTGCGACGTGAATGTTTCCGTGCGCCCCGAAGGTTCCGAAAAACTGGGCACGCGCCGCGAGATCAAGAATCTCAATTCATTCCGCTTCATGCAACAGGCGATTGAGTACGAAACACGCTGGCAAATCGAGACGCTGGAAGACGGCGGCACGATACAGCAAGCCACGGTGCTGTTCGACCCGGATAGCGGCGAAACGCGCGCGATGCGCACCAAGGAAGAAGCCAATGATTACCGCTACTTTCCTGATCCTGACCTGCTACCGCTGCAAATCACCACGGATGATATCGCCCATGTGAAGGCTGCGATGCCGGAGTTGCCGGACGCGATGAAAGCGCGTTTCGAGCAGGAATACGGCCTGCCCGCCTACGATGCCGCGACGATCACAGCTTCACGCGCGATGGCGGATTACTTCGTGGCTGCCGCAGGAGCGTTGCCCAAAGAATTTGCCAAGCAAGCCGCGAACTGGGTCATGGGTTCGGTCGCCGCCAAGCTCAACGAAGAAAGCCGCGAAATCGCGGACTGCCCGGTTTCTCCGGCGCAACTCGCGGGTCTGCTCAAACGCATTCAGGACGGCACCATCTCCGGCAAGATCGCAAAAGAAGTATTCGATGCGATGTGGGTCGGTGAAGGAGACGCCGACGCCATCATCGAAAGCAAGGGTTTGAAACAGGTTTCCGACGCAGGCGAAATTGAAAAAATCGTGGACGAAGTACTCGCCGCGAACGCTGCGATGGTGACCGAATACAAGGCCGGCAAGGAAAAAGCATTCAACAGTCTGGTCGGCCAGTGCATGAAAGTCAGCAAGGGCAAAGCCAATCCCGCGCAGGTTAATGAGATTCTGAAAAAGAAACTGGTTTGACGCCTGTTAAGCTGCTGCCGAAGATAGTCGGTTTGGATACAACGCCAGCCTAGCGCATGCTATGTTTTCGATCTAATTCATCCGTAAGCCAGCCTGCGTCAACAAATAGTTCCCTACCTTTTTCACTTGAACTTGCAGCCGCAAGACAGGTAACATTCGTCGCGGAAAATTCTGTTTCTTTAAAATCCACAACGAATGGTAGATTGTTAAAATATCTATTTTTATCTTCTTCAGTCATTGTTTCAAATTTACAAAGCGGATGCCCACACTTAAACCCCATTTTTTGAAGCTTATCAAGTAGCCTGTCTCTTTCTTGTCCATCTTTATATCTTGCAATTAACTGCCCTTCTAGCTTCATAACGTCCTCCATTTTTCTCGTAGCGCCCAAGCTAAACGGCGGCGAAGCTGCCTACCTTGAGTGCATTGTCAGGTACTAAGAGTTAACGCAAGTGACCGCAGCCCGGAGATTCAGCGTTACGGTTTATTCTTTTTCCAGACCTTGCAGCAAAATATATTTGCAATTTTCGTGAGCATAAGCGGCAGCTCTATCAGAGACAGCCTTTCCGCGCTCGTCATCCTTGATCGCTTGGGCCAGAACATCTGCGCGATAGCGTTGCCGACAAACGCAATATACTTCGACCGTCTTGTGTGAGTAGACTGCCCGCAAATCCGGCTCATCTTCAATGCCCTTGATGCATTCCATCGCATACTCATCAGTGATTTTGGCGCGGAACTCATCGCTGGATTCAGCTACAGTGCTGTTGGTCGCCCTATCGGTGCTTTGTGACAATGAATTACCGCTATCACCGCATCCCGCCAATAATGCGAGCAATGCGAACACAGTTGCACCGTATTCCCGAACTTTCACTTCATTCTCCTGTTGTGTACTGAAATATCACCCATACGAGATACTACATATTCTCCGGTAGTGCTTCATAGCCGTTACCTTTGCGACTGAACCAGCGTATATGCACCTTTCCTCTGCTACGCAGATGGGATAGCGCCGAGAGAAACAGCGGGTGCTTCAGGTCAGAACGTTCTAGAAAGCGACTATTTCCATTCGTCTCTGCCGAGAGGAAATGCGCTTCATCCGGTTCGTCAGCATAACTGCGCGCAACGAAACAAATAGAAGTGTCTTTGAATCGGTAGATATCATATTCGTAGTAGTACTCGTACATGCCTGATTCGTCCGGCTCGCTGGCATCTATGTGATGTGTCTGCTCAATTTGCATGGTAACGATACCTAACGTCAAAGTTAATCGGTACGCTTTAGCACAGTAGGCTGGGTTGGCAAACCCAGCATTGCGTAATACCGGGATTCGCTGCGCTCATCACCAGTCTACCTTTTCATTGCCTGCTGCCACTGCGTTATCCGATCATTAATGGGAATGGACGCATTGGCCGGGCTAGTGGAAGGCAGGCGCGCAAATTCCATTTTTTCCATATCCCCCAGTGTCGGCAGCACATGGCGGCGAAATGCTTGTTCTGCTTTCGTGCCGTTGAAAAACACGCGGCGTATATTCGTATGCCGAGCGAAAAAACCGGCGAAGTCATTGGCTACGATGGAGGTTTCGATGATGTCCGCATCCAGCGCACTTTCGCGGTAACACTCCTGCAACACGTCCCACAGCGCCACACCCGAGCGTTTCAAAATTTCCAATCGTTGTTCGTAGGGCAATTCCGGTTTTGCGCCGAAAAGTTCACCCATGATGCGCCAGAAGAGATTTTGCGGGTAGGCGTAATACTGTTGCGCGGCGAGTGAAACTTTGCCGGGCATGGAACCGAGGATGAGGGTGGTTGCATCAGGCGCAGCGACGGGCGGGAAACTGCGGACGATCATGCAACGCCGTAATCACTGCGATATTTTTCCACGGCGGCTTTGTAGCTTTGCAACTCGATTGCGCCTTCGAGGTAATGTATCAAATCGGCCAAACTCGCGATGCTGATGACGGGAATATCGTAGTCGCGGCGCACTTCCTGTACCGCTGAAAGTTCGCCCTGACCGCGTTCCTGGCGGTCGATGGCGATGGCGACGGCGCATGGGGTTGCGCCGTGGTCGCGGATGATTTCGACGGATTCGCGCACCGAAGTTCCGGCGGAAATCACGTCATCAACGATAAGCACGCGGCCTGCGAGCGCCGCGCCGACAATCGCGCCACCTTCGCCATGATCCTTGATCTCCTTGCGGTTGTAGGCATAGCCAACGTTGCGACCTTGTCGCGCAAGCGCGATGGCGATGCTCGCCGCGAGTGTGATGCCTTTGTACGCGGGGCCGAACAACATATCAAACGGTACGCCGGATTTCAGAATTGCGGCGGCGTAAAATTCGCCCAGTTTCATAAGGCTCTCGCCGTCGTTGAACAAGCCCGCGTTGAAAAAGTACGGGCTCAACCGGCCGGCCTTGGTTTTGAATTCGCCGAAACGCAATACCTGCTTTTGCAGGGCGAATTGGATAAACTGCTGGGTGGAATCACTCATGGCGCGGAACCCCGGTTCCCAATCTAAGGATCTGAATGCTGCAAATTATATCGTTAAACCTCAATGGCATCCGCTCGGCGACGAGCAAGGGATTGTTTCCGTGGCTGGCGCAACAGAATGCCGACATTATCTGCGTGCAGGAACTGAAAGCCCAGGCAGCGGACATGACGCGCGAAATGCTGCAACCGGACAGCTATTCCGGCTGGTTTCACTACGCCGAAAAAAAAGGTTACAGCGGCGTCGGCATTTACGCGAAAAAACAACCGGATGAAGTCATCGTAGGCTTGGGCATGGCGGACATTGACGCCGAAGGGCGTTACATCGAAGCGCGATTCGGCAACTTGTCCGTAATTTCGCTTTATCTGCCTTCCGGCTCCAGCGGCGAGGAGCGCCAAGCCGTCAAGTTTGACGTGATGGCGCGGTTTCTGCCGCATCTGCAAATGCTCAAAAACAGCGGGCGCGAAGTCGTCATCTGCGGCGACTGGAATATCGCGCACAAGGAAATCGATCTCAAAAACTGGCGCGGCAACCGGAAAAATTCCGGCTTCCTGCCCGAAGAACGCGCATGGATGACGCAAATTTTCGACGAACTCGGCTGGGTCGATGTCTATCGCCGCCTGCATCCCGATGCCACGGAAGAATGCTACACATGGTGGAGCAATCGCGGCCAGGCCTGGGCAAAGAACGTCGGCTGGCGCATTGATTACCAGATCGCGACACCCGGCATCGCCGCGAAGGCCGTGTCGGCAAGCGTTTATAAAGAGGAACGCTTCAGCGATCATGCGCCGTTGACGGTGGAGTATGATCTGGCATGAACGCCTATCTCGACATCTTCCGCAATCGCCGCGTCGCCGTGGTTTTTCTGCTCGGATTTTCATCCGGTTTGCCGTTGGCGCTGACCGGCAATGGCGGCAGTTTGCAGGCGTGGATGACCGTTTCGGGGGTTGATCTCACAACCATCGGCATCTTCGCGCTGGTGGGTTTGCCTTACACCTGGAAATTTCTGTGGGCGCCGTTCATGGATCGTTTTGTGCCGCCGTGGTTGGGGCGGCGGCGCGGATGGATAGTCGCCACGCAATTGGCGTTGATGACGGCGCTGGCCGTCATGGGTTCGCTTAATCCCGCGAATGCGCCGTGGGCGCTGGCGGCATTGGCGGTGATTGTGGCGTTTTCCTCGGCATCGCAGGATATTGTGATTGATGCGTATCGCACCGATGTGCTAAAGCGCGAAGAGCGCGAAACCGGCGCGGGCGTTTCGGTGCTCGGCTATCGGCTTGCGATGCTGGTTTCCGGCGCATTGGCGTTGATTATCGCGGACAAGATCGGCTGGCAGAACACCTATTGGTTCATGGCGGCGCTCATGGGGCTTGCCGTGCTGCCGACATTGTGGGGGCCGGAGCCGGAATATATCCGTCCGCCCGCGACGCTGGCCGAAGCCGTGGTGGATCCGTTGCGCGAATTTTTCTCGCGCAAAGGCGTATGGGGATTGGTGTTGCTGATTGTTTTATACAAACTCGGCGATGCGTTTGCGGGTTCGCTTACGACGACTTTTCTGATCCGGGCCATCGGACTGACACAGCCGGAAGTCGGCGTCATCAATAAAGGCGTAGGGCTGGCCGCCACACTGGTCGGCGTGGTGATCGGCGGCGCGTTGCTGCCGAAACTTGGATTGTTTCGCTCGTTGCTGGCGTTCGGTTTTTTGCAGGCCGTCGCCATTCTCGCCTTCATGTGGCTGGCCGATGTCGGCAAGAATTATAATCTGGTGCTGTTCGCGGTCGGCGCCGAAAATCTCACGAGCGGCATGGGCACGGCGGCGTTTGTCGCGCTGTTGATGAGCCTGTGCAATCATCGTTTCACCGCGAGCCAATACGCGTTGCTGTCGGCACTCGCGGCAGTCGGTCGGGTATATGTGGGACCGGCTTCCGGCTATCTGGTGAAACTCATGGGCTGGACGCACTTTTTCGGATTCGCCTTTCTCGCGGCAGTGCCGGGGTTGATCTTGCTGTGGCTGTTGCGAAAGCGGATTGTGAATGCCTGAGCTCACCCTCATCTCGGCGCTGCTCGTCGGCCTGCTTGGCGGCGGACATTGCGTGGGCATGTGCGGCGGCATCGTCGGCGCAGTGAGCCTGTCGCTGCCGGGGCAAAAACCAAAAATGGGATTTCATTTCAGCTATAACGCGGGTCGTATTTTCAGCTACACGCTGGCCGGCGCGTTGGCCGGATTGCTCGGCTCCTCCGGCTTTTTTCTCGATCATCTGCTGCCGGTAAGCAAGGCGCTTTATCTGCTCGCCAACCTTATGCTGATCGCGCTCGGTCTTTATCTTGCCGGATGGTGGCGCGGCGTGCTCGTGCTCGAAAAAGCAGGTGGAGTATTGTGGAAGCATCTCCAGCCGCTCTCAAAAAAATGGCTGCCCGTGCGAACTCCCGCGCAAGCCTTCGCGCTCGGCCTGCTCTGGGGTTGGCTGCCCTGCGGCCTGGTATATAGTGTGCTGGTGACCGCGCTTGCATCAGGCAACGCATGGCATGGCGGCGCGCTCATGCTCGCCTTCGGCCTCGGCACCTTGCCCGCGCTTTTGGCAATGGGCATGGCTGCGGCGCGCCTCAAACAATTCCTGCAAAAATCATGGGTGCGCCAGATCAGCGGTCTGTTGGTGCTTGGGTTTGGGGTTTATGGGGTGTGGCGACTGGCGGGGAATTAGTTTTGAGTTTCGTTTTGCGGCATTAAAAACAAAGGGGCTTTCGCCCCTTTATCGTTTAGCCGCACTTGCTCTCCCCGCAATTCAAACAGGTCAGGCATCCATCCATCACGATGGCGGCCTTGGTGCTGCATTTTTTGCAGATCTGCGCGCCGGGCGGAAACCCTTCGGCGGTAGTTTCGTTAATTTGTGATTGCAGGTACTCGGCTTTCTTTTCCTCGATGAGCTTTTTCTGGTGCGCATCGGGTTCGGATTTTTTCAGCATGCCGATTTCCTGCAGGTGCTGCTCGACAACTTCGCCGATTTCAGCGACCAGACTGGGAATATATTTGCCGCCTTTTTTGAAGTAGCCACCGTTGGGATCAAACACGCTGCGAAGCTCTTCGACGAGGAAGGTAACATCGCCGCCTTTGCGGAACACGGCGGACATGACGCGGGTGAGCGCGACTATCCACTGAAAGTGCTCCATGTTTTTGGAGTTGATGAAAATTTCAAACGGGCGACGGTGTTGCTGCGGCGTATCCTCGTGCAGCACGATATCGTTGATCGTGATATAGAGGGCATGCTCGGTCACCGGAGTTTTGACTTTATAGGTGTTGCCTATGAGTTTTTCGGGTCGGCTCAGCGGCTCGCCCATTTGCAGGATTTCCGCAGTTTTGGCGGGCGCGGCCTGTTCGGCTTTTTTGTCTTCCTCCGACTGAACATTGTAGCCGGTGATTTTCTTGTCGATTTTGATGGTCATGGTAGTTCTCCTTAGAATTTTCCGTAGTAGCCTTCTTTGAGCGCGTCGTAGAGATTGGCGGCGGTGTGGGTTTCGCCGTCATATTCGATTTCTTCGTTGCCTTTGACTTCAACCACGCTGCCATCCTCAAGCGTAAATTTGTAGGTGGTGTTTTCCAGGTCCTTTTCGGTCACCAGCACGCCCTGGAACGCTTCGGGATTGAAGCGGAAAGTAGTGCAGCCCTTGAGGCCTTTTTCATAGGCGTAGAAATAGATGTCCTTGAAATCCTCATAGGGATAGTCGGTCGGCACGTTGATGGTCTTGGAGATCGAGCTGTCTATCCACTTCTGCGCGGCAGCCTGGATATCCACGTGCGCCTTGGCGGGGATGGTGGAGGAATCCGCGAAATAGTCCGGCAGCTTTTCGTCGTCCTTGTCGGAGAACGGCATCGCCTTGGGGTTGACCAGTTCGCGATAGGCCAGCAGTTCGTAAGACCACACGTCCACTTTCTCCTTGGATTTCTTGCCCTCGCGGATCACATTGCGGCTGTAGTGGTGCGCGAAAGAAGGCTCGATGCCGTTGGAGGCATTGTTACCAAGCGACAGCGAAATCGTGCCGGTCGGAGCGATCGAACTGTGGTGCGTAAAACGCACGCCCTTGGTGGCGACCTCGTCGCGCAGCGCTTCCGGGAACTGCTGCATGTAGCGGCTGTATTTGCCGAGCAGCACCTTGCCCTTGATTTTCTGACCGGGCGCTATACCGTCCGCAGCCATTTCCGGGCGCTTCGCGAGCAGATCGGCGGTGATCTCAAATTCCTCATCCATGATGGGCGCGGGACCTTTTTCTTCGGCCAGCAGCACACCCACTTCCCAGCCCACTTCGGCCATGATGCGCGTGACTTCCTCGGTGAATTTGAGCGACTCGGCGGAACCATACGGCATCTTGAGCATGGTGAGCGTGGAACCCAGGCCGAGATAGCCCATGCCGTGGCGGCGCTTGCGCGCAATCTCGGCCTGTTGCTGCGGCAGCGGCAGACCATTGACCTCGACCACGTTGTCCAGCATGCGGGTGAAGGTGGCGACCACCTCGCGGTATTCATCCCAGTCGAAGTGCGCGTTCTCGGTGAACGGGTCGCGCACGAACTTGGTGAGATTGACCGAGCCCAGCAAGCATGCGCCATACGGCGGCAGCGGCTGCTCACCGCACGGGTTGGTGGCGCGGATGTTTTCGCAGAACCAGTTGTTGTTCATCTCGTTGACCTTGTCGATCAGGATGAAGCCCGGCTCGGCAAAATCGTAGGTGGAGGACATGATCACGTCCCACAGCCGTTGCGCCTTGATCGTCTTGTAAACGCGGCAGGCAACCTTGCCATCGCTCGCTCGCGTGAGATATTTATTTTTTACCGGCCATTCGCGCCATACCACTTGCGCCGCATCATTCAGATCGAGGCCATCGACTCCGGCTTCCTTTTCGGTGACCGGAAAGGCGAGCTTCCACTCGGCGTCGGCCTTGACCGCTTCCATGAACTCGGAAGTAATCAGCGTGGAAAGATTGAACTGGCGCAAACGTCCCGCTTCGCGCTTGGCCTTGATGAAGTCGGCCACGTCCGGATGCGAGATGTCGAAAGTCGCCATCTGCGCGCCGCGGCGACCGCCGGCGGAGGAGACGGTGAAGCACATCTTGTCGTAGATATCCATGAAGGACAGCGGCCCGCTGGTATAAGCGCCCGCGCCCGCGACAAACGCGCCCTTGGGACGCAACGTGGAAAATTCGTAGCCTATGCCGCAGCCCGCTTTGAGGGTCAGCCCGGCTTCATGCACTTTTTCCAGGATGCCATTCATGGAATCCTCTACCGTACCGGATACGGTGCAGTTGATGGTGCTGGTGGCGGGCTTGTGCTCCAGCGCGCCCGCGTTGGAGGTAATGCGACCCGCAGGAATCGCGCCACGGCGCAGCGCCCACAGGAATTTGTCGTACCACAGCGCTTTTTTCTCTTCGGTGGTCTCGGCATCAGCAAGCGCGCGGGCGACACGCCGGTAGGTGTCGTCCATGGATTCATCCAGAACATCACCCTGTTTGGTCTTGAGTCGGTATTTTTTGTCCCAGATATCCAGCGAAACCGGTTGCATGGGAACCTCGTATTCGGCCTCCTCAGCCGCCTTGACTACCTTGAGCATGATAGGAATATTCTCCTTTTGTTTACCATCTGATCAAGCTGCAGGAAAGCCTCAAACCCCGTCAAAACCCGCCTGACGGAGATCACCGGTAACTTCTCCTGAGCAACTGCATAACACTAGATATTGTGTTTCCAGGAGAAGTTTCCCCCTTTAGCTAGTGCTCGTCAAGAATGAATCAAAAATTTTCGGGTTGACTTTTAAAAGTCCAGAACCTGCGCGGATTGCAGATGAATGTAAGCGCATG
The DNA here is from genome assembly GCA_031277395.1 of Methylobacillus sp. Lineage (GTDB taxonomy): Bacteria > Pseudomonadota > Gammaproteobacteria > Burkholderiales > Methylophilaceae > MM2. The sequence continues at coordinate 4,543 of JAITML010000005.1, read as the reverse complement.
CTAACCTGCCGCGCGGGTCGCAACATTGAAAAATCGGGATCGATTTAGCTGCTCTCCACTCATTCTTCGACAAGCTCCGCATGTAATGGCGGTTTACTGTAAGCCCCTCTCCCTAAATGGGAGAGGGGTTGGGGGAGAGGGAGCTAAACAAAAAAAACGCGCGCAGCGCACCGCCTTGCTTTTCATTCCCTTCTGCCGCGCCGAGCAGCGCAGTCAAGACGGGGGTTGTCGGCTCGCAACTGTTTGAGCCTTGGCAACGCCAAGGCGAGTTTTTGCGAGCCGCCCGGCTTGATGAGCAGCGCAGGGAAGCGCGTAGCGCCGCGGGAGCAGGGTGTCTTTTTCTTTGGGTTCTTTCGGGAGCTTCTGCACGAGTCTGAGCGAGCAGGTGCGCCCGGATTCGGGATGGGATGCAAGGCGCAAAGCGCAGCAATACGTGTAGTATTGCGAGCATTTGCAACGCAGCAGACCGCACGAAGCCGGGATGCGACTGCCGCGAGAGATTCGTGCAGAAGCTCCGTGGGCACGCAAAAGAAAGAACCTCGCCCGTCGGGGCGAGACCCGACTAAAGCAAGGCTACTCTGCCGAAATCTGCCCTCAACCCAACCCTTCCGCCTTCAACGCCTCCCGCACCGCCGCCCGCGCGCCAACCCGCGCTTGAAAATCGCGCACATTCGGGAACGGCGTGAGATCAAAGCCGACGATGCGGCTCCAGCTTAATGTCACGAACAAATAAATATCCGCAACCGTGTAACGACCACCCACCAGATACGGGCTTTTCGCGAGTGCCGCTTCGACATAACCCAAGCGGTTTGTCAGCCGCTCGCGAGCCAGCACCCTGGTTTTTCCCGGCGTGGCTTTGTTGAACAGCGGGCTGTAGTTTTTGTGGATTTCCGTGGCGATGAAATTCAGCCATTCCTGCGTGCGGTAGCGTTCCATCGTCCCGGCGGCGGCGATCAGCCGGGCTGCGCCGCGATCGGCGATGTATTGCAAAATCGCCGCGCCCTCAGTCAGCACTTCGCCATTGTCCAGACGCAATGCGGGCACATAGCCCTTGGGATTGATACTCAGAAAATTCTCGCCGCCTGCCGTTTTTCTGGTGGCGAAATCCAGCTTGTCGAGTTCAAATGTCAAGCCGGTTTCGCGCAGCGCGATATGCGAAGCAAGCGAGCAGGCGCCGGGGGCGTAATAAAGTTTCATGGTGTTTCTCCGTTCATGTAAGTTGCGAAAAGTCTATCATGGCAAATCGTCATTTCATGCGAAAATCCCGCCATGCCTCGCTGGATTTACACACTGCTGCTGTACCTGCTCGTGCCGTTCGCGCTGCTCCGGCTCATGTGGCGCGCATTGCGCCAGCTTGAATATTTGCGGCACATTCCCGAACGCTTCGGGTTTTATCACACACCGCGCCCCACCGCGCCGCTGATCTGGCTGCACGCGGTATCCGTGGGCGAAACGCGCGCCACCGCGCCGCTCGTGGCCTTGTTGCGCGAACGCTATCCGCATCATCGCATCCTCATCACGCACACCACGCCAACAGGTCGCGCGGCGGGCGAGCAGCTTTACAGCGATACTGTGCTGCGCGGCTATCTGCCCTACGACCTGCCCGGCGCGATGCGGCGTTTTCTCAATCATTACCGCCCGCAAATCGGCTTGCTCATGGAAACCGAGCTCTGGTTCAACCTCATCGCCGCATGCGAACGCCGCGACCTGCCGCTGCTGCTCGTGAACGCGCGCTTGTCGGAGCGCTCCGCGCGAGGCTATGCGCGCTTGGGCAAATTGGCGCGTGACGGATTGCGCAGATTGCGCCGCGTCGCCGCCCAAACCGAAGATGATGCCGCGCGTTTGCAAATGCTGGGTGCGCAAAATATCAGTGTGACCGGCAATCTCAAATTCGATGTCGCGCCACCACCAGACGCAAAGAAGCAAGGCGCCGCACTACGCAGTTTGTTCGGCACCGAGCGTCCGGTCTTCCTCGCGGCGAGCACGCGCGAAGGCGAGGAATCGCTGGTACTGGATGCCATCGCCGAAACGCAAGTGCCGCATCTCTTGACAGTGATCGTGCCGCGCCATCCGCAACGCTTCAACGAAGTCGCCGCCCTGCTGGAAAAACGCGGATTGCCCCATGTTCGCCGCTCGGCTCTCTCCGCGCCCCTGCCAGCAGATGTGCAAGTGGTACTCGGCGACAGCATGGGCGAAATGTTCACCTACTACGCCGCATGCGACCTCGCCTTCATCGGCGGCAGCCTGTTGCCACTCGGCGGGCAAAATCTCATCGAAGCATGCGCGATGGGCAAGCCGGTGCTGATCGGCCCGCATACCTGGAATTTTGAGGTGATAGCCAACAGTGCCGTCAAAGCCGGTGCAGCACGGCGAGTCGCTGATATCAATGCGCTTGGCGAGCAAATACGCGAATTGTTTCAGAATGCCGAGGCGCGAGAACACATGGCGCAACAAGCAACCTTGTTCAGCAGTCAGCACAATGGCGCGGCGCGACGGGTGCTGACGCTGATTGAAGATATGCGCTAGCTATGCACAGTAAAGGAGACAAATCCGACGCGGTGCGGGTGGCGTTTTTGTTTGATTTGTACGGTAAACTTACTAATCTACTACCTACAGTAAAACCCACGCGGGAAAAATTCCTCCGCTAATCATGAGAGCTGTTGAGGATGGCTTCTTTGGAGAATCGAAATGATTGTTACCCACATTGAACTCACTAATTGGCGCAACTTTAGGGAGATGGATTTGAACTTTGATACGCGCGCCTACATTATCGGTGCCAATGCTTCTGGAAAGTCCAATCTCCTGGATGTGTTCCGTTTCCTGCGTACCGTAGCCAAGCCAACAGGTGGAGGTTTGCAGGCAGCCCTGCGCGAACGAGGCGGCATGGGAAAACTACGCAGTCTGCACGCACGCAGTAATCCAGCGGTGGCTATTGTGGTGGAATTGGCAGAGTCCTTAGATCCGGAAGCAAAACGCTGGATTTATGAGCTTGCCTTTAAATCAGGGAAAGGTAAGCAGCGCGTACTGATTACACGTGAACGTGTGGTTTGCGATGGTACTGAATTGTTCTCTCGCCCCAACAAAGCAGACGAAATTGATGATGAGCGATTGACGCAAACTTATCTGGAACAGATTAATGAAAACGCTGATTTTCGTGATCTCGCCGAATTTTTTTCGGCTACTACATATCTTCACCTTGTCCCTCAACTCTTAAAATTTTCTGATGAGATCAGTGGGCGTATTGTGGAAAACGATCCATTTGGTCAGGGATTGCTGCAACGAATTGCTCGGGCACCAGAAAAAACACGGGATGCCAGATTGAGCCGAATTGGCAAGGCGTTACAGGTTGCTGTGCCACAATTTTCAGAGCTTCGCTTTATAAAAAATGATGAAGTGACAGGAATGCCCCATTTGGAAGCCAACTTTCAACACTGGCGAGTCAATGGTGCATGGCAACGCGAAGAGCAATTTTCGGATGGCACATTGCGTTTGATTGGACTGCTGTGGGCTTTGCAGGAAGGTGATGGTTTACTGCTGATTGAGGAACCAGAGCTTTCACTTAATGATGCAATCGTTGAGCATATTCCGCTGATGGTTGACCGTGTATTGCGGTTACGCAAGAAAGGTATACGTCAAGTTATGATGACCACACACAGCAAAAATTTGATCGCAGCAGTATCTGATTCAAATTCGGTGGTTTTGCTGGAGCTTGGCGAAAATGGCACTACTGCGCGTGGAGCTAACGCAGCAGAAAAGCGAGCCCTGGCGCATGGGCTTAATCCTGCCGAAGTATTGCTGCCTAAAACACGCCCTCAGCGGGTTGAACAAATGGGGTTGTTTTGATGGGGCAAATGTTTGTCATTGGTGAAGATGGTTTGTGTTGTGCTCTTGGAGAGAAGCTAGCAACTGAAATTGCCGGATGCACATTGGCGCAGCCCGTAATAAATACCAACGGTGTGACTTCGCTCAAAAAAAGTATTTCGCGTTATCTTGATACAACGCACGTGTGCCCTGTATTGTGTTTGGCAGATACAGATGGGAAGTGTGCGGTTCGCCTGCTTCGCTCATGGCTACCAAAACATGCATCCTCTTCATTTATACTGCGTTTTGCAGTAACAGAGAGTGAGAGCTGGCTTTTGGCGGATAGAGAAGGATTAGCCGATTTTTTTGGTCTGTCCCAATCATTACTGCCGAGACGACCAGATGATCTGGCGGATGCTAAACGTGAACTTCTCGATTTGGCGAGACGTTCCAAGAAGCGCCTGATTCGTCAAGAAGTAGTTTCGTCCAAAGATTTGAGAAAACCGGGTGAGGGTTATAACATTCATCTATGTGATTTTGTTACTCGGCATTGGCAACCATTACGAGCCATTACCAATTCGCCAAGTCTTGAAAGAGCTGTCAATCGACTTAAACAATTGCGAGAAAGTGTGGCATAACATTCCGTAGTATTCTACGGTCGGCCTTGAATTTAACGGTACTCGGCCTTATTGGAGTTGGGAGTGCGGCCAATACTAACTGTGAATGTTGCAAAGGGGCTTGG
>JAITML010000084.1 GCA_031277395.1 Methylobacillus sp. | reverse complement strand
CGCCGATCTCGCCCGCATGCCGCATCTGCTGGTGGCCGGCACCACGGGTTCGGGCAAGTCGGTGGCCGTCAACGCGATGATCCTGTCGCTGCTGTACAAGGCCGAGCCGCGCGACGTGCGCCTCATCCTGATCGACCCCAAGATGCTGGAGCTTTCGGTGTACGAGGGCATTCCGCATCTGCTGGCGCCCGTCGTCACCGACATGAAGCTCGCGCCCAACGCGCTCAACTGGTGCGTGGGCGAGATGGATAGACGCTACCGGCTGATGAGCGTGCTGGGCGTGCGCAATCTGGCTGGCTACAACGCCAAGGTGCAGGAAGCGAAAAAGGCCGAGCGGCCCATCCTCAATCCGGTGAGCTTGACGCCGGATGCGCCGGAGCCGTTGGAACCGATGCCGCTCATCGTCGTCGTGGTCGACGAATTCGCCGATCTGATGATGGTGACGGGCAAGAAGATCGAGGAATTGATCGCGCGCATCGCGCAAAAAGCGCGCGCCGCCGGCATCCATCTCATCCTCGCCACGCAGCGCCCGAGCGTGGATGTCATCACCGGGCTCATCAAGGCCAACATTCCGTCGCGCATCGGTTTTCAGGTGGCGAGCAAGGTCGATTCGCGCACCATCCTCGACCAGATGGGCGCCGAAGCGCTGCTGGGACAGGGCGACATGCTCTACCTGCCGCCGGGCACCGGCTATCCGGTGCGCGTGCACGGCGCGTTCGTGTCCGACGGCGAGGTGCATCGCGTGGTTGAATACCTGCGCAGCCAGGGCGCGCCGCAATACGTCGAAGCGATACTGGCGGGCAACGGCGGCGATAGTGATGAAGGCGCCGTGGACGAGGAGGGCAGCGACGCGGAAGCCGATCCCTTGTACGATCAGGCGGTGGCGGTGGTGCTCAAAACGCGGCGCCCGTCGATTTCGCTGGTGCAGCGGCATTTGCGCATCGGCTACAACCGCGCCGCGCGCCTGATCGAAGACATGGAGCGCGCGGGACTGGTGTCGCCCATGCAATCAAACGGAAATCGCGAAGTGCTGGCGCCCGCAAGCTCTGCCGACTGAGATGTTTTTATCATTCAATTTTATTTTCAATAATGGAAACTCCATGCGCCTGATTGTTACCTTTCTGCTCGCCGTATTCGCCGTCACTGCCCGCGCTGATGACATGCAGACGTTTAAAAATTTTTTCCAGAGCACCACCTCCATGCGCGCGAAATTTCATCAAACGGTGGTTGATAATCTGGGTCGAAAAGTGCAGGAAGTTACCGGCACCATGCAGTTGCAGCGCCCCGGAAAATTCCGCTGGGATTACGACAAACCCTATGTGCAAATGATCATCGGCGACGGCAAACAGGTGTGGATGTACGATCCGGAGCTCAATCAGGTCACGGTGCGCGCGCTGGATAAAATGCTTGGCTCCACTCCCGCTGCGCTGCTCGCGGGCAGCAAGGAAATCGACAATGCCTTCAACCTCCGCAGCGCCGACAACAAGGACGGCCTGGACTGGATAATCGCGACGCCCAAGGAAAAAGACAGTGGTTTCGAGCGCGTGGAACTGGGCTTTAAAGGAACCATGCTGCAACAAATGTCCATGCGCGACAGCTTTGACCAAACGACCGTGATTGAATTTTCCGCGCAGGAAATCAATCCCAAAATTGACGACAAGAGCTTCAGCTTCACGCCTCCGGCGGGTGCGGATGTATTGAGGAATGACTGATCTTTTCGCCCATCGCGAACCGCAAGCGCCGCTGGCTGAGCGTCTGCGTCCCAAGTCACTGGATGAAGTTGTCGGGCAAAGTCATTTGCTCGGGACGGGCAAGCCGCTGCATCTTGCGTTCACATCCGGCAAGTTGCCGTCAATGATTTTGTGGGGGCCGCCGGGCGTGGGTAAAACTACGCTCGCGCGGCTCATCGCGAATACCGCAGATGCGGATTTTATTCCGCTGTCGGCGGTATTGTCGGGCGTGAAGGATATCCGCGAAGCGGTCGAGCGCGCGCAACATGCTCTGCAACAAACGGGGCGCAAGACCATCTTGTTTGTTGACGAAGTGCACCGCTTCAACAAATCGCAACAGGATGCTTTTTTGCCGTATGTGGAAAGCGGGCTGTTCACCTTCATCGGCGCGACGACCGAAAATCCCTCGTTCGAGGTGAACAGCGCATTGCTGTCGCGCGCGCAGGTATTCGTGTTGCAGGCGCTGAACGAGCAGGAACTGGGCGTGTTGTTCGACCGCGCATTGCAAATCGAATCCGGCGGTCTGGCCACAGCACCCGAAGTGCGCGAGCAGGTGCTGGCTTATGCCGATGGCGATGCGCGGCGTCTGCTGAATTTTCTTGAGCAACTGTTCAATGCCGCGCACGCGGCAAAGATCAACGATATCGACGAGGCTTTTCTTGAAAGCACGCTGGCCTCCAAACTGCGGCGTTTCGACAAGGGTGGCGAAGCGTTCTACGACCAGATTTCCGCGCTGCACAAATCGGTGCGCGGTTCCAATCCGGATGCCGCGCTGTACTGGTTTCTGCGCATGCTGGATGGCGGCGCCGACCCCTTGTATCTGGGTCGCCGCATCGTGCGCATGGCGATAGAAGATATCGGTCTTGCCGATCCGCGTGCGGCGGAAATCGCCTCGGCGGCGTGTGAAATTTACGAGCGTCTCGGCTCGCCTGAAGGCGAACTCGCGCTTTCCAATGCCTTGCTTTATATGGCCGTTGCGCCCAAGAGCAATGCTGCTTATATGGCTTACAACCAGGCCAAGGCTTTTGTCGCGCAGGATAAATCGCGTCCCGTGCCTCTGCATTTGCGCAACGCGCCGACCAAGCTGATGAAGGATCTGGATTACGGCAAGGAGTACCGCTACGCGCACGACGAGCCGGAGGCGTATGCGGCAGGCGAGCAGTATTTTCCCGATGACATGTCGCCGCCGCGCTTCTATCAACCCACGCCGCGCGGACTGGAAGGCAAGATCAGCGCCAAGCTGGAACATCTGCGCGAGCTGGATCGCGCGGCAGGAAAGAAGAAATAGCGGCAGACAGGTAGAATAGCAGGATACTCCCCTCTCCCCGTGTGGGAGAGGGGCAAGGGGGAGAGGGGGTAAAATTTACCCTCTCTCTGATTTTTCACCCTCTCCCCAACCCTCTCCCATCGAGGGAGAGGGGCTTTAGGCCGGAGTTTTAATGTTAGACATTCAGTTATTGCGCGGCGATCTTGCGAGTGTTGTGCAGCGCCTTGCCACGCGCGGTTTTGCTTTTGATGAAGCGCGTTTTACCGTGCTGGAAGCGGATCGCAAAAATATCCAGACGCATACGCAGGAATTACAAGCCAGGCGTAATGCGGCTTCCAAGCAGATCGGCATCGCCAAATCCAAAGGCGAGGATGCATCCGCGATACTCGCGGAAGTGGCAACGCTGGGCGACGAATTGAAAACGGCGGAAGAAAAACTCGCAACGGTGCAGTCGGAAATGCAGGCGTTTTTGCAAAGCGTGCCCAACCTGCCGCATGCAAGTGTGCCGGTCGGAAAATCGGAAGCGGATAACGTCGAAGTCCGCAAAGTTGGCACGCCGCGCAGCTTTGATTTCGAGGTCAAAGATCATGTGGATGTCGGCGCGCCGCTGGGTCTCGATTTCGATACCGGCGCAAAACTTTCGGGCGCCCGCTTCACCTTCATGCGCGGCGCGGTCGCCAAACTGCATCGCGCATTGACGCAATTCATGCTGGATACGCAGACCAGTGAGCACGGCTACACCGAGTGCTACACGCCCTACATCGTCAACGCCGATACGCTGCTTGGCACGGGACAGTTGCCCAAATTTGAAGCCGATTTATTCGCCGTGAAAAAAGGCGGGCAGGAAGGCGAGAGCGAAATGCTCTATCTGATTCCAACATCGGAAGTTACGCTGACCAACACCGTGCGCGACGAAATTGTCGCGGCGGAAGATTTGCCGATCAAGCTCACCGGCCACACACCGTGCTTCCGCTCCGAGGCCGGCTCCTACGGGCGTGACACGCGCGGCATGATACGCCAGCACCAGTTCGACAAGATCGAAATGGTGCAGATCACGCACCCGGAAAAAAGTTACGAAGCTCTGGAAGAAATGGTCAGCCACGCCGAAAACATCCTCAAAAAACTGGGGCTGCCGTACCGTGTGGTTGCGTTGTGTACCGGCGATATGGGTTTCGGCGCGAGCAAAACCTATGACCTCGAAGTCTGGCTGCCCGCGCAAAATGCCTACCGCGAGATTTCCTCCGTCTCCAACTGCGAAGCATTCCAGGCACGCCGCATGCAAGCGCGTTTCAGAAGCGGTCAAGGCAAACCGGAACTCGTACACACTTTAAACGGCTCCGGCCTCGCGGTTGGCCGCGCACTGGTGGCCGTGCTGGAGAATTATCAAAACGCCGACGGCAGCGTGATCATACCCGAAGCGCTGCGCCCGTATATGGGCGGGCTGGACAAGATATAGGAAGCAGGATTCAGGTTACAGGATTCAGAAAACCCAAACTCCCTCTCCCCTTATGGGAGAGGGTTGGGGAGAGCGCAGCGAGGGGCCGGGGGATAGGTTTTACTGATCCCTGATTCCCCAGCCCCTGGTTCCTATCTCAAAACTCCCAGCGTATGCCTGCTTTAAGCCCATAGTCATAGCCATCTTTATCCAGCCCAACACGGTACAACCCCGAGAGGAAGAGCGCGTAGCCCTTCCCGCGTTGACGTTCAATCCCCGCCGCAAGCTCAAAGCTTCCACCCGACTGGTCGAATTCAAAGGGAATCTCCCCCGTTGCCGAGGAGAAGGTGGTTCTCGGTTCGTTCTGGAAAGTGTGCAGCAAACTCGGGCGTAGCCAGAGGATGGTGGCCTTGTCTTGTGCGTTGCTGATATCCGCATAACGCGCACCCAGCCTGAGGGTGGTGGAGTCGATGTCACTGAAGCGCACTCTGGCTTGCGGGTCACGGTCGCTGTCGATGCTGCCCCTCTGATAGATGATCTGGGCTTGCGGTTCGAGGATGCGTTTGTTCTGGCTATCCTGTGCCTCATCCATACGGAAGGGTTTGCCGATTTCCAGGCTCAGAGCAGTGATGCCACCGCGGGTATCAAAGCCACGGGTATTCCTGGGATTGGTATTGAGATCCGCCCAGGTATATTGGGCAAGCGCATCAAGGTACGCACCCTCTTCGGTAAAGTGGGTCCAGTAGATGCCCAGCGTCTTGCCTTGCAATCGGTTACTGCCCGCATCCTTGCCGTAGTGATCCACATCGGCGCCCATGGTGCCGATGGCGGCATAGACACCCAGACGATGCGAACTGCCATCGGTCTTTTGATTGCGGTAGAGATCCACACCGCCTTGTGCCGTCCAGGTATCGTGATGGTATTCGGCCGCACCGTCTTCAGCGCGACCACGGGTACCGAGGATGCGACCCCAGACCGGCTGGGCATCGGTGTTCATGCCGCCGATGTATTCATCCCCTACACGTTCATGCAGGGTATCGAGCAAGGTGTTGCTGTAACCCAGCAGCATGCTGGGCAGTACCGAGTAAAGACTGGTCTCGGGACGGTAGTTGGGGACAGTGCCCCCGGTACCGCTGGCACAGGCAGGATTCGTGGGATCCAAGGTACAGTCGATCGTGGAGCGCAGAAACCAGTTCTCGGGAGCGCTTGCATCCACGCTACCGTGGAATAGCTCGTACCGGTAGGGGCCGGCAGCAATGTAGCCGCCCGTATTGCCGAGGGTAAAGGCACCCGTAGTGGTACCGTTGTTCATCACGCGCACGAGTTCAATGCCGTTGCCGGTAGTGACGGCACCATCGCCTACGGTGCCGACGTTGTTGACGATAATGGACGCCGTACCAGAAGCGGCGCTGCCATTGAGGTCGAGTACGAGCACATCGCTTAACTGAGTGCTGGCGTCATTGAGCAGGGTATTGAAGAAGATCTGGCTGCCGGTAAGATCAACATTGTTGCTCGTTACCGTGAATGTGCTAAAGCCGCCACTGGCAGTGCCCGGTACCGCAGAACCCGCGATATTGAGGCCGCCGTTCAGGGTAAAGTCGTCAGCGCGGACTTCGCCGAGAATGCCACCGGCCAAGGTGGCGCCGGAATTGACGGTGAAGGCGGAGGCGACGGCGCCGCTGACGTCGGTTGCGAGTACGCCGTAGACGGCATTGTTCCTTACTTCAAACGTTCCTGCCTGTACGGTGGTGTTGCCGTAGACTTGCGACCAGCGGGTGGTGGTGCTTCCTGCCGGAGCCGCCGTGGGGGCGGCGGTGTCCACTCCATCGAATACAACCGAACCTGCGCCGGTCTTGTTGACCGTAATCAGTCCATTGGCGGCGTTGTTCTGGATGGGGTCGTAGAAGACGATGCTGCGGTCAGTATCCGTGTTGAAGGTGGCGGTTCTTCCGCCTGTCGTGCCGGCAAGAACATTTGCGTTTTCGAACCAGACGGCGTTAGCCTGCCCGTCTGCCGTGTTGCCTCTAAAGGTGATGTCGTCAAGGGTGGCGTTGAGCGTCATGTTACCGCCCACCCAGATCGCGCCGCCGCCGGGCGTCAATCCCACTCCCGGATCTGGAAGACCATTTGTACTGTTGCCCGAGATCATCGAAGCGCCGGTAGCGTTCAAAGTAACATCCCCCAGCGCGAAAACAGCACCGCCTGAAGAACCAGCCGTATTTCCTGAAACCGTCAGGGCACCAGTCAGTGTCGTATTGCCAATTGCAAAGATTGCGCCACCCCAGAAAGCAGTGTTATCCGTCAGGGCAATGGTGCCATTATCGCCGCTGCTGATACTGACATTTGCGCCGGCGATGGCACCGCCGGCGCTTGTGCCGCCAGAAGCGGTATTGCGGGTAATGCTAATAAAGCCATTGTCACCGCTGCTGATGCTGACATCTCCGTTGGAATTAATGGCGCCGCCACGGAGGTTAGCACTGTTCTCCGCCAGAGTGATAACGCCATTGTCGCCACTGCTGATACTGACGCTTTCGGAGTCAATTGCGCCGCCGTTACTGATAGCACTGTTCTCCGCCAGAGTGATAACGCCATTGTCGCCACTGCTGATAGTGACAGTACCAGTGGTTTGAATCGCGCCGCCTTCTCCGGAAATGCTAGATGTCACATTATTACCCGACAGCGTGATGACGCCACTGTTGCCAGTAGTGATGCTGACGGAGCTCTGACGATTGTGGATCGCTCTGCCAATGTTGTCGTTCAGACTGATGGTACTCGCCTCGCCGCCACTTATCATGATATCTACGGCACCTCCTTCAATGGCGCCGTAGAATTCGCTTGCAGTGTTGTTGTTCACAGTGATGGTGCCGCGATCACCAACAGTGACGGTGAGAGGGCCGTCGAAACCAGCATTATAGAGCGCGCCGCCGATGTTCTCGTTCAGGGCGATGGTGCTTGCATTGCCACCACTGATGCTCATGGAGCCTTGGGAAAAAATGGCGCCGCTATTCGTGGCGGTGGCATTATTATTATTGTTCACGGTGATGACGCCGCGATCACCGGTAGTGATGACAACGACGGAGGTGAGGTAGGTTGAACCGCCAGCGAGGATGGCAGCACCGGCGGTCACGGATGTGTTTCCCGATAAAGTGATGATGCCATCAGCGCCGCTGCGGATAAAAACGTTACCGCGAGGTGTATCAATCGCCCCCCCTCCTCCCAACAACACCGGAGTACCGGCGCTGTTGTTTGTTAGGATGATGACACCGCCATCACCGCTGCTAATGCTGACATCCCCAGTCTGGACATAGATCGCGCCGCCGCTGCTACTTGCGGTGTTTCCCGACAGGGTGACTGTGCTGCCATTGCTGCCGCTGAAATTAACGTCTCCGGTTTGAACGCGGATCGCGCCGCCGATGTCGCTACTTGCGGTGTTCCCCGACAGGGTGATAGCACCGCTATCACCGCTGCTGAAATTAACATCCCCAGTCTGGACATAGATCGCACCACCTTGAGATGCGGTGTTTCCCGACAGGCTGACTGTGCTGCCATTGCTGCCACTGAAATTAACGTCTCCGGTTTGAACGCGGATCGCGCCGCCAAGGTCTCCGTGGTTGCCGCCCGTAATGGTGATATCAGACAGGTTTAACGTACCTCCCAGACCCACAGGAATCCCCAAGCGCCCGTAAGTCGGGATTGTTGCGCCATCGTTGAGTGTTAGCGTGTTGCCATTGCCATTGATGGTCAGCCCCGGCGCACCAGTGGGCAGCGTTACCAAAGTGTTCAGGAAAATTCCGTTACTCTGCAAATTCCAGATTGCGGTATTGGCGGGGGTCGTCGTTCCCGTGGCGATGGTGAGGCTGCCGGGTGTTGTAATGTTGGTGATTTGCGCCTGTGCCGTAGCGCCGCCCAGAAGAACGGCAAAAAAACCAATCAGCGACGCCAGCCCGCGCAGGGCAAAGGGCGAGCGTGAAAAAATAACGTAATTACAACGAATTAGCTTTGGGGACAGCTCACGCTGATCGATGCAAAAAAGACAATGCTTGGTAGTAGTGTTTATGGTAAATACCCCTAATTTAATTATGTGTACATATTGCGAGTTAATTAACCATTTGTATATCGCATATTAAGAATCAGTCCATGCCGATTGCCGGGTGAATGAGTGGGTGCGGTGTTTTACCCTTGTTCTTTTAGGCAAAACGCAGAGATTGTCGGGTTTGTATCAGTGTGTCACGACGCGCCAAGCGCAATCGTCAGAAACAGGAGTTTTTGTAGTAATTGATGAGGCCATTGGTGGAGGCATCGTGCTCGTGCACCGGAGTGGAATCCGCCAGTTCCGGCAGGATGTTGTTGGCGAGTTGTTTGCCGAGTTCCACGCCCCATTGGTCGAAGGAGTTAATGTTCCAGATGATGCCTTGAACAAAGATTTTGTGTTCGTAGAGGGCGATGAGTGTGCCCAGGGTTTTGGGGTTGAGCTCGCGGAACAGAATGGAGTTGGTCGGGTGGTTGCCTTCAAAAACCTTGTGCGGCAGGAGTTGCAGTAGTCGCTCTTCGGGATAACCGCGCTCTTCGAGCTCGGCACGCGCTTCTTCTTTTGTTTTGCCGAGCATGAGCGCTTTGGTCTGCGCGAAAAAATTGGAGAGCAGGATTTTGTGATGCTCGCCCAGCGGGTAGTGCGTTTGCATCGGCATGAGAAAATCGCAGGGTACGAGTCGCGTGCCTTGGTGGATTAACTGGTAGAAGGCATGCTGGCCGTTGGTGCCGGGTTCGCCCCAGAGTATCGGGCCGGTGTCGTAGTTAACGCGCTCACCGTCGCGGTTCACGAATTTTCCGTTGCTTTCCATGTCGCCTTGCTGGAAATAGGCGGGGAAGTGCGCGAGGCATTGGTCGTAAGGCAGCAGCGCCTGCGTCTGCGCGCCGAAGAAATTGTTGTACCAGAGGCCGACAAGCGCGAGCACCACGGGCAGATTTTGTTCCAGCGGCGCGCTGCGGAAGTGTTCATCCATTTCAAATGCGCCCTGCATGAGCGCTTCAAAATTATCCATGCCGACATGCAACGCGATGGAAAGGCCGACCGCCGACCACAATGAATAACGGCCACCGACCCAATCCCAGAATTCAAACATGTTGGCGGGGTCTATGCCGAATTTGCGGACTTCACCGACATTGGTGGAAACAGCGACAAAATGTTGCGCGATATGCGCTTCGGATTTCGCGGTTTCTAGCAGCCATGCGCGCGCGGAATGCGCGTTGGTCAGCGTTTCCTGCGTGGTGAAGGTTTTGGAGGCGACCACGAACAGCGTGGTTTCGGGGTTGCAGCTTCGCAAAGTCATGCCGAGATGCGCGCCATCCACATTGGAGACGAAATGCGCGCGCAAGTTGGTGCGGCTGTAAGCGTTGAGCGCGTGGCACACCATGAGGGGGCCGAGGTCGGAGCCGCCGATGCCGATGTTTACCACGTCGGTGATGGGCTTGCCGGTATAGCCGCGCCACGCGCCATTGCGCACGCGGTCGGTGAAATCGCGCATTTGCGCGAGCACGCGGTTGACGGCGGGCATGACATCCTGGCCGTCCACCAGAATCGGGCGGTTGTCGCGGTTGCGCAATGCAACATGCAGCGCGGCGCGGTCTTCGGTGATGTTGATTTTTTCGCCGCTGAACATGCGTTCACGCCATTCTTCCACGCGGCATTCACGCGCGAGTTTGTACAGCAGGGGCAGGGTGGCATCGGTGATGCGGTTTTTGGAAAAATCCAGCAGGATGTCGTTGAACTTCAGCGAAAATTTTTCAAACCGCCGCGGATCAGCGGCGAACAGGTCGCGCATGTGCAAAGGCGCAACTTCGCGCTGATGCGCAACCAGTTGCTGCCAGGCAGCGGATTCGGTCAATCGGGGCATTGGAGAGTGTATCTAAATTTTGCGTTTCAGGATTATACCTGCGAGTGGCGGCAAGGTAACGACCAGTGAATGCGGATAGCCCATCCAGCTCAAATTTTCCGATTGCATGCCTGCGCCGTTGCCCGTGTTGCTGCCGCCGTAGCATTCCGCGTCGCTGTTGAGCAGTTCAACGTAGCTGCCCGGATCCGGCACGCCGATGCGGTAGCCTTTGCGCGGAACCGGAGTGAAGTTGAGCAGCACGGCGATGGTTTCGCCGTTTTTCGCGCGGCGAAGATAGCTGACGATGGATTGATCGGCATCATGACAGTCTATCCACGAGAAGCCTTCGTGCGAGAAATCCAGTTCGTGCAGTTCCGGGCGGCTCGCGTACAGGCGATTGAGATCGCCCATGAGTTGCTGCATGCCGCGGTGCCAGTTGATGTCGAGCAAATGCCAATCAAGGCTGGAAGTCGCGCGCCATTCGATACCTTGCGCGAGTTCGTTGCCCATGAAATTGAGCTTTTTGCCGGGGTAGGTCATCTGGTAGGTGAGCAGCAGGCGCAGGTTGGCGAATTTTTGCCAGCCATCGCCCGGCATTTTGTCGAGCAGCGAGCGTTTGCCGTGCACCACCTCGTCGTGCGAGAACGGCAGCACGAAGTTTTCGGTGTAAGCGTAAAGCTGGCCGAAGGTGAGCTGGTTGTGGTGGTAACGTCTGTGTACCGGATCCTGCTTGAAATAGGCCAGTGTGTCGTTCATCCAGCCCATGTTCCATTTCATCGAAAAACCCAGTCCGCCGAGATAAACCGGGCGCGAAATCATGGGCCAGGCGGTGGATTCCTCAGCGATGGTGAGCGCGCCGGGAAATTCCTCGTGAACCATGACGTTCAGTTCCTTGAGAAAGCCGATTGCGTCCAGATTTTCGCGCCCGCCGTATTTGTTGGGCAGCCATTCGCCCGCCTTGCGTGAGTAGTCGAGATACAGCATGGAGGCGACCGCGTCCACGCGCAGGCCGTCGATGTGAAATTCGTGCAGCCAGTAGTGCGCGTTGGCGAGCAGGAAGTTGCGTACCTCGTTGCGGCCATAGTTGAAGATCAGCGTGCCCCAGTCCTGATGCTCGCCCAGACGCGAGTCTTCGTGTTCGTAAAGCGCCGTGCCGTCAAAACGCGCGAGCGCCCAACTGTCCTTGGGGAAATGCGCGGGAACCCAATCCAGCAGCACGCCCAATCCGGCGGCATGGCAGGCATCGACAAATACGCGGAAATCATCCGGTGTGCCGAAGCGGCTGGTCACGCCGAAATAGCCGGTGGTTTGATAACCCCACGATTCATCCAGCGGATGCTCGCTGATGGGCATGAGTTCAATGTGCGTGTAACCCAGATTTTTGGCGTAAGGCACAAGTTGTTCCGCGAGCTCGCGGTAATTGAGATAACGATTATTCGCGCCGCGCCGCCATGAGCCGAGATGCACTTCGTAGATGTTCATGGGCGCATTGAGCCAGTTGTGCGTGGCACGCTGTTTGAGCCAGTCGGCATCGCTCCAGGCATACGCGGAATCAGTCACGCGCGCTGCCGTGCCGGGGCGTAATTCAAATGCCGTGCCGTAGGGGTCGGTTTTGACCAGAATATTGCCGGTATGACGATGGCGGATTTCAAATTTGTAGAGATCACCCGCGCCCAGGCCGGGAATGAAGATATCCCACACGCCGCTTGAGCCATGAGCGCGCATGGGATGCGTGCGACCATCCCAGCGGTTGAAATCGCCGATTACGCTCACGCGCTCCGCATTGGGCGCCCACACTGCGAATTGCACGCCGCGCACACCATCACGCTCGGCCGGATGCGCGCCCAGCATGCGATATGCCTGCAACAAACGGCCTTCGCCGAACAAAAACAAATCATGCGGGGAAATCAAGGTGGGCAGGGAGTAGGGGTCGTGACGCTCGAAGGTCTGACCATCCTGTTCAATGCGCAGCAAACAAGGGCGTGAAACTTGTTTGCGACCCTGCCATACATACAGTCCTTGCGGATGCGCGCGCGCGATTTCCTCCCAGTCATCCGTTACTTTGAGCCAGACGCGGGTTGCGTAAGGCAAAAAGGTGCGGAATGTCGTTTGTTCCGCTGTTTCATGCAATCCCAACCAAGCAAAAGGATTGTGGTGACGAGCGTCCAGTATCAGGTTGAGTTGCGGGTCGGTTTTTTGCGCCATGGGTATCGTGTTACTTCAAAAAGTAAAAAACTTAAGCTAGATAAGGAAGGAATCCGTGCCTATAATGGAGACAAATTCATCGTGTACTTCGACAGTGTGCTACATCCATCGTGGGAAACCACCCCAACTATAAAGCAGGAGAAATAAAAATGCAGCAGGATTTATCATCTTCCCGCTTCGTCAGCGCTTTGACCAAGAACACGGTTGCCCTCATTCTGGCTGGCGGGCGAGGCTCACGGCTGCGCGATTTGACCAACTGGCGAGCCAAGCCCGCCGTGCCTTTTGGCGGTAAATTCCGCATCATAGATTTTCCGCTTTCCAACTGCATCAACTCGGGCATACGCCGCATCGGCGTCGTGACGCAGTACAAGGCGCACAGTTTGATTCAGCATATCCAGCGCGGCTGGGGATTTTTGCGCGGCGAGTTCAACGAGTTTGTCGAGTTGCTGCCCGCGCAGCAGCGTGTGGAAGAGGAATGGTACAAAGGTACGGCGGATGCAGTGTTCCAGAATCTGGACATTCTGCGTAATCTGGGTTCGGAGTATGTGCTGATACTCGCGGGCGATCACATCTACAAGATGGACTACGGTCAGATGCTTGCCGCGCATGTGCGCAACAAGGCTGACATGACCGTGGCCTGTCTCAATGTGTCGATTGAGGACGCCAGGGCGTTCGGCGTGATGGGCGTGGATGAAAACGATCGCGTGATACGTTTTGTCGAAAAGTCGCCGACGCCGGATCATATTCCCGGCGACCCCGCGCACGCGCTCGCGAGCATGGGCATTTATGTGTTCAATGCCGCCACGCTTTATGAGTTGCTGGTGCGTGATGCGGACGATCCCAATTCATCGCACGATTTCGGTCACGACATCATTCCGTACATGATCGACCAGTACCGCGTTTGCGCGCACCGTTTTGCCGATAGTTGCGTCAACAGTCACGACGGCAAACACTATTGGCGCGACGTGGGGACGGTGGATGCCTATTGGGAGGCCAATATGGAGCTCACCAAGGTCACGCCGGAATTGAACATGTACGATTCCGCCTGGCCGATCTGGACATATCAGGCGCAGTTGCCGCCCGCAAAATTCGTGTTCGATAATGATGAGCGGCGCGGCAAAGCTGTCGATTCGCTGGTTTCCGGTGGCTGTATCATCAGCGGCGCATGCGTGAGCCGCTCCGTGTTGTTCTCCGATGTGCGCGTGCACAGCTACTCGAACATCGAGGATTCGGTAATCCTGCCCAACGTAGAAGTGGGTCGCAATGTTGTGCTCAAAAAAGTAGTCATCGACAAGGGGTCGCGCATTCCCGAAGGGATGAAAATAGGTGTGGATCACGATGAAGACCGCAAACGTTTCCATGTTTCTGAAAAAGGAGTTGTGCTGGTAACGCCCGAAATGCTCGGGCAAAATTTGCATCAGGCGCGTTGAATAACAACGCAGTTTTTGTATTAATCAATAAAAATAAATATTGAATCATTGGATTGTGGGAGCAATCGGATGCTTTCTTTAGGTGAGGTATGACGCAAAACCGCAAGCTGTTTCTTAATCTGTATTGGCACATGCATCAACCGGATTACAGGGATCACCTGACCGGCGAATTTATTCTTCCGTGGACTTATCTGCACGCCATCAAGGACTACACCGACATGGCCTATCATCTGGAGCAAAATCCCGATGCGCGGGCAACGTTCAACTTTGTGCCCATTCTGCTGGAGCAACTGGAAGATTACACCCGGCAATTTGCCGAAGGCCGCATGCGTGATCCGCTGCTCGCGCTGTTTACGGTTGGTGAGGATGTGCCGCTCACGGCAGAGCAGCGCAAGCTCATTGTTGAAAGCTGTTTCAAAAGCAATCACACCAAGCTCATCGCGCCGTTCCCGGCTTATTCACATCTTTATGAATTGTTCAGGATGCAGGCGTCCAGCGTGGTTGATGCCTGTGAGTATTTTTCTGACCAGTACATGTGGGACCTGCTCATGTGGTATCACCTGGCCTGGACCGGTGAAAGTGTGCGACGCGAAAGCGAGCTGGTCGCCCGCTTGATGGGCAAGGGTTCGATGTTTACCGTGGAAGAGCGCAACCAGTATTTCGTGCTGCTGGGTGAGCTTGTGAGCGGAATCATTCCGCGCTATCGGGCGCTGGCCGAGCGCGGGCAGATCGAGATTTCCTCCACGCCCGACTATCATCCCATTTTGCCGTTATTGCTTGATTTCAAGAGCGCGCACGACACCATGCCGGATGCGGCGTTGCCGCAAAACGAGCGTTACCCCGGCGGTCTTGCGCGCGCGCAGGCGCATGTGGATGCGGCGCTGGAAAGCCATCGCCAACGCTTTGGCCATACCCCGAGTGGTATGTGGCCGGCGGAAGGCGGCGTTTCCCAAGCCGCGTTGCTGCTGCTCGCGGAAAAAGGTGTCAAGTGGGCGGCGACCGGAGAAAGCGTGCTTGGCAACAGTCTGTACAAGGCATATCAACAGGCGTTGCCGGATCAAAACCAGTATCTTTACAAGCCGTATCAGGTGTCGGACGGCACGCACGCGATTACCTGTTTTTTCCGCAATGACATGCTTTCCGACAAAATCGGTTTTGAATATTCCAAGTGGTACGCGGAAGACGCGGTCAAGGATTTTGTGCAGGAGCTGGAACGTATTTACGCGAGTACCAATCCCGACATTTCGCCTGTGGTGAGCGTTATACTGGATGGAGAAAATGCTTGGGAATACTATCCTTACAACGCCTATTACTTTCTGTCACAATTGTATGCAAAACTGGCCGAGCATCCGAATATCGTCCTCGCCACACCTGGTGAAATCACCGCGCATTGCGAGAACGCACAAGCGAGCGAAGGTGATTTCGCAGGCGTGGAAATCAAGGTTGAGCCTTTGCCTGCCGTGGCTGCGGGCAGTTGGGTATATGGTACATTCAGCACCTGGATAGGCTCGCCCGATAAAAATCGCGGTTGGGATTTGCTGTGCGAAGCCAAAAAGAATTACGACCTCGTCATGGCCGGCACCAAACTCACGGACAGGGAGCGCGCCCAGGCCACGCGGCAACTGGCCGATTGCGAGGGTTCGGACTGGTTCTGGTGGTTTGGCGACTACAACTCGGCGCAAAGCGTCGCGAGTTTCGACAGTCTGTATCGGCGCAATCTCACGAATTTGTATCGTCTGTTGAAGCTTCCCATACCCAAGGTGCTGGACTCGGTCATCAGCGTCGGCGCGGGCAACCCGGAAGCGGGCGGAGCCATGCGGCGCGGGCAGGAATAAGCCTTGCGAACCCCTTTTTCCCTTGCAGGAAAAAGGGTGAAAAAAAGGGACAGGGAGACAGAGGTAATTTATAAGGAAAGGTCAACACTGTCATGGGGCAAAAAGTTTCACTTTTACTGGGCGTGCACGCGCACCAGCCCGTCGGCAATTTCACGCATGTGCTGGATGACGCGCACACGCGCTGCTATGGCCCGTTTTTGCAGGTGCTGCACCGCTATCCCGAATTCAAGTTCGCGATTCATCTCTCCGGCTGGCTGCTTGATTACATGCTCACGCACTATCCGCAGGATATGCGGCTCCTGCGTGAAATGGTGCAGCGCGGGCAGGCGGAGCTGTTCGGCGCAGGCTATACCGAGCCGGTGCTCGCTGCGATTCCGTTCCGTGATCGCGTTGGCCAGATCGACAAACTTTCCGATTACCTCGAACAAAATTTTGGCGCGCGTCCGCACGGTGCGTGGCTCACCGAGCGCGTGTGGGAATCCTCCGTGGTGCCCGCGCTCGGCGATTCCAGTATTGCTTATGTGACCGTGGACGACTACCACTTTCTTTGCGCGGGCAAGGAAGGCGCGGCGCTCAACGGTTACTTCACGACCGAAGAAGACGGCCGCAAGCTCGATCTTTTTCCGATTTCCGAACAGTTGCGCTACCGTCTGCCATTCTCGCCTGCGAGCGATGCAGTGACCTATATCGAAAGCCTCGCGGATGAAAGCGGCGAAGCGGCGGCGGTCTATTTTGACGACATTGAAAAATTCGGCATCTGGCCGGAGACCTATGCATGGGTCTATGAGCGCGGCTGGCTCAAGGATTTCATCGAAGGCGTGCTCAATTCCGATGTGATCGTTCCCATGCGTTACAGCGATTACCACGCGCAAACCGCTACGCGCGGTGTGGTGTATCTGCCGACGACTTCCTACATTGAGATGAACGAGTGGACATTGCCTGTGCCCGCCGCGCACCACTATGCCGATCTCGTCGAACAGGAAAAACGCAATGGCCGTTACGAGACCACCAAGCCTTTTGTGCGCGGCGGCATCTGGCGCAATTTTTTCATGCGCTATCCCGAATCCAACTGGATGCACAAGCGCATGCTGGCGCTGTCGGCGCGTTATCACGCGCTGCCGGAAAAAGAAAAAACGCCGGCAATGTTGCATGAGCTTTATGAAGCGCAAGCCAACGACGCCTATTGGCACGGATTGTTCGGCGGTCTTTATTTGCCGCATTTGCGCCGCGCGATCTACAACGCCATCGTGCGTCTGGAGGCGCTGCTCGACCAGGTTGCGCCGCGCCCCGAACGCGACCAGCAGGATGTTGATCTCGACGGATGCGACGAACTGCTGCTGCAAAACGGCGTGTTGCAAGCCATCGTAAAACTCGATGGCTCCGCCTCGATCTGCGAATTCGATACTTATAAACTCGCGCACAATTTCGGTGATACGCTCGCGCGCCAAACCGAACATTACCATCGCAAGGTTAATGCGAGCCAACCCGAACAGCATGGCGGTGAGGGCATCAGCAACCCGCATGAGCGTATGAGCTGCAAACAGGAAATTCTGCCGGAAGACCTCGCCACCGATGCGCATGGATTGACGTTGTTCCGCGACAGTTGGGCGGAGAATGCGGATGCTGAATTTGGTGATGTGCTCTATGACGCGCCCAAGGCAGGAAAAGCAGCGACCGCCGTATTTTCCGGTCGCCATGACGCCATCACCAAACAAATCGCGCTCAAGGATTCTGCGCTCAAGGCCTCCTACAAACTCGATGGCATGAGTGGCATTTTCCGCGTTCGCATCAATCTCGCGATGCCCAGTTGCGATGGCCCGGCGGGACGTTTTCGTGTGGATGGAAAAATTCCCGGTGGCTTCGGCCAGCCTTTGCAATTGGCTGCGATGAAAAATCTGCGACTCGAAGACGAAGTGCTGGGCGGCATTGTGAGCCTGACTTCCAGCGTGCCGTGTCAACTCGCCACCTGGCCGCATTTCAGCGTGTCGCAATCCGAAGCCGGTTTCGAAAAAATCATGCAGGCTGTCGCACTCGAACTGATCTGGCCTGCCGACACGCTCACCAAAGGCGTGGACATCACGCTGGAAGTCATATAGCCATGCTCATAGGCGTGGATGTGGGGGGCACCAATCTGCGTGTCGGCGTGGTGGACGGGCGGCATGTGATTGCCGAACAGCGTGTTCATGCGGATTACTCGCGCCTGTGTCGTGAAGAGTCGCCTGAAGTTTCACTCGCCGCGATTCATGCTTCCTTGTTAAACGCTTTGCGTGATGCGATCAACGAATACCCGAAGGTGCGTGGCATAGGCATAGGCTTCCCCGGTTTTGTTGATTCTGTCACGGGCAATATTTCCCATGCACCCAATCTTCCCGGCCTGCGTGATATTGATCTCGCAACACCGTTGCGTGACGATCTCGGCCTGCCGGTGATCATAGAAAACGATGCGAATGCCGCCGCCTATGCCGAGTTTTTATTTTCGGAACAAGATGCCGATTTGATTTACCTCGGCCTGGGCACCGGTGTGGGCGGCGGACTTGTCCATCGCGGAAAAGTGTTTTCCGGCAATCATGGCATGGCCATGGAAGTCGGCCATATCATTGTCGAACCGGGCGGGCGGGAATGCGGCTGCGGCAATCGCGGCTGCATGGAGCGTTATGCCTCCGCGAGCGGCGTGATATTGAACTATGAAGAGGCCACGGGCGAAACATTGGGCGCACAGGCAATCGCGCAACGCGCATTTGCTGACGACGCACATGCAAAGGCCGCCTACAGCCAAGCCGGAGATCGCCTCGCGCAAGCGCTGGCGCATATCCTCAAAGTTACCGACGCAGGCCGCGTCGTCATCGGTGGCGGCATGAGCCCAGCCTGGCCGCTCATGCGTGCGGCGTTCGAGCAACGTCTGGATGCTGATCTCATCCCCGCATTGCGCGATCGCGTCAGGATTTCTCTCAGTGCATTGAATGACCAAGCCGGAATAATCGGAGCCGCTTTGCTGGCAGAACATGCGCAGGAGCAGGCTCCAAATTCATCGTCATTGCGAGCGTAGCGCAGCAATTCAGAAACGACGCCATCAGCTCGCTTTGGTATTCCGCACCTCGCAACGACAATGATTTTCAGGTTAAGAGTTTTTTAATTTTCATCACGTACAGTGCGCGACATGAAATTTCATCTTCGTATTTTTTTATTACGCGCTGCACCGGCATTGCTGCTCACGGCTGCATGCGTTCATGCGCATGCGGAAGAGGAACTGGAGCATCTGTATCCTGACAGCAATCTGACGCTGGGCAGTGTTTTGCAGGCTACCTTTGAGCGTGATCCGCGGCAGCCCTTGTTGCAAGCGAACATGGTCGGCGTCGAAGCGCGGGACAAGCATGCTTCCGCGCTGCTGCCGGGTGCGCCGGCGGTTGATCTCAATCATCAAACCGATGCTATCGGCAGCGGCCGCAATTTGCGCGAGTGGGGCGCGACGCTGGAATTTCCGGTATGGTTGCCAGGGCAAAAATCCGCGCGTGAGGCGGTGGCGCGCGAGGCGCGAGGCGGTCTGGATGCGAGCCGCACGGGTTTGTTGCTGGATGCGGCAGGGCGCTTGCGCGAAGCTTACTGGGATGTATCAATGAACCGTAACGCTGCCGAACTCGCGGGTCGGCGCGCGCAGACTGCGCTGGCATTGGAGCAGGATGTGGAGCGCCGTCAGCAGGCGGGCGAGTTGGCGAAAACCGATGTGATGCTGGCGAAGAATGAAACCTTGCAGGCACAGGCGGCGCAATTGCGCGCCGAGGCGGAATTGAAACATGCCGAGCATCGCTGGTGGATGTTGACCGGGCTGAAATCCATTCCGGTATATGGCGATGAACAACAGGCGAGCGAAGCGCAAGCGGATGACAGTCATCCACTGCTTGCACCTTCCGCGCGGCGTGTCGCGCTGATGCAGGAGGAACGCAATCTTGCCAGGGTCGAGCGTCGCGAAAATCCGCAGGTGTTGCTGAGCGCGCGCCATGACCGGGGCGCGTTCGACGACGCATTCGACAACAGCGTGGGGCTGGCGGTGCGCATTCCGCTTGATGCCGAGGTGCGCTCTGCGCCCTTGATGGCGCGCGCCGAAATGGATCTGGCGCAGGCGATGACAGAGCATGAGCAGCGTCGTCTGGATTTGCTCGCAGTCATGCACGAAGCTGAACACAATCTCGAAGTGACGCGACAGGAACTCGTGCTGGTCGAAGAACAAAATCGTCTCGCGCAGGAAAACCTCAATCTCGCCCGCAAGGCATTTACGCTGGGTGAAACCGATCTCGTGGCTTTGTTGCGCGTACAGGCGCTTGCATTCGAGGCCGAGCGCGCCTTGCAAACCCGCCGCATACAACTGCAATGGGATATCGCCCGCTACAACCAGGCCGCAGGAGTTTTGCCGTGAATAAAAAAATCTTGATCATGTTTTTGGCAATGTTCGCGCTCCCCGCGCACGCGGCGGAGGTGATCATCATGACGCCCGCGCAGCAAAAAAGTCTGGCCATCACGGTGGCTCCGGTGGAGACGACAAGCGGATTCAGCAGCCATCGTCTGCCGGGGGAAATCATGGTTCCGGTTGAGCAGGAGCGCGTGGTTACCGCGCCGCAGCCGGGGTTGATTGATGCCGTGCATGTCGCGCCGGGGCAGACGGTCAAGAAAGGGCAACCACTGGCGCATGTGAGCAGTCCCGAGTTGGTGGCGTTGCAGCGCGATTATTTGCAGGCATTGACGCAGACCAGACTTGCGAAAAACAAGGCTGACCGCGATGCGGAACTGTACAAGGACGGCATCATCGCCGAGCGCCGTTATCTGGAAAGCAAAGCCGGGCATGAGGAGCTTTCCGCGTTGCTGTCCCAGCGCAAACAGGCGCTGCGCATGGCGGGTATGGGTGACGATGCAATCACGCGCCTCACGAATCGGCAGGAATTCAGCAGCGGTCTCACGATTACCGCGCCGATGACGGGCGATGTGCTGGAGTCCATGGTGACGGCAGGGCAGCGCATAGATGCGATGACGCCGTTGTTCCGCATCGGCAGTCTCACGCCGCTCTGGCTGGAAATTCATGCGCCGGTGGAAACGCTGGGCGACGTAAAGGAAGGGATGGCGGTGCGTATTCCCAAGTATGAAGCTGAAGGCCGTGTTATCGCGATTATCCGCAACATCAACAAAGATGATCAGACCATGCACATTCGCGCGGAAATCCGCAAGAACGCTGAGCGCCTTTCGCCGGGGCAGTTTGTCGAAGCGGAGCTGCTGAACGGAAGCGATGACAAGCAGTTTGTCGTGCCGCGCAATGCGGTGATACGCAATGGCAAGGATAGTTATGTGTTTGTACAGAATGCGCAGGGATTTTCGCCGCTCAAGATCACGGTGCTTTCCGAGCAGACCGACAAGATTGTATTTTCGGGCAATCTCGTGGCGGGCAGCAAAGTTGCGGTGAGCGGTACAGCGGTAATCAAGGCGGCATGGACAACTCCGGGCGGGGCGCAATAACGTGCTGACACGGCTGATTCAATTCGCGCTCACGCAGCGTTTGCTCATGCTTGTGCTGGTTGCGCTGCTCGTGGCTGCAGGCGGCTATGCATTAAAAAACCTGCCGATTGATGCCTTCCCGGACGTTTCAACCACGCAAGTCAAGATCATCATCAAGGCGCCGGGCATGACGCCGGAAGAAGTCGAGGCGCGCATCACCGCGCCGATTGAAGTGGAAATGCTCGGTCTGCCCGGGCAGACCATGCTGCGCTCGGTTGCCAAATACGGCCTGACCGATGTGACCGTCGACTTCGCCGATGGCATCGATATTTACTGGGCACGGCAGCAGGTCGCGGAGCGGCTTTCCGGTATCTGGAGCAATCTGCCGCCAGACATCAGCGGCGGCATTGCGCCCATGACCACGCCGCTCGGCGAGATGTTCATGTTCACGATAGAAGGCGGCGATCTCACGCTTGAAGAACGTCGCAGCTTGCTCGACTGGGTGATACGCCCGCAGCTTCGCACCGTGCCGGGTGTTGCCGATGTGAATGCGCTGGGCGGCATGGTGCGCAGTTTTGAAATCGTGCCGGATAATGGCCGCATGTATGCACGCGGCATTTCGCTGAATGCGTTGGAGCAGGCGCTGCAACTCAATAATCGCAACGACGGCGCAGGGCGTTTGGGTGATGGCGAGGAATCATTGCTGGTGCGTGCCGAAGGGCGATTTCAGTCGCTGGACGACGTGCGCGGCACGGTCATCAAAAGCTCGCAAGGCATGCCGGTGCGTGTCGGCGATGTTGCCACGGTTCGTTACGGCGCGTTGACACGCTACGGAGCCGTGACGCGCGACGGTCAGGGTGAGGCGGTGGAAGGGCTGGTGCTCGGTCTGCGCGGCGCGAATGCGCAGCAAGTCGTCAACGGCGTGCGCGCGCGGCTCGTGGAAATCAAACCCTTGCTGCCTGAGGGCGTCAGCATCAAGGTTTTTTATGACAGAGGCAATCTGGTTGAACGCGCCGTCGGCACGGTGAGCGAGGCGCTGCTTGAAGCGATTGCGCTGGTGGTGATTTTGCTTGTGCTGTTTCTCGGCAATTTGCGTGCGGCGCTCACTGTCGCATTGGCGTTGCCGCTTGCGGCGCTCGTGACCTTTGTCCTCATGCGGCAATTCGGCATGTCGGCCAACTTGATGAGTCTGGGCGGGCTTTCCATCGCCATCGGCATGTTGGTCGATGCGGCGGTGGTGGTGGTTGAAAATATCGTGTCGCACCTTGCGCACGAGAGCAACTCACGCCTGCCGCGTTTGCATCTGATCTATCGCGCGGTACGCGAGGTCAGCATTCCCGTGACTTCCGGCATTCTGATTATTGTGACGGTGTTCCTGCCGCTTTTGACCTTGCAGGGACTGGAAGGAAAACTGTTCGGCCCGGTCGCGCTGACCATCGTGTTCGCGCTAAGCGGTTCGCTGCTGTTGTCACTGACGGTGATTCCTGTGCTCGCGGCCTTTCTGCTCAAAAAAGTCAGCCATGAAGAACCCTGGCTGGTACGCAAGGCGCTCAAGGTTTACGAGCCGGCCTTGCTGTGGGCGCTGCGGCGTGGCCGTACTGTGGTAGGGCTGGCAATGCTCACGCTGGCGCTTACGGCGGTTGCGTATTTGCAGATCGGCAAAACTTTCATGCCGACGATGGACGAGGGCGATATTCTCATGCAACTCGAAAAACTGCCTTCGATCAGCCTCGAAAAAAGTGTGGAACTCGATCTTGCCGTGCAGCGCGATGTGATGAAAGCCGTGCCGGAAGTGCAAGGCGTAGTGGCGCGCGCCGGATCGGATGAGCTTGGGCTGGATCCGATGGGTCTCAACCAGACCGACAGCTTTCTCGTGCTCAAGCCGCGCAAGGAATGGCGCACACCGTACAAATCCGACATCATCGACCATATCCGTGAAGTGCTGGATGAGATGCCTGGTATGGCGTATGCCTTTACGCAGCCGATTGAAATGCGCGTCAATGAAATGATACTCGGTGTGCGCGGCGATCTGGCCGTCAAGATTTTTGGCAGTGATCTCAAACAACTTGATTCTCTGGCGCAGCAGGTGGTGCATATTCTGGAAACCATCCCCGGCGCAGAAGATGCCTACACGCCGCAAAACAGCGGTGTGCAATACCTGAGCGTGGAAATCGACCGTCTCGCGGCAGGGCGGCTTGGTCTGGATATTTCACAGATTGAGTCTGCATTGCGGATGCAACTCGAAGGCAAACAAGTCGGTATCGTGCAGGAAGACCAGCGTCGCACGCCAATACTGCTGCGCGGATCGGAAAGTTTGCGTGCGTCGCCATCCGAATTTTCCAGCTTGATGCTGACGTTGTCTGACGGCACCAATGTGCCGCTTTCTGCCGTCGCGCATTTGCAGCGCGTGGAGGGTCCGGTCAAAATCGATCGCGAAAAAGGCGCGCGCATGGTGGTCGTGATTTCCAATGTGCGCGACCGTGACCTCGTGGGCTTTGTCGATGAAGCACGTTCGCGTGTGGAAAAAGAAGTCAAATTGCCCGAGGGTTACAGCATTCAATGGGGCGGCCAGTTCGAGAACCAGCAGCGTTCTGCGGCGCGGCTCGCTGTGGTGGTGCCGGTTGCGCTCGGCCTGATTTTTCTGCTGCTGTTCGCCACCTTTCGCTCGGTACGGCAATCGGTGCTGATACTTTCCAACATCCCGTTTGCAATGGTTGGCGGCGTGTTCGCGCTATGGCTTTCAGGCGAATATCTCTCGGTACCTGCCTCAGTCGGCTTTATTGCTTTGCTCGGTATCGCGGTATTGAACGGCGTGGTGATGGTGAGCTATTTCAACCAGTTGGCCGCGCAGGGAATGTCTGTTGCGAAAGTCGTGGTGGAAGGCGCAAAACGCCGCCTGCGCCCGGTGCTTATGACTGCCAGCATTGCCGCTTTTGGCCTTGTGCCACTCCTGTTCGCTACCGGCCCCGGCTCGGAAATCCAGCGCCCGCTTGCCATCGTGGTCATCGGCGGCTTGCTCTCCTCAACTTCGCTCACGCTGATATTGCTGCCTTTGCTATATCGTCGCTTCGGCAGGGAGAAAAAATAAATGACGGAATCTGTCGTACTCACATTGTTCGTGCCTCCCGATCTGGAAGATGCGCTGGTGAACTGGCTTCTGGAAAATGAACACATTCGCGGCTTCACCAGCATGACCGCGCACGGCCACGGCGAAACTCAGGCCGGAATGACTTTGCTCGAACAAGTCACAGGCCGTCAGCGCCGCATGCAATTTCTTGTCCAAACCAGCCGTGAAATTGCGGAAACGCTGATTCACGGAATACGCGAACAATTTGCCGGAGCAGGGATGTATTACATCCTCACTCCGGTGATTGAGAGCGGGCGGATTTGATTTGCTGGGCCTCTTAATGATAAACGGTGTTGCTGGTTGGAGCCTGGCATGACGGCGGAACGGCTTTAAATGCGTGAGCGCGTGCCTCCATCAGAAACCCATTCGATGCGTATGTGGCTCGAGCTGGCGTTGCCCTTGCTGCTCTCGTTCCCGTCGCTGATGCTGTTGCAGCACTACGGTTGGGATATCATCATTTCGCGCTGGTTTTTTGACGCGGCAACAGGCTACTTTCCGCTCAGTGATAACTGGTGGTTCAAGCATATGCTGCATGATGACGTGCGTCGCTTTGCTGTTGCGCTTCTGTGCATGTTACTCATTGCGGTGGTGTCGAGCCATGTCTGCCGCTCGATTTTTCCATATCGCCGCATGCTGTGGCAATTGCTTGCAGCAGTCGCACTCTCGGCGCTTGTGATTTTTCTCATCAAGCGATTGTCGTATCCTGCATGTCCCTACGAATTGCAGTTATTCGGCAGGGATCAGGCTATGGTCGGTATTTTCGATATGATTCCCGCAGGCTATAAACCGGGTCATTGCTGGCCCGGAGGGCACGGTTCCATCGCATTTTCGTTATTCGCTTTGTATTTCGCGGCGCGCGATGCAAGCCGCAAACGCCTTGCTTTGGGGTTGCTTGCATTTGTACTGCTGTTCGGACTTGCACTTAGTGTGGCGCAGGTGGCGCGCGGCATGCATTTCGTTTCGCACCAGATCTGGACGGCGCTGATTTGCTGGTATCTGACTTGGCTGTTGTATCAGATATTCAATTGCTGGTACCGTGCTGCGCGAGCGCCCATAGTACATGCTCACGGATAAGCGGCGAAGGATGGTCGGCGCGTTTTTGTAAAGCCGCGACAATTTCCGGTGTGGTCGAGGCGTTGCCCAATCCCACGGCCAGATTGCGCAGCCATTGTTCGTAACCGATGCGGTAGATCGCGCTGCCCTTCATGCGGTGTTGAAAAGTGGCTTCGTCCCAGCCGAACAACTCAACAAGTGTTACATCATCCAGGCCGTGCCGCGTGTGGAAATCCGTTTCGGCAGTGGTTTGCGCGAAGCGATTCCAGGGGCAGGTGAGTTGGCAGTCGTCGCAGCCATAGATGCGATTGCCTATGAGCGGACGTAAATCCTGCGGGATGCTTTCCTTGAGTTCTATGGTGAGATAGGAAATGCAGCGCCTTGCGTCCACAAGATAAGGCGCGATGATGGCATTGGTAGGGCAAATGTCCATGCAGGCCTGGCAATCGCCGCAGTGATTTTTGGCTGGATCGTCCATGGGCAAGGGCAGATCGGTGTAGATTTCGCCGAGAAAAAACCACGATCCGGTTTCGCGTGACAGCAGCAGTGTATGTTTGCCGCGCCAGCCAAGACCGGCTTTTTCCGCGAGTTGCACTTCCAGCACGGGAGCGCTGTCGGTGAATACGCGATAACCAAAGTCGCCGATTTCCTGCGCGATGCGCTCGCACAGTTGCTGCAAACGGGCGCGCAGAACCTTGTGATAGTCGCGACCGAGCGCGTAGCGCGAGATGAATGCCTGCTCACCGTGTTGCAAAACGTCCCAACTGTCGCGCGTTACGGGCGGATGGTAATCCATGCGTGCGGAGATTACACGCACGGTTCCGGGTACAAGTTCGGCGGGGCGTGTGCGTTTGGCGCCGTGTTTTACCATATAATCCATGGTGCCGTGCAAGCCCTGTTGCAGCCATTCCATATAGGACGGCTCGGCGGCGCTCAAATCGGTATCGGTGATGCCGATGTGCCGGAAGCCCAAGGCTTGGCCCCAGAGCTTGATGTCGGTGGCGAGCTGTTGCAGATCGAATGAGGGATGTCTTTGCATAACCGGAATCATATTACACTGGACTTGCCCGACGAGGCTGCAACGCTCGCGTTCGGCGCGCGTTTGGGACGGGTCATCAAAGGCGGGCTTAACATCTGGCTGCGCGGCGATCTCGGCGCTGGCAAGACAACCACGGTGCGCGGATTGTTGCGCGAACTGAAGTTTGAAGGCAAGGTTAAAAGTCCGACTTACACTCTGGTTGAGCCGTATGCAATTTCCGGAATATACTTTTACCATTTTGATCTGTACAGATTTATTGACCCGGAAGAATGGGAAGCTGCGGGCTTCCGCGATTATTTCAACGCGCAATCCGTATGCGTGATTGAGTGGCCGGACAAGGCGGGCGATCTGTTGCCGCCTGCGGATATTGTGGTGTCGCTGGAAACGCAGGGAGCAGGGCGCAGAGTTACGCTGACCGCCGGGACGAGGTTGGGAAAAGAATGTTTGAGCGTTTTTTGAAACTGTCTTTGCTTGTTTGTCTGCTCGGCGGCGCGCTGCTCGCCGAGGCCGCGCCGATTACCGTCACCTCTGCGCGCGTCTGGCCTTCGAATGATTACACGCGCATCACGCTGGAATCCGCCCAACCCATCAAGCACACCATGATGACGTTGAAAGATCCGGATCGGCTCGTGCTGGATCTGGAAAACGTCGATCTTGGCGCGACGCTCAAATCGCTTTCCGACAAAATCTCGATTAACGATCCCTACATCAAACAGGTGCGCGTCGCCTATTTCAAGCCGGATGTGGTGCGGCTGGTGGTTGATCTCAAGACCGAGGCCAAGCCGTCTTTTTTCTCGCTGCAACCGGCGGGTGAATATAAATATCGCTTGGTGCTGGATGTTTATCCTGCGCAGGATCCGCTCATGGCGGCGTTGCAGGAGCGCGAAAACCCGCAGGAAAATTCCGGCACGGGAACATCTGAAACGGCTTCCACGGAATCTGCAACCGGTGAATCGGGTGGTTATGTTCCACCTGAAAAAACAACGGAATCCGCCAAACCTGATGTTTCGCCTGATAACACCAAAAAAACGGCGACCGGTGGCCAGCGCACACTCATTATTGCCATTGATGCCGGTCACGGCGGTGAAGACCCCGGCGCGCGCGGCGCAAGAGGTTCGCACGAAAAAAATATAACACTGGCCATCGCCAAAAAGCTCAAAGCCAAAATTGACGCGGAACCCAATATGCGCGGCGTGCTCACGCGCGACGGTGATTATTTCATTCCGTTGAACGGACGCGTGGTCAAGGCGCGCAAGCTGCAAGCCGACTTGTTCGTCTCCATCCACGCAGATGCCTTCGTCTCTCCCAGTGCGCGCGGCTCCTCGGTATTCGCGCTATCCGAACGCGGAGCGACCAGTGCGATGGCGCGGTATCTCGCCAAGCAGGAAAATGAATCCGATCTCATCGGTGGCGTGAGCCTGGATACGAAAGACCCCTATCTCGCCAGAACCTTGCTCGATCTTTCGCAAACGGCGACGATCAATGACAGTCTCAAGCTCGCCAAAGCCGTGCTCGGTCGCCTTGGTGAAATCAATACGCTGCACAAAGGCAGTGTGGAGCAAGCCGGTTTCGCCGTGCTGAAATCTCCTGACATCCCTTCCATCCTTGTTGAAACCGCCTTCATCAGTAATCCGGAAGAAGAGCGTCGGCTCAATGACGCTGCCTACCAAAACAAACTCGCCGATGCGATTCTCGCGGGCATCAAACGCTATTTCACCTCGAATCCGCCATTGGCCAAATCCAAAGTGGTGGAGCGGTAGTAGTGAGGCGCGCCATGAACAAAATAACTTCAGGATAAAAACAAACAAGGGCGCCGCAGCGCCCTTGTTTTTTGACGGAAAACTTTTTATTTCGCGAGTTCCACCGCGCGGTTGTAGGCGGTTTGGAAGCCTTTGAGCGAAACGGCGAAGGAGGCTTCCTTGCCAGTGCCATCAGTGGAGGCGGCGGTGACGTTGATTTTGAGTTGTTTGCCTTTGTTGTAGGAAGCCAGTGTCGCGGAATCCAGCGTAAGCTCGACTACGCAGCCGATCTCGTAGCAGGTGAGGAAGCGTTGCGCCGCGCCTGCCTTGCCATCATCGAGTTGCAGGGTCACACCCTTTTGGATGTCGAGACCAAAAGGCAGAACAAGAGTGGCCTTGGCGGAGCCTTTGCCCGGAAGCAATTGGACCAGCAGCACACGCCTGCGGGATTGCGCATCGGCTTGCTCCTGCGCGATTGTGCAAATTTTGGTGGCCGGTTTATCCTTCTCTTGTGATGTCGCGCAGCTCACCATCCAGTCGTCATAGGTTTCGCGCACGGAGGAGGCACCGCCGGGCAGAGTGGCATTGCCCTCAGCGCTGGCGCTGAGCGGCACAGCCAGCAACAGGGCGGCAATGGCAGGTATGGCTTTCAGTATCATGGTGGTGAGTTTCATCGAAGTTTTTCCAATTGTTCAGGTTGACGGGAAATGCAGATTCTACCGGAAGTTGCTGTTGGCAGAAAACCGGCGTTAACCGGGTTTTTGTTCTCCGGCGTTAAAGCGGCGGAGCAGGATGAGCAGGGTATCGAATTCTTCGCGGCTGAATCCGCGCAGGTGTTGATTGAGACTTTCGGCGATGATGGCCGGGATTTTTTCCGCGAGGCGGCGGCCTTCTGCGGTCAGCTTGATGTCGAGCACGCGGCGATCAGCGGTGTTGCGTTTGCGTATGATGAGGCTTTTGTTTTCGAGCCTGTCCAGCATGCGTGTCATGGTGCTGGTATCCACGTTGTTGCAACGCGCAAGCTCGGCCGCAGTGGAAGCTTTGCCGCTCGCGAGCAATACGAGTGGCGCCCATTGCAGCGAGGTGAGGTCGAAGCCGGCGACTTTTTCATCCACTGTGCGATGAAAGGCTTGAACACCGTTTTTCATGAGCGCTGCAACGGATTCCCCGACCACATAAGTTGCGCCGCTGTAAAAATTTTTTGGCACCTGAATATCAACTCCGGTTGTAAGTTTTTCCATCATAGAGTTAAAATGCTGCATATGCAATCATTGCTATTGCAATAAATCTGAAACCAAGACTCCGACAATACCGGGAATTCCATGCAAAATTTAGTGAAAATTGCCCTGAGCAGACCGTACACCTTTGTGGTGATGGCGGTATTGGTGCTCATTTTCGGGGTGATGGCCGCATTGCGCACTTCGGTCGATATTTTTCCTGAAATTCGCATTCCGGTGATCGCCGTGGCCTGGCAATACACCGGTCTGCCGCCGGACGAGATGGCGGGGCGCATCACGACGCTGTATGAGCGCGTGCTGACCACCACCGTCAACGATATTGAACATATCGAGGCAAATTCCTACACGGGTTTCGGCATCGTCAAGATTTTCTTCCATCCCGGCGTTGACATCGCAACCGCCAACGCGCAGGTGACGGCGGTGTCGCAAACCGTGACGCGCCAGATGCCGGCCGGCACCACGCCGCCGCTTATTCTCAACTACAATGCCTCCACGGTTCCTATCCTGCAGGTCGCGCTATCCGGCAAGGGCATGACCGAACAGGCGCTGGGCGATCTTGGCCTCAACACGATACGCATGCGGCTGGTCACGGTGCAGGGCGCGGCGATTCCGTATCCTTTCGGCGGCAAAACGCGTCAGGTGCAGATTGATCTCGATTCTCATGCGATGCAGGCGCGCGGCTTGTCTTCGCAGGATGTGGCGAATGCGCTTGCGGCGCAGAATCTGATTCTGCCGATAGGCACGCAAAAAATCGGCAGCCATGAATACACGCTCAAGCTCAATAATGCGCCTTCCGCGATCGAGGATCTCAACAATCTGCCGATAAAATCGGTCAACGGCGCGATGGTGTATATCCGCGACGTGGCGCATGTGCACGACGGCAATCCGCCACAGACCAATATCGTGCATGTCGATGGCAATCGCTCGGTGCTGATGTCGGTGCTCAAAAACGGCAGCACTTCGACGCTGGATATCGTCTCCGGCATCAAGAGCAAACTCGCGGAAATCAAACCGACATTGCCCGAAGCGCTCAGTGTGAAGCCGATCAACGATCAGTCGCTGTTCGTGCGCGCAGCGATCAAGGGCGTGGCGTTTGAAGGCGTGATCGCGGCCACGTTGACCAGCCTCATGATATTGCTGTTCCTTGGCAGTTGGCGCTCGACCATCATCATCGCGATCTCGATTCCGCTTTCGATTCTGGGCGCGATTGCCGCGCTCTCGGCGATAGGTGAAACGCTCAATATCATGACGCTGGGCGGTCTCGCGCTGGCCGTGGGTATTCTTGTCGATGACGCGACGGTAACCATAGAAAACATCAACTGGCATCTGGAACAGGGCAAGGCCGTGGAGCCTGCGATCCTCGATGGCGCGGCGCAGATCGTCACGCCTGCCTTTGTGTCGCTGCTGTGCATTTGCATCGTGTTTGTGCCGATGTTTTTCCTTGAAGGCGTCGCGCGTTTTCTGTTTGTGCCGATGGCGCTCGCAGTGATGTTCGCGATGATCAGTTCCTTCATTCTGTCGCGCACGCTGGTGCCGACCATGGCGAAATACATGCTCAAGCCTCATGCGCCGCATACCGACATGCACGGCAATGATGAGGCGCTGCCGCCCTCGCGCAATCCGCTGGTGCGATTCCAGCGTGAATTCGAAGCGCGGTTTGAACGTTTCCGCGATGGCTATCGCGCCATTCTTGAACTCGCACTCGCAAATCGCCGCAAATTCGTGATTGGTTTTATCGCGCTGATATTGGCGACGTCGGCGCTGATTCCGTTTCTGGGGCGCAACTTTTTCCCCGCAGTGGATAGCGGCCAGATACTCATGCATGTGCGCGCTCCGATAGGCACCCGTGTGGAGGAAACCGCGCAGCGTTTCGCGGTGATTGAAGACGCGATCAAACGCGTGATTCCACCGGATGAGATTGAGTCGCTCGTGGACAACATCGGCATGCCGATCAGCTCAATCAATCTGACCTACAACAATACCGGCGTGATCGGCTCGCAGGACGGTGACATTTCCATCGCGCTCAAGCAGGACCACAAGCCGACCGCGGATTATGTGAACCTGCTGCGCACGCAATTGCCGCGCCAGTTTCCCGGAACCACCTTCTCGTTTCCGCCTGCGGATATCGTGAGCCAGATTCTCAATTTCGGCTCGCCCGCACCGATTGATATTCAGATACGCGGCGGAAAGATAGATGCGGGTTTTGAGTACGCCAATCAATTGCTGGAAAGAATCCGTCAGGTACCGGGCGTGGCCGATGCGCGCATTCAGCAGGCGCGCACTGTGCCGCGTTTCGACATCAACATCGACCGCACGCGGGCGCAGGAGATGGGATTAACCGCGCGCGATGTGACCAACAGCCTGGTGGTCAGTCTCGCGGGCAGTTCGCAGGTCGCGCCGACCTTCTGGCTCAATCCGGAAAATGGCGTGTCCTATCCCATCGTGCTGCAAACGCCGCAATACCAACTGGATAATTTAACCGCGCTGGCCAATTTGCCCATAGGCAGCAGCAATTCGGACACGCCAACGCAAACGCTGGGCGCGATTGCGAGCTTCGAGCGCAATCTTTCCAGCGCGGTGGTGAGCCAGTACGATATTCAGTCCATGGTGCAGATACATGCCAGCACGCAGGGGCGCGACCTCGGCGCGGTTTCGACGGATATCAACAAAATACTGGCCGACACCGCCGCGCAGGTACCCAAAGGCGCCAAGGTGGAAATGCTGGGGCAGGTGAAGACCATGAATGATTCGTTCTTTGGTTTGCTGTTCGGATTGATAGGCGCGATTGTGCTGATTTATTTGCTGATCGTGGTCAACTTCCAATCATGGAGCGATCCGTTTGTGATTATCATGGCCTTGCCCGCCGCGCTCGCGGGCATTGTGTGGATGCTGTTCGCGACCTACACGCCGTTATCCGTTCCCGCGCTGACGGGCGCCATCATGTGCATGGGCGTCGCCACCGCCAACAGCGTACTCGTCATCAGCTTCGCGCGCGAGCGGCTCAATGCGCTCGGCGATGCAACGCGAGCTGCGATCGAAGCCGGTTTCGTGCGTTTTCGTCCGGTGCTGATGACCGCGCTCGCGAGGATTATAGGCATGACGCCGATGGCGCTGGGTCTCGGCGAGGGCGGTGAGCAAAACGCGCCGCTCGGTCGCGCCGTGATCGGCGGATTGATTTTCGCCACCATCGCAACCCTGTTGTTTGTGCCGGTGGTATTCAGCATCGTGCATCGCAACCATCAAAAATCTGCAGAAACCAAGCTTGACGGAGAATCCCATGTCCACTGATCGTTCGCAAAACCAAGCCCGCCGCGTCTTGCGCATAGGCGGGATTATTGCCCTCGCGGTGGCGGCTGTGGTCGTGGTGACCGGTATTGTGGCGCGCGCCCAAAACGACAAAAAACTGGAAGCGTGGACGGAAGCGCAAGCGTTGCCCAATGTCAGCGTGGTCACACCTGCTTCCAGCGGCGAGGCTTCCAGCATCGCACTGCCCGCGCGTTTTGAAGCCTATTCCAAAGCGCCGATTTACGCGCGCATCAGCGGTTATCTCAAAAAGTGGTATGTTGATATCGGCACGGAAGTGCGCGCGGGACAAATGCTGGCCGAGATCGAAACGCCGGATCTGGATCAGCAATTGCTGCAAGCCCAGGCCGACCTCGCAACCGCCAAGGCCAATGAAACGCTTGCGAGGACGACCTCGGAACGCTGGAGCGCGCTGCTTGGTTCGGGCGCGGTTTCGCCGCAGGAAGTGGATGAGAAAAAAGGCGAGTACGACGCCCGCCATGCGATGACCAACGCGGCGCAAGCCAATCTGAACCGGCTGCTTGCCATGCGCGGTTTCGCGCGTATC
Organism: Methylobacillus sp.; assembly: GCA_031277395.1. Taxonomy (GTDB): domain Bacteria; phylum Pseudomonadota; class Gammaproteobacteria; order Burkholderiales; family Methylophilaceae; genus MM2. The sequence continues at coordinate 6,762 of JAITML010000084.1, read as the reverse complement.
GTATCGCCGTTCGACGGTACGATCACCGCGCGCAATACCGATGTCGGCGCGCTTATCAGCGAAGGCAGCAACGGAGGCCCGGCATTGTTCGAGGTGTCCGACATGCGCAAGCTGCGCCTGTTCGTCAATGTGCCGCAGAATTATGTCGGCAGCATCAAATCCGGCACCACGGCAAGCATCACCGTGCCGGAACATCCGGACAAGATTTACACAGCCACGGTGGAATCCACGGCCAAGGCGGTGAATGCCGAATCGGACGCGATGCGCGTGCAGCTTTTCGTGGATAACAGCGATCACCAGTTGCTGCCCGGCGGTTATGCCAATGTGAGCTTCAATCTGCCAAGCGCGGTGGTCACGCTCAGCATTCCTTCCAGCGCGCTGATTTTCGACAAATCCGGTTTGCGGGTGGCGACTGTGGATGCAAACGACAAGGTACATCTCAAGCCGGTCACGCTCGCGCGCGACATGGGGAAAACGGTGGAAGTCAGCGCCGGATTGACCGCTGCGGATAACGTGGTTGAGAATCCGCCTGACGGCGTTATCGAAGGGCAGCTTGTGCATGTGGCTGACGGCGGAAAATCCACACAGCCGGAAAACAGGAAGTAGGGTTTATTTCCCTTTTGAAATGCGTAGCGCTAAGCCTTCGCAGAGGCGAGTTCCGCCAATTCCTCGTCGGTGAACAGGCGCGAACGCGCGATGAATGAAGTGCCGTCCGGGCCATCCAGCGCGAATGTTCCGCCGCGGCTTTGCACTACGTCCACGATCAGATGCGTGTTCTGCGTGTATTCAAATTCACGGTGGCTCATGTAATACGGCGCGCCGCCGATCTCACCCAGATAGATATCATTCGGACTGATTTTGAATTCGCCTTGCGGGTAGCACAAAGGCACGCTGTTTTCGCAGCAGCCGCCGGATTGAAAAAACATTACCGGCCCGTGCAACTCGGTCAGCGTGTCTATCAATTTCAGCGCGGCAGGTGTTGCCGAGACGCGGTCAGCCATGATGATTCTCCTCGTATCTTCCGTCACCTCACCTCTCTCCCGCATGGCAGGAGAGAGGTGGTACGGATTTTTCAGAGACTGGTTAGAAAAAGCCCAGTTTCTTGGGGTTGTAGCTTACCAGCAGATTCTTGGTTTGCTGGTAATGGTCGAGCATTATCTTGTGCGTTTCGCGGCCGATGCCGGATTCCTTGTAACCACCGAATGCGGCGTGAGCCGGATAGGCGTGGTAGCAGTTGGTCCAGACGCGACCGGCCTTGATACCGCGACCCATGCGGTAGGCGCGGCTGCCGTTGCGGCTCCACACGCCTGCGCCGAGACCATACGGTGTGTCGTTGGCGATGGCGAGCGCCTCGGCCTCATCCTTGAAAGTAGTCACGGCGAGCACCGGGCCGAAAATTTCTTCCTGGAAAATGCGCATTTTGTTGTGACCCTTGAACAGGGTCGGGTTGATGTAATAACCCTCCTTGAGGTCACCACCCAGATCGGCTTTGGTGCCGCCGGCCAATACAGTCGCGCCTTCTTCCTTGCCCAGTTGCAGATAGGACTGGATTTTTTCCATCTGCAGCGTGGAGGCTTGCGCGCCTATCATGGTTTCGGTGTCGAGCGGGTTGCCCTGCTTGATCGCCTTGACACGCGGGAGCACGCGCTCAATGAATTTGTCGTAGATCGATTCCTGGATAAGCGCGCGCGACGGGCAGGTGCAGACTTCGCCCTGATTGAAGGCGAACAGCACCAAACCTTCGATGGATTTGTCGAGGAAATCATCGTCCGCCGCCATGACGTCTTCAAAGAAGATGTTGGGTGATTTGCCGCCCAGTTCCAGCGTGGCGGGAATTAGCAGATTCGCAGCGGCTTGCGCGATGAGGCGGCCGGTTGCGGTGGAGCCAGTGAAGGCAATCTTGGCGATGCGCTTGCTGTTGCTGAGCGGCACGCCGACATCGCGGCCATAGCCGTTGACAATATTGAGCACGCCCGGCGGCAGCAGATCGGCGATGAGTTCGGTCATGATGAGTATGCTGATCGGAGTAGATTCCGCCGGTTTCAATATCACGCAGTTGCCTGCGGCGAGCGCGGGAGCGAGCTTCCATGCGGCCATGAGCAGCGGGAAGTTCCACGGGATGATCTGACCCACCACACCCAGCGGCTCGTGGAAATGATAGGCAACGGTGTTCTCGTCGATCTCGCTGAGCGAGCCTTCCTGCGCGCGGATGCAACCGGCAAAGTAACGGAAGTGATCGACTGCGAGCGGTACATCGGCATTCAGGGTTTCGCGGATAGGCTTGCCGTTATCCACGGTTTCCGCATAGGCGATCATTTCCAGATTCTGCTCGATGCGGTCGGCGATCTTGAGCAGGATATTGGAGCGATCCTGCACCGAAGTCTTGCCCCATTTGTCGGCAGCGGCGTGCGCGGCATCCAGCGCCAGCTCCACATCGGCGGCGCCGGAACGCGCGGCCTTGGTGTAAATCTTGCCGGTTATCGGAGTCGGCACATCAAAGTATTGTCCCTCAACCGGAGGTACCCATTTGCCGCCTATGAAGTTGTCGTATTTTGCTTTGTACTGGACTTTGGCGCCAGACTGACCGGGAAACGCGTAGATCATGAAATTCTCCTAAGTGAGGTTGTGCGAGCAAATTAAAGTTTAGCCTGTATTGACAGATTATAGAATGGGTAATAACCGTGCCAAGGCTGGTTTTCGCACTTGTCTATGTCGCGGATGCGTGTGAATCCGCGCCATTGGTTTCATTGCCTTGCGTCCTGGATATATGAAGACAGCCGTAGTCGTTAATTCAAGTACCCAGATTTTATGAAAATAAAATTTCACACCAAATAATAATAATATTTAATGAGTTAAGTAAATTCTGCCCATGTATTTAAATACATAAATTTGTTAATTCGGATAATTGTTATCAAAAAATAGCGCATATATAATATTTTTACCATTTATGAACGATGATAAAAATCCATATTTGTGATCTTTAAGCAGCCTGTTCCTTCATGTGTTGCGGGCTGTTGAGGCTATTTGATTTTTTGGAATAGCCGTTCTTTTTTTCAATTATCCATCCGACCATACAATCCGCCAGATTGGCACTACGATAGTCTTGGAGCCTATTCTGAACCGGCTGTAGCGATCGCCTTGTTTACTTCAATTAGGATTTTGATTACTACAGCTCAACTGGTTCGTTTTTTCAGACTTTCAGGAACAGTCAAGGCTGCGTATGTCGAATGTGATAAAGCCCTCATGGCGAGAATGCCCGCCAAAATCCGCGCTTAAATTTCGGTGGTACGGAAGCTGGTCACTTTCCTTGAAGCAGACAGGAGGAAGACGGCAATGCTGTTGAGCGAAACACCGATCAATATCAATCATCCGAACATAAAAGTTCTAAAGACCAGCGACGAATTTGGCTGGGCGAATCTGAATGTCAGCATCATAGGCGCCGAACCCTATGACCGGGAGTTGGCGCATGGAGGCGGGAACGATCTCTGGCTGTCCATGGCGATTGATCCGCTGGAAATGGATCTCCTGATCGGCCGCAAAGTGCATCATTTGAACCTGCGCCCCAACCAGATTTGCATCAATTCCCCCCACGCGATTCTGGGCACCGTCAGAAAAAACAATGCCCGCCTTCTTCACGTCTGCCTTAAACGGGAACTGTTGTCGGATGTGCTGGGGGAACTGTTCGGTCACGATGCCGATGATCTTGAAATCGCGTCGAAACTGAATATCGAAAACTCCGGCATGACGGATATTTTTCACATGTTGCAACGCGCGCTGTTTGAGCCTGCCGAGCATTCCGCGCTCAAGACCGAATATCTCGCGCGCGCGCTCGCCGCCGATGTGTTCATCAAGCATCTTTCCTCGTCGCGGCGCGAGGATCTGGAAAATCGCAACTGGAGCCTGACCGCGCAGCAGATACGCCGGGTGATAGGCTATATCCATGAGCATCTTGCTTCCGACATCGCGTTGAGCGATCTCGCCAGTGTCGCGGGTTTGAGCCGCACCTTGTTCATCCAGCGTTTCAAAACATCGTTCAAGGAACCGCCGCATCAATACATCATCCATGCCCGCATTCGCCGCGCGCAAAATCTGTTGTCCATCTCCAATCTGCCCATTGTGGATGTTGCCCTGCTGTGCGGCTTTGCCGATCAGGCGCATTTTTCGCGCTGTTTCCGCAAGGTGACGGGCATGACGCCATCGCGCTACCGGCAGCAAACCGCAAGATAGTGTGTGTGCATCTCATCGGGTGCGCCGCACTTTAGTGCAAAATCAAACGCTTCAACTTGATCCGGTGGTGCGCGGAGCGCGATTCCGGGATTTAAAAACCAATTTAACCAATTGATATTAAATAATAAAATTTATTGACTAAATTCCCCGAAAAAATTGTATTATTGGGACGCAACGAAATGTATTGCCCGCGAGGCGATACTTTAACAAGTTATTTATTTGGAGGAGATAACCGTGGCCAAACCCTTAGTACAAGTAGCACTCGATTCTTTGGATTACGAGCAGACGCTTGCACTTGCTCGCCAAGCTGCGCCCTATGTCGATATTATCGAAATAGGCACGCCCTGCCTCAAGGTGAATGGCATCGCCATCGTCAAAGCGATACGCGCGCAACATCCAGACAAGCTGATTTTCGCCGACCTCAAAACCATGGATGCCGGTTACTATGAGGCCGAGCCGTTTTTCAAGGCAGGCGCGGATATCACCACCGTGCTCGGCACCGCCGACATCGGCACCATCAAGGGCGTGGTCGATGTGGCCAATGCCTACGGCAAGCAAGCCCAGGTTGATCTTATCAATGTGACCGACAAAGCCGTCCGCGCGCAGGAGGCCGTCAAGGTTGGCGCGCACATTATCGGCATCCATACCGGCATTGACCAGCAGTTGGCCGGTCAAACCCCGTTCGCCGATCTGGGCGCTCTCGTGGCGCTCGGCTTGAGCGTGAAAATCTCCGTAGCCGGCGGCATCAAGCAAGCCACCGTGCAGCAAGTTGTCAAAGCCGGCCCCGACATCGTCGTCGTCGGCGGCGCGATCACCGGCTCCAAAGCGCCTGATGTGGCTGCCCGCGAAATCCGCGAGCTGGTGGATGCCGCCAGTGGCGGCAACTCCGGCGGCGGGTTCTGCTGCTGGCTCAAAAAGCTGTTCTCCTGATCGCCTGTTGTCATAAACCATGCCGCCATTCGCAGGAGTGGCGGCATTTTTGATTTCCTCCATGAAAATCCAACTCCTTCCCGACCACCTCATCAGCCAGATCGCCGCAGGCGAAGTAGTCGAGCGCCCGGCCTCCGCGCTCAAGGAATTGCTGGAAAACAGCTTGGATGCGGGCGCGGACAATATCACAGTCACGTTGCAACAAGGCGGCATCAAGCAACTGCGTGTCGCGGATAACGGCGGCGGCATTTCGCCCGATGAATTGCCGCTCGCGTTGACGCGCCATGCGACCAGCAAGATTGCAAGTCTGGATGATCTGGAACGTGTCGCCAGTCTGGGTTTTCGCGGCGAGGCGCTGGCGAGCATAGCCTCGGTTTCCCGCACCAGCATCACGAGCCGCTCACCTGCGCACAAACACGCATGGCGCATCGCTTCCGAGGGCGCGTCGCTCATTCCAGCCGAACCGGCGGCGCTTGATCAAGGCTCGGTTGTGGAGGTGAACGATCTCTATTTCAACACACCCGCGCGCCGCAAATTTCTCAAAACCGAGGGCACCGAATACGCGCACTGCGAGGAAGCCTTTCGGCGCATCGCGCTCTCGCGCCCCGATGCAAGTTTCATGCTGCAACACAATGGCCGTGTGCAATGGCGATTAATGGCGGGGGAGCCGCAAAAGCGTCTCGCCGAAATTCTCGGCGATGAATTTGTCGAACATGCGCTCACGCTGGATGAATCCGCCGCCGGAATCCGGCTCTGGGGCATGGTTGCCAAACCCGCGTATTCCAAACTCTCGCGCGATGCCCAGTATTTTTATTGCAACGGACGTTTCATCCGCGACAAACTCGTCGCGCACGCGATACGCCAGGCGTATCAGGATGTGCTGCACCACGAGCGTCACCCTGCGTATGTGCTGTTTTTCGAGATCGACCCGACGCTGGTCGATGTCAATGTACATCCGAGCAAAACTGAAGTGCGATTCCGCGACGGGCAGGCCGTGCATCGTTTTATTTTTCACGCATTGCACAAGGTTTTGGCTGCGCCCGCGAATGCGGCGGCTCCGGCTTCCGCGCCAACCACGGAAATTCCGCGCAGTTACAGCGCGCCGTATCAGCCGCAGATTCCCTTGAAAGCGGCGGAAGGGCTGGCCTTTTATGAAACGCTGTTCGGCGCCAATTCATCTCCGTCCGCTGCGCCATTTGAAGCATCGGCAGCATCTGCGGAATCGCAGGAATTTCCGCTTGGTTTTGCGATCGCCCAATTGCACGGCGTCTATGTGCTCGCGCAGAATCAGCAGGGATTGATTGTCGTTGATATGCACGCCGCGCATGAACGCATCATGTACGAGCGTCTCAAAAACGCGCTCGATAACCGGGCGGTTGCAATGCAGCCACTGTTGCTCGCCGTGAGTTTTCACGCAGATCGTCTGGAAGTTGCGACCGTGGAAGAGCAACAAGAGGTATTGCGCGATCTGGGTTTTGAAATTGCCGCATTGTCACCCGACACGCTCGCCGTGCGCGCGATTCCCGCGATGCTCGCGGAAGCCAACGCGGTCGAGCTTGCGCGCGCCGTCATCGCCGACATTCGTGAATACGGCGGCAGCCGCGT
>JAITML010000024.1 GCA_031277395.1 Methylobacillus sp. | reverse complement strand
GTCCAGCGTGGTCGCGCCTATGCAATGCAGCTCGCCGCGCGCCAATGCGGGCTTCAACATATTGCCGGCATCCATCGCGCCTTCGGCCTTGCCCGCGCCGACCATGGTGTGTATCTCGTCAATGAACACGATGTTGCGGCCTTCGTCCTTCGCGAGTTCGTTCAGCACGGATTTCAAACGTTCCTCAAATTCGCCGCGATATTTCGCGCCCGCCAACAGCGCCGCCATGTCGAGCGACAACACGCGCTTGCCTTTCAGCGATTCCGGCACCTCGTCGTTGATGATGCGCTGCGCGAGACCTTCGACGATGGCAGTCTTGCCCACGCCGGGTTCGCCGATCAGCACCGGATTGTTTTTGGTGCGGCGCTGCAACACCTGAATCGCGCGGCGAATTTCATCATCGCGCCCAATCACCGGATCGAGCTTGCCTTGACGCGCGCGCTCGGTGAGATCCAGCGTGAATTTCTTGAGCGCCTCACGCTGCCCTTCGGCTTCCGCGCTCTGCACATTCTCGCCGCCGCGCACCGCATTGATCGCCTGCTCCAGCGGTGCGCGCGCGACACCGTGTTGCTTGAGCAAACGCCCGCACTCGCCTTTGTCGCCGGCCAGCGCCAGCAAAAACATTTCACTCGCGATGAACTGATCGCCGCGTTTCTGCGCTTCCTTGTCGGTCAGATTCAGCACGCTGTTGAGATCGCGCCCCATCTGCACTTCACCGCCGTGCCCTTCCACCTTGGGCAGACGCGAAACGGCCTCATTCAGCGCATTCTTGAGCGCATTTACATTGCCGCCCGCGCGCGCCAGCAACGAACCCGCGCCGCTGTCGGCATCGTTGAGCAAAGCCAGCAGCAAATGCTGCGGCTCGATAAACTGATTGTCGCCGCCCACGGCAAGGCTTTGCGCATCGGACAGCGCCTGCTGAAATTTGGTCGTCAGCTTGTCAAAACGCATGGTTGTGCTTCCTTTGTAAATTATTCAATGAAGCATAGATGTGGGGTAATCGGATAATTTCAAGTTCCCTGATCGGGATGCTGGTCGCGCCATTTCCGGGTGATCTGCACCAGTTTCTTGATGCTGTTTCTGATTTGCGCGGAAATGCCTTTTACAAAATAGTTCGCGTTGCCCGCGCCCACGACACCCGCATTGTTCTCCAGACGAACGCCTTTGCCCGAGGCCGTCAGATAAGCAATCTCGTAGCAATTATTTTGCGGAACCAGCAACACAAACGTGCTCACGCCCAATTTTTCCTGCTTCGCCGGAGAGCAGGCCGGGATGCCGTCGCGGTTGCCCATGTAGTAAATCGATTCGGCCGGATTGTGCTGCAGAAAGGCGATGGCTTCGGTCGTGTAGTATTTCATGCCCAGCACATTGTTTCCGCTGACCACATAGCCCCAGGTTGATTGCACATCAATCGCGAAACCATTGCACTGCACCAGAATGAGCTTGTCGCCTTTTTTCCAGCGCACGGTACTCTCCCATCCGTTACCGGGGCAGAATGTTTTCACCTCCGGCACGACGGTTTCATCGAAAGTCGCCCCGCACTCGCCGTTGCTGTTGCAGCGCACTCCGGACAGTGGCGATTTCTCCTCTTCCGCCGCCGTTGCATTGATCGAAACCAGCAACATCAAAACGCATAACATCCATTTCATGATCGTTCCTCTCGCGACTCGTTCGATATACAGCGCAAATTCATGTGTGGTTATGATAAAACGAATCGCATCATCTTACTTGCTACAGTCAGGGACTAGAGACCAGGGGCTGAGGGCTGGGGTTCAGGAAACAGGGTACAGGTTACAGAGGACAGTAACCCCATCCCCACCTAAATCCTCCCCTTGAAGGGGAGGACTTGAAAGCTCCGTGCTATTCTCCCTCTCCCCTCGTGGGAGAGGGACAAGGGAGAGGGGGTATGGCACAGCGATTGTGTGTATTGAAATGGCGCCGCCTCCGGCCCCTCGCCCACGGGGGGTGAGGGGCTTTATCAAGCTCCGCTCTCCACTTCGTCGTTCCTGCAAATAGCCTACAGCACCCCCTGCGACATCATGTCACATTCCCGCATCGCCCAAGCTTTTCTAACATATCGGCTATTGTTACTCGAATCGAAAAGCTTGCCTCATGTCATATCCTGTTTTTTCACGCATTTCACTTTGCGCCGCCCTGTTTTTTGCTTTCCCCGCTTTTGCTGATGTAGAAATTTCCGCGCCGCCGGTCACGGTTTCGGAGCCGTCGTTGTTTCCGTTGCCCATAGGCATGACGGCGGATGATGCCGATCTGGCGCGCTTGCGTTCCGCGACCGGCGATACGGCTTCGCTCTTTAGCAACACGCCCGGCGTGACTTTGCAGGGTGCGGGCGGGGTTTCCAGTTTGCCCGCGTTGCACGGGCTGGCGGATGATCGCATCCGCATCAAGGTGGATGGCATGGATCTCATTTCCGCCTGCGTCAATCACATGAATCCGCCGCTTTCCTACATAGACCCGGCCAATGTGGCGAGCGCGCAAGTGTATGCGGGCATCACGCCGGTCAGTCTGGGCGGTGACAGCATTGCCGGCACGATACAGGTCAACTCTGCCGCGCCGGAGTTCGCGGTTGATGAGGAAATGCTGACCAAGGGACAAATCTCGACTTTTTATCGCAGCAACAATCACGCGCGCGGCGTGAATTTCAGCGCGATGCTCGCGGACGATCAGGTTTCGGTACGCTATACCGGCAGCGCCATCAAAGCCGGTGATGCCGAGGCCGCGCGCAATTTCAAACCCGCCGGACGAGCCGCTGCGCTGCGCGGCTGGCTGGCCGGTAATGAAATCGGTTCAACCGCGTATGAAGCGCAAAATCACGCGCTGAATATCGCCTTCAAACACGACAATCATCTGCTCGATCTCAAGCTCGGCCTGCAATATATCCCTTATCAAGGATTTCCCAATCAGCGCATGGACATGACAAGCAACAAAAGTGAGCAGATCAATCTGCGTTACGTCGGCCAGTTCGACTGGGGCAATCTGGAAGCGGCAATTTTCAACGAACACACCCGCCACTCCATGCAATTCGGCGATGACAAACTTTACTGGTACGACGGCACAGCAGCTTTCAATGTCGCGGGGATGCCCATGGATACCGAAGGCCGCAACACGGGCGTGACTTTGAAAACCGACATACTGTTGTCGGAGCGCGACACGCTGCGCGTCGGCGCGGAGTACCGGCGCTATCGTCTGGATGACTGGTGGAGCGCCGTGGCGAACTCTGTCATGATGGCACCGGATACGTTCTGGAATATTCGCAACGGCAAACGCGACCGCACCGCCGTCTATACCGAATGGGAAGCGCGCTGGAACAATCAGTGGACGACACTCGCTGGATTGCGCCACGAAACCGTCAAAATGAATACCGATGCCGTGCAAGGCTACAGCGGCGCGATGTACGGCGACCCCGGCAATCCGGCCAGCATTCCCGGCGCTTTCAATGCACGCGATCGCAGCAAAACCGATCACAACCTCGACTTCACCGCGCTCGCGCGTTTCACGCCCGACGCGGAGAAAACATTCGAAGCCGGATACGCGATCAAAACACGCTCGCCCAATTTATACGAGCGCTACGTCTGGTCGAGCAACAACAGCATGGTCATGAATATGAACAACTGGGTCGGCGACGGCAACGGCTATGTCGGCAATCTCGATCTTGACCCCGAAACCGCGCACACCGTCAGCCTCGCGGGAAAATGGCAGAACGCGCAAAAATGGAATCTGCGCGTCGCGCCGTACTACAGCTATGTGCGTGATTACATCGACGCCGTGCCCTGCGCTCAAATTTACGCCACTTGCCCGGCGCGCGCCGACGGCTTCGTCAATCTCAGCCTCGCAAACCAGAACGCGCGGCTCTACGGCGTGGATATTTCAGGAGAGCTCGCGCTCGGCAGCATCGCCGACATTGGCACTTTCAGCGCCAACGGCCTGATCAATTACACGCACGGCAAAAACACCACGACCGACGACGATCTCTACAACATCATGCCGCTCAACGCGACACTTGCGCTGGAACACCGCCTCAACAACTGGAGCAATCGTTTGGAAACAAAAATGGTGAGCGCCAAAACGCGCACGCAAGCCGTACGCAAGGAGTTGCAAACCGGCGGCTACGCACTGCTCAACTTTTACAGCAGCTACACCTGGAAGCAAGTCCGCTTCGATCTCGGCATCGAAAATCTGCTCGACAAATACTATGCCAACCCGCTTGGCGGTGCCTATCTCGGCCAAGGTGCCACCATGATGACTGCCATCCAGCATGGCACTACTGTTCCGGGCTGGGGTCGTTCGATCAATACCAGTGTGACGGTGATGTTTTGAGTTGCCCCACAGCCAGTCTGCGTCTTTAATAGACTTGATGGCTGGGTCGCCCCATGAGAATTTCGCTGGCTCCCCAGTTGGTTACGTTACGAAACGCACCGGAAGCGATGAATGCGCGGTAGGCAGCCTCGTCCTTCCATTGGGAAATGATGAGATATTTTTCAGACTCGCCGCAATCGCGATAGAGCTTGGAGAAGTCGTGCCCTTCGGCTTTTTCGAGCGCGTTCGCCACACCTCGAAACGCGCTTTCGAACTGGCTCTCCTTGCCGGGAATAACGTGATAATTCATGCCAATGGTAACCATAAATCCTCCATAACATTTAGAATTGAAGTTGTAACCAATCTTTGGAGCTTGCGATGCAATTTATCACATCAGCTTGGTAACAACGGCATAACTTGTGAGTAAAATCACCGCATGATTTCCGCCCCGCTTCCCTCCTCCAACGCCGCCCTGAAAAACCTGCGACGCATTTTCGTCTTGCGCAATGTCGTAATCGTATTTCTGTCGGCGACAATATTGGCGCTGGTATGGTTTAGCATTCCTGTGCCGTGGCTGCCGGTTCTGGTTTCAATCGGTGCGATGTTGTTGCTCAACGGATGGACGTGGTGGCGGCTCAAAAGCGCGGCTCCGGTAAGTGACCGCTTGCTGTTCGCGCAACTGCTGGGCGACATTGCCGCGCTCACGCTGCTGTTTTATTTCACCGGCGGTTACAGCAATCCGCTGGTATGGATGTATCTGCTGCCTATTGCCGTAGCGGCAGTCGCGTTGCCGCTGCGTCTGATGTGGAGCGCCACCGCACTTGCGATGGCGAGTTATGCGGCGCTGGTTTTTTTTCATGCGCCGCTGTCGCATTTGCACGTCAATGATCTGGTCGGCATTGGGCTGGATACGCATCTGGCCGGCATGTGGCTGGGCTTCACGGTGAGCGCCGTGCTGGTCGCGGGATTTGTTTCGCGTATCGGGCAAAATCTGCGTGACAACGACAGGCTTGTCGCGGAAGCGCGCGAGCAAATGCTGGAAAGTGAACGCATGCTCGCGCTCGGCGCGTTGGCCGCCGCAACCGCGCATGAATTGGGAACGCCGCTCGCCACAATCAATGTATTGGTGGGCGAACTGCACGACACAGCGCCGCCGGAACTCGCCGCCGATTTCAAATTGCTGCGCGGCGAAGTCGCGCGCTGCAAGGAAATTTTATCCTCGCTCGCTGCCTCGGCCGGCCAGATACGCGGCGAGAATGCGCATCGCGTCGCGCTTGATGTTTTTCTCGAAGAAACATTGCAACGCTGGCGCGACACCCGTCCCGCGCTGCAATTCGATTGCCGTCTCAGCGGCACGACGCCCGCCCCGCAAATTGTTGCCGACCGCACGCTGGGGCAGGCGCTGGTCAATCTGCTCGATAATGCCGCCGACGCTTCGCCTGATCGCGTGGAAATGCAAGGCGTATGGAATCGCAACGAATTGCACATTACCATCCGCGACCACGGTCACGGGCTTGCGCCGGAAATCGCCGCGCAGGCAGGGCAACCGTTTTTCACCACCAAAACTGAAAGCGGCATGGGCATCGGCCTTTATCTCGCCCGCACGATTTTCAGTCGTTTCGGCGGCCATGTGGAACTCGAAAATCAAACCGAAGGCGGAACCGTGACGCGCATTCATTTACCGCTGGCTGATCTCATCGTGGAAGAAAAATGAACACGGAAAACCTGCAACCCAGTTTGCTGCTCGCCGACGACGACGTCACTTTTTGCGAAGTGATGAGCCGCGCCCTGCAACGACGCGGCTTTGAAGTCAGCATCGCGCACGACGCGGAAAGCGCCGTCAAACTCGCCGAAGCCGAGCCGCCGGAATACGCGCTGGTCGATCTCAAGATGCCGGGCGAATCCGGCCTCACGCTGGTGCGCCGCCTGCATGCCATCGAACCCGTGACGCGCATCGTGGTGCTGACCGGTTATGCAAGCATCTCCACCGCTGTGGAAGCAATCAAGCTCGGCGCGACGCACTACCTCGCCAAACCGGTGGACGCCGACGACGTGGTTGCCGCCTTCAACCGCGAACAAGGCGACGATTCCGTATCCGTAGCCGCCAACCCGCTGTCGGTGGACAGACTGGAATGGGAACACATCCAGCGCGTACTCGCGGAACACGACGGCAATATCTCCGCCACCGCACGCGCCCTCAACATGCACCGCCGCACCTTGCAACGCAAACTCTCCAAGCATCCGCCGGTAAGATCAGATATTTAAGCAACTGGAAACCATGGGTTGGAAGCTAAGGCGGAGTTAGTCACTTCTGCTTTCTTATCTTCGTCACTTCATCCTCTTCCCTTTCACGCAAAGGGAAAGGAGCGAAAACCCAAGCCATCCCACGGAAGGCTAAGTAATCACCGTCGGCTTTTCGCGTCCGGTACGCTTGCGTAGTTGCGATATTTCTTCTGCAATCCGTATCAATTCCGCGAGTGCGGTCTGTGCATCGAGATGGTGTTTGGCGACATCAGGTTCGTAGGCTACTCGGTAGAACTGCACTGTTGTGGATTAGGTGTCACGTGGGAGCGGGCTTGTTTTTCTATGACAGACCCACTTCCTACGCTCAGGATAGCAGTTCCCTCTGGTGGATCACGAGACGATAGGTATTCATCAACAGCCTTTTTCGATGGATAGAGGCCAGTCGCACTCACAACTCATCCCCTGCATCGCCAGACGTTGGCCAGTAGTGAGAATCCGGCGTCTGGCGCGCGCCAAAAATCGCCTGGCCGACACGCACAACCGTTGCCCCTTCCTCGATGGCGATTTCGTAGTCTCCCGACATACCCATCGATAATTCATCAAGCGCAATGCTCGCCGGAACTTCCTGGCGCAACTGATCGCGCAGATTACGCAACCGTACAAAGCATTGCCGAACCCGAACAGGCTCGGCGGACAGCAAGGCCAAAGTCATCAGGCCGCGCACACGCAGCGCGGGGAAAGACGGCAGTGCACACAAAAACGCGGCAATTTCATCCGGGGGAAGCCCGTACTTGCTGGTTTCCCCGGACGTGTTGACTTGCACGAACACGTCCAATGAGCGGCCTTCGTCTTGCAAGCGCCGTTCCAGCGCCTCGGCCAACCGCAGACTATCCAGCGCCTGGAACTCGGACGCAAAGCGCGCTACCAGCTTGACCTTATTAGTCTGTAGATGACCGATGATCGACCAGCGCAGGCTGGTCAGATCGGTC
>JAITML010000076.1 GCA_031277395.1 Methylobacillus sp. | reverse complement strand
ATCCACGCGCCTGTGATGTTATAGCCCAGCCACAACCACAGCCCGAAAATCAGCGCGAGCAACATGAGCGGCGTCATGAAACGATAAAGCTTGCGCTCCATCATGAGCAACCGTTCCGCCGTTGCCGCATCGTTCGTCATCGCGTGATTGACGAATAAACGTGGCAGATAGAACAATCCGGCGAACCAGGCGGTGACGAAGATGATGTGAAACGATTTGACCCAGAGCATGTTCAGGACTTTTTCCCCAACTGCTCATCCAGCATGGCGTGCAACGCCTTGAAATCCAGTACGCCCACCACATTGCGCACGACGCGCCCCTCCTTGTCCACAACAAATGCGGTCGGGGTCAGTTGCACGTCGTTGAATGATTTGGCGATGTCGCCCTGCACATCGAGCGCGACCGGGAAAGGCAGATTATTCTTGCGTGTGTAATTGGCCACCTGATTCGGCGGATCATAAGCCATTGCCACCGCAATCACCTCAAAACCGCGCTCGCGATACTGCTTGTAGGTCTCGATCAGTTGCGGCATTTCCTCAATGCAACCGGGGCAGGTTGTCGCCCAGAAATTCACGAGCACAATCTTTCCGCGCAGATCCTGCATATGAATTTCCTGCCCGGCCAGCGTCGTGAACTTGACGTCGGGCGCGCTATTCTTGTTGCCCACAAAAAATACCAGCGCGCCGACAAGCGCGAGCAGGATCAGCGGTATCAATAATTTGCGTAAACCGGATGCGGACATGGTGACTCTTCAGAGTGGTTCAAACGATATTTTGTTCCATACGCGATGGTTTGTCATGCTATTGGCGATTAACGCGGTTGTTCGTCAGGAGATACGCGGGCGCGCCAGGCGAAATATTTGTTCGAGTTGCCATATTTTCCAATGCTGACTATTACTTTCCCAATGCCGACTATCACACTGCCATCGGCGGAAACACCGGTGGCCATAGTCAGGATCGCGTCTTTCGGCAGTTCTACTCCCGCTTTGGCGAGCCAGTCGCTGACGAGTTGCATGCCGCCCTCGGCTGTCCAGAGAAAGGCGTACATGTTTTCGCCATCGCCGGACATGCCATCTCCCACGACGACGCGACCATCGGCAGACACGCCATTGGCGACACTGTATGCACTGCCCGGTGGTACGCCGAGATCGTGCATGGTGTCGTCGTCGGCTGTCCAGCGAAAGGCGCGGTGGCCGCTTGTTCCCACGACCACATTGCCGTCAGCGGACACTCCGCTCGCCGCGCTGTTTTCTCCACCCGGCAGTACGCCAAGGTCGCGCATGGTGTTGTCACTGCTGGTCCAGCGGAAAGCTCTGGTACCCTTTCCATTTTCGCTCTCCCCGACGATTACGCTGCCATCGGCAGAGGCGCCGTTTGCCTGGCTGCCTGTACCACCCGGCAGTGCGCCAAGATCATGCACGGTATTGTCTTTGCTGGACCAGCGAAAAGCTCTGAATTCCCTGCCGTTGTTGCTCATTCCGACTACCATGCTACCATCCGCAGATACGCCATGGGCGAAGCTGATTACATTGTTCGGCAACACGCTGATGGCGACAGGGCCTGTGGCTTCCGTCCAGCGGTAGGGGTGTCTGCCCAATCTGCCCTCAGAGTTGCGGAATTGACCATCCCCCACCACCACGCTGCCATCGGCGGAAACGCCGTAGGCAAAGCCAAAGCCCGGCAACAAATTGCTGTGCATGGTTTTGTCGCTGCTCGTCCAGCGGAAAGCATGGTCGCTCAGATCGTCCGCGGTGGAGGACCCCACGACTGTGTTGCCATCAGCAGATACCCCGCGAGCGTAGGTGCCTCCATAGGCACCTCTTTCACTGTCGTCTATCGAGCCGAGGTTGATGAATTCACCACCCGCCCACGCACTGACCGTCCACATCATCACAAGCGCAGCCAACAGGGAAAGAGCTGAAAAACGCAGGTGAAAACCCCTTGGAAAACAAGGTGAAATACCGATAATAACTATATGTTTCAAAGGGCTAATTACTTTTTTCATGTGCTATAATTCTTCTCTTTTCGACCATCTTGAATGTGTCCATGACCACCCGCCTGCGCGAAATTCCCTACAACTATACCTCGTTTTCCGACCGCGAAATCATTATGCGTTTTCTCGGTGCGGAGTTTTGGGATGTGTTGAATGAATTGCGTGCCGAGCGCAAGACGGGACGTTCGGCGCGCATGTTGTTTGAGGTGTTGGGCGATTTGTGGGTGGTCACGCGCAATCCGTATTTGCAGGATGATTTGCTTGCAAATCCCAAGCGGCTGCATGCGTTGATCGAAGCTTTGCATCATCGCCTCAAAGCCATAGACGAGCGTAGCCACGGCAACGTCAAGGTGGATCATCTGGTGGCAGCGGCGCGCCGAGCGGTGACAGATTTTGAAGAGGAATTTCACCAGACGGCGAAGCTGCGCAAGCAAACGCTCGCCAAGGTCGGGCGCATCACGCGCAAGGACAACATCCAGTTCGACGGCCTCGCGCGCGTTTCGCATGTAACCGATGCGACTGACTGGCGCGTGGAATATCCGTTTGTGGTGATCAATCCGGATACGGAAGAAGAAATCGCGCCGATTGTGAAGGCGTGCATCGAATTGGGGTTGACGCTGATTCCGCGCGGCGGCGGCACGGGCTATACCGGTGGCGCGGTGCCGCTCACAAAAATGTCGGCGGTCATCAACACGGAAAAACTGGAAAGCCTGAGCGATATCGAATACAAGGCTTTGCCGGGTGTTGCGATTCCCGTGCCGCTGGTGCGCTGCGGCGCGGGCGTGGTTACGCGCCGCGTGATGGATGCGGCTTCGGATGCGGGATTGGAATTCGCGGTTGATCCGACTTCGGCGGATGCCTGCTGCATAGGCGGTAACGTTGCGATGAACGCGGGTGGGAAAAAGGCGGTGCTGTGGGGTACGGCGCTGGATAATCTTGCTTCGTGGCGCATGGTGACGCCTGACGCGACCTGGCTGGAGGTTGAACGACTCGATCACAATCTGGGCAAGATACACGATATCGCGCTCGCGCGTTTCCGCATCAGCCGCTACGAGGCAGACGGAAAAACATTGCAGGGCGAGCCGGAAATTCTGGAAATTCCCGGCGCGCATTTCCGCAAAACCGGCCTCGGCAAGGATGTGACCGACAAATTTCTCGCAGGCTTGCCCGGCGTGCAAAAGGAAGGTTGCGACGGCCTCATCACTTCGGCTACGTTCATCCTGCATAAAATGCCCGCGCATGTGCGTACCGTGTGTCTGGAATTTTTCGGCGCAGTGGCGCTCGCGGTGCCGGCCATTGTGGAAATAAAGGATTATCTTGACGCGCATCCGTCGGCGATATTGGCCGGGCTGGAGCATCTGGATGAGCGCTATCTCAAGGCGGTCGGCTACGCGACCAAAGCCAACCGCGTGGAGCGCCCGAAGATGGTGCTGGTCGCAGACATCGCAAGCGATGACCAGGATGCTGTGGGCGAGGCTGCGTCGTATATTGT
Organism: Methylobacillus sp.; assembly: GCA_031277395.1. Classification (GTDB taxonomy): domain Bacteria; phylum Pseudomonadota; class Gammaproteobacteria; order Burkholderiales; family Methylophilaceae; genus MM2. Next base: position 94,753 of record JAITML010000076.1, on the reverse strand, counting down.
GCGTCTCGCCAACGCGCGTGGCGGTGAAGGTTTCATCGCCGTCTCTGCCGAAGCGCGCAAAAAATTCTGGCTTGATCGCGCGCGCACCGCTGCAATCGCCGCGCATACCAATGCCTTCAAGATCAACGAAGACGTCGTGATTCCGCTGCCGCGTCTGGGCGATTATTCGGACGGCGTCGAGCGCATCAATATCGAACTCTCGATCAACAACAAGCTGCGCCTGTTGAATGCGCTGGAAACTTTTCTCAATGGCGATCTGCCGCTGTTTCGGGATGAAGATACCCAGGCCGATCCGGAAATGGTGGAGATGCGTCGCCGGCAGGCGATACAACTGGTGCAGGATGCGCGCGCGCACTGGATGAACATTCTGCGCGGCCTCGATTCGCCGCTGCGCGAATTCGGCAATCTCACGCAGGAAATCATCGCGAAATCAGGGCTGGGTGAATTGTTGCCGCTGTTCCGCGCGGTGCAGGAACATCATCTGCGCGTTTCCTGGAAGCGCGAGGTGCGCGGACCGTTGCACCAGATTTTCACGGGGCGCGAATACACGCCGATACTCGAAAAGCTGGACGAAATTCACGCTGCCGTGCTCAAGAGCCGCGTGTTCGTCGCGTTGCACATGCACGCGGGCGACGGCAACGTGCACACCAACATCCCGGTCAATTCCGACGATTACGGCATGTTGCAGGAGGCCAATCAGGCGGTCGAGCGCATCATGAAACTCGCAACCGAACTCGGCGGCGTGATTTCGGGCGAACACGGCATAGGCATCACCAAGATGGAGTTTCTCGACCGGCAGGTGATCGAGACTTTCGCCGAATACAAGCGCAAGGTCGATCCCGAAGGCCGCTTCAACAAGGGCAAACTCATGGCGGGCGGTGATCTGCGCAACGCTTACACGCCGAGCTTTGGCCTGCTGGAGCAGGAATCCATCATCATGGAGCAGTCGGAAATCGGCGGCATTGCCGACTCGATCAAGGATTGCTTGCGCTGCGGAAAATGCAAACCGGTGTGCGCAACGCATGTGCCGCGCGGTAATTTGTTGTATTCGCCGCGCAACAAGATTTTGGCGACATCATTGTTGATCGAGGCGTTTTTATACGAGGAGCAAACGCGGCGCGGCGTGTCGCTTATGCACTTTTACGAATTCAAAGATGTGGCCGATCATTGCACGGTGTGTCACCGCTGCCTCAACCCCTGCCCGGTTGATATTGATTTCGGCGATGTGTCGATTGCGATGCGGAATTTTCTGCGCAAGCAGGGCAAAAAATCATTCCATCCCGGCACCGCCGCGTCCATGGTTTTTCTCAATGCGCGCGATCCGGCCACGATCAAGGCGATTCGTTTCGGCATGTTGCAACTCGGTTTCAAGGCGCAGCGTTTTGCGTACAAGCTGACACGCAAGCTGACCAAATCATTCAAGAAACATCCGCCCGCGACCACCGGAAAAACACCGGTCAAGGCGCAGGTGATTCATTTTCTCAACCGGCCCATGCCGAAGGCGCTGCCGACCAGAACTTCGCGCGCGCTGCTGGGAATCGAGGATGACACCACGGTGCCGGTCATCCGTAACCCGCAAAAATTGAGCGACGATTCGGAAGCGGTGTTTTATTTTCCCGGTTGCGGTTCGGAACGTCTGTTCAGCCAGGTCGGCCTCGCCACGCAGGCGATGCTGTTCGAAACCGGCGCGATCACCGTGCTGCCGCCGGGTTATCTGTGCTGCGGCTATCCGCAAACCGCGGTCGGCAACCACGACAAGGGGCAGGAAATCACTGCGGAAAATCGCGTGCTGTTTCACCGTGTTGCCAACACGTTGAACTACCTCGACATCAAAACCGTGATCGTGTCCTGCGGTACCTGCATGGATCAACTTTTGAAATACGAATTCGAGAAAATTTTCCCCGGCTGCCGATTGCTCGACATCCACGAATACCTCATGGAAAAAGGTGTGCGGCTCGACGGCGTGACCGGCGTGAAATACATGTATCACGAGCCATGCCACACACCGATGAAAACCTACGCCTCAGCCAGGGTGATACAGGAGCTTATGGGTGAAGAGGTGCCGCTCAATGATCGCTGCTGCGGCGAATCCGGCACTTTCGCCGTGTCGCGTCCCGACATTGCGACGCAAGTCAAAATGCGCAAGCAGGAAGAGTTGGAAAAAGACATGAAAAAACTCGACCTCACGCCCGGCAAGCCCGAGCGCGAAGCGAAAATCCTGACGTCGTGTCCATCCTGCCTGCAAGGTCTCATGCGCTACAGCGATGATACCGGCATGGATGCCGACTACATCGTGATTGAGCTCGCCAAAAATATTCTGGGCGAGAACTGGATGCAAGATTATGTCGCCAAAGCCAACAACGGCGGCATAGAAAAGATCCTGCTGTAAGCGAAACCGCAATGCCGAAAATCGTGAAATCCGACGAAAACTGGAGGGCGCAACTTACGCCCATCCAGTATGAAGTCACGCGCCGTGCTGCGACTGAGCGCCCCGGTACGGGCGAATTTTTGCATCATCACGAACGCGGCATCTATACCTGCGTCTGTTGCGGTACGCCGCTGTTTGAGTCTGACGCAAAATTCGATTCCGGCTGCGGCTGGCCAAGCTATTTCAAACCGCTCAATCCTGAAAATGTGCGCGAAAATCTCGACACTACGCACGGCATGATACGCACCGAAGTAATCTGCAATGTGTGCGACGCCCACCTCGGCCACGTTTTTCCCGACGGCCCGCCGCCGACCGGATTGCGTTATTGCATCAACTCGGCAGCGTTGGGTTTTGAAGCGAGCCAGTCGTAGAAACTGCTAAATCAAGCCCTTCAAAAATTACTGGTCAAACCGCATCGCCAGCAATTTTTCGATATACCGCACAAACTCCGGATCCTCGCCGTTCAGCAGACGCGGCAGGCAGGCGCGGAAGTCGGGACGGTGGCACCATTCCAGAACATAATCTTCCCATGAGTTCCAGCGGCGAACTTGTTTGTCGGACATATCTTCCTCGAACAGCAGCAGATAGGCGCGTTCAAACAGCGAAGTGAGCATCGCGAAAATAATCAACTGACGCTCTTTCTGATCGGCATCCAGCGTGGTGGTTTCCGTGCTGGAAAACAGGCGCAGATCGGGATTTTCGAGCGCGACCTTGAGGAAATCCTGATAGTTGTCCGACAGCAGTTGATAGACTTCTTCTTCTTCGTTTTCGCGTTCCTTGCGCTGTTGGTAGAGGAACACCACGATGGCGAGCGGCAGGCCGATCACGGTGACGATGTAACTCAGCAGTTCCCAGGTTTCCAGCATGGTATCGGCTCCAAAAAATCAGTCGAATTTTCGTCGCAGCGCGCGTTGCAGCATCCAGATGCCAATGACTATCATCGGCAGGCTGAGCCATTGTCCCATACTGATGCCCCAGGTCATCAGCCCAAAAATGCCTTCATCCGGACTGCGCGTGAATTCGACCAGAAAACGAAAGCTGCCGTAGCCGATCAGAAACAGGCCAGAGACCGCGCCGGTCGGGCGCGGCTTGGCGGAATAAATCCACAGGATGAGAAACAGCACCAGACCTTCCAGCGCGAATTCGTAAAGTGGCGAGGGGTGGCGCGGCAATTGATCTGCACGCGGAAATATCATCGCCCACGGCACGTCGGTCGGTCGTCCCCACAACTCGCCGTTGATGAAATTGCCGATGCGCCCCGCGCCAAGGCCGAGCGGCACGAGTGGCGCGATAAAATCCATGAGCGGCAGCCAGCGCAGTTTGCGTGAGCGCGCGTACAGCACCATCGCAAGCATCACGCCGATAAAGCCGCCGTGAAACGACATGCCGCCTTTCCATACCTGCAGAATTTCAAGCGGATGATCGACATAATAAGCAGGCATGTAAAACAATACTTGCCCCAAACGCCCGCCCAATATCACGCCTATGACGCCGTAAAACAGCAGATCATCCACGATCTCCGGCGGCCAGTCGGGGTGATTCATCGCGCGCAAGCGTCGCTTGCCCAGCCATAGAAACAGCGCAAAGCCGAGCACATACATCAGGCCGTACCAATGGATGCCGAACGGGCCGATGGTGTAATCGCCGATGGTGAAGGCTGGGATATGAATCGCGATGGGGTCGAATTGCGGGTGCACAAGCATGGAAGCAAATGTTTGAATTAATGTAAAATCGCGAGCTTAACCGTTTTCCGAGGCTGACACCATGCCCCAATATCGTTCCCGCACCACCACCCACGGCCGCAACATGGCCGGAGCGCGCGCTTTGTGGCGCGCCACCGGGATGAAGGATGAGGATTTCGAGAAGCCCATCATCGCGATTGCCAATTCCTTTACGCAGTTTGTGCCGGGGCATGTGCATCTCAAGGATCTTGGTCAGCTTGTCGCGCGCGAAATCGAAAAAATCGGAGGCGTTGCCAAGGAATTTGACACCATCGCGATTGACGACGGTATCGCAATGGGTCATGGCGGCATGTTGTATTCGCTGCCTTCGCGTGATCTCATCGCCGACAGCGTGGAGTACATGGTCAACGCGCACTGCGCCGATGCGCTGGTGTGCATTTCCAATTGCGACAAAATCACGCCCGGCATGTTGATGGCCGCGATGCGCCTCAACATTCCCACGGTATTTGTGTCCGGCGGCCCCATGGAAGCAGGCAAGATCAACTGGAATGGCGAAGTGCGCAAGCTCGATTTGATCGACTCCATGGTTGAAGCCGCCGACAGTCGCGTGGCTGATGCGGATGTCACGGCGATTGAGCGTTCCGCCTGCCCGACCTGCGGCTCCTGTTCCGGCATGTTTACCGCGAATTCGATGAATTGTCTCACCGAGGCGCTTGGTCTTTCGTTGCCGGGCAATGGTTCGCTGCTCGCGACGCATGCAGATCGCAAGCAATTGTTTTTGCGCGCGGGCCGCTTGATCGTCGAGCTTGCCAGACGCCATTACGAGCAGGACGATTTCTCTGTGTTGCCGCGCTCCATCGCGACATTCGAGGCTTTCCAGAATGCCATGAGTCTGGATGTGGCGATGGGCGGCTCGACCAATACCGTGCTGCATCTGCTCGCGGCGGCGCATGAGGCGGGCGTGGATTTCACGATGGCCGATATTGATGCGATTTCGCGCCGCGTGCCTTGTCTTTCCAAGGTCGCTCCCGCGACGCAGAAATATCACATGGAAGACGTGCATCGCGCGGGTGGCGTGATGGCGATTCTGGGCGAGCTCGACCGCGCCGGATTGATACAGCGTGACGTGCCTACCGTGCATGCGGCAAACATGGGCGAGGCGCTGGCGAAGTGGGATATTCAGCGCGCACAAGACAGCGCGGTGCGTGACTTTTACCGCGCGGCGCCGGGCGGTATCGCGACCACGATCGCATTCAGTCAATCCATGCGCTATCCCGAACTGGACGACAACCGCGCCGACGGTTGCATACGCGACAAGGCGCACGCCTATTCGCAGGATGGCGGGCTGGCCGTGTTGCACGGCAATATCGCGGAGGATGGTTGCATAGTCAAAACGGCGGGCGTGGATGAAAGCATTCTGAAATTCACCGGTCGCGCGCGCATTTTTGAAAGTCAGGATGCGGCGGTCGAAGCCATACTCGCCGACAAAATTGTCGCCGGTGATGTGGTGGTGATCCGCTATGAAGGTCCGCGTGGCGGTCCCGGCATGCAGGAAATGTTGTATCCGACGAGTTATCTCAAATCCAAAAATCTGGGCAAGGCATGCGCGCTGCTGACCGACGGACGTTTCTCCGGCGGTACTTCGGGGCTTTCCATCGGCCATGCCTCGCCCGAAGCGGCGGAGGGCGGCACTATCGGGCTGGTGGAGGAGGGCGACACGATAGAAATCGATATTCCCAATCGGCGTATTCATCTCGCCGTGCCGGTGGAAGAGCTGCGAATGCGGCGCGAAAAAATGGAGGCCAGGGGCGCGCATGCGTGGAAGCCCGTCAACCGCCAGCGCCCGATTTCTTCTGCCTTGCGCGCGTATGCCGCGATGACAACTTCGGCTGCCAGGGGCGCGGTGCGCGACGTGGCCCAAGTCGAGTATCGCAAGTAAGCGCGACGATCCGCTGTGCATACCATACTGATACTGGGCGGGTACGGGAACTTCGGCGCTCTCATCAGTCGCGCGCTCGCGCAGGATGCGAATTTGCGTCTGATTATCGCCGGGCGCGACGAAACCAAGGCGCGCAATTTCGCGCTCGAACTCGGCCTCATGGGCGAGCAGGGTGTCGCGCTCAATGCCGAAGTAACGGCATTGTCGCAGCAACTGCGCGCGCTGAAGGTCAACACCGTAATCCATACCGCCGGCCCGTTTCAGGGGCAGGATTACCGTGTCGCGCTCGCCGCCATTGCGGCGGGCAGCCACTACATTGACCTTTCCGACGGGCGCGATTTTGTCGCCAACATCGGGCGGTTGAACGTGACGGCGCGCAAGGCTGATGTGCTCGTGGTAAGCGGCGCAAGCTCGGTTCCGGCGCTTTCCTCGGCGGTTGTGGACTTTTTTCAGCCGGAATTTTCGCGGCTCGATACGATACAACTCGGCATCGCCTCCGGCTCCAAAACGCCGGGGCTGGCCACCATGCGCGCCGTACTTGGCTATTGCGGAAAAACCTTCAGCCATTTTGAAAACGGTTACTGGAAAGGCATTTTCGGCTGGCAGAATTTGCATAGTCGGCGCTACCCCGCGCCCGTCGGGCGACGCTGGCTCGGCTATTGCAACGTGCCTGATCTCGCGCTTTTCCCGCAGCGTTATCCCAATGTCAAAACCGTCAACTTTCACGCAGGCCTGGGCATTCCGTTCGCGCATCTCGCCGTTTGGGCGTGTTCCTGGCTCGTGCGCTGGCGCATTGTCGAAAACATGGCGAAATACACCAAACCGCTGCACTGGCTTGCCCGCAAACTGGAATCGTTCGGGCCGCGAACCTCGGCGATGCACGTGGAGCTGAATGGCATCGGCCAGGACGGTCAAAGGCTGACGCGCCTCTGGCACATTGTCGCGCGTCAACATCACGGCCCCTACATTCCCTGTGGCGCGGCGATCGCGCTGGCGCACAAACTCGCAAGCGGCGAACTGACCGAGCGCGGCGCGATGCCGTGCATGGGTCTGGTGACGCTGGAGGAATACATGAACGCGCTGGCCGGGCTGGATATCCGGCAAATACACGGTTAATGGGAGCCTCTACACAAATCTGTCGCGGCTGCCGCATCCCGGCCTCGGGCGGTCTGCCGCGTTGCAAATGCTCGCAATATGTTCAGTATTGCTGTGCTTTACGCCTTGCATCCCACCCCGAACCCGTGCGCGTCCGCTCGCGCAGACTTGTGTAGAGGCTCCCTTGGAATACCTGCTGCTCAAATGGATACACATCCTCAGCGCCATCCTCATGTTTGGCACGGGTTTCGGCACGGCATTTTACAAGTGGACGACGGATCAGAGCGGTGATGTGCGCAGCATCGCAATCGTTATGGAGCGTGTGGTGCTGGCCGACTGGATATTCACCACGCCAACCGCATTTGTGCAGCCGATCACCGGGTTCTGGATGGTCAGTCTCGCGGGCTGGCCGCTTGCGCAAGGCTGGGTGGCGTGGGCGGTCGGACTTTATATTCTGGTCGGCGCATGCTGGCTGCCCGTCGTCTGGCAGCAGGTTGAAATGCTGAAGCTCGCGCGACAAGCTGTTGTCAACGATCAACCCCTGCCCGAGCGTTACTGGCGTCTGTGCCGTTACTGGAAGATGCTGGGCTGTATTGCTTTTACCGCCATGATTGCAATATCCGCGCTCATGGTTTTTAAACCCCTCACTTTGTTTTAACGAAAATGAATACTGATCTTGCAGGCATTAATGCCCGCCACGCGCTGGGACAATCACTCAAATTCAGCCGCGACCCTGGCGGGCTTGTCGTGGCTGAAATCGAGAATCCGCTTGCCTCGGCCAGACTGAGCCTGTTCGGCGCGCACTTGCTGCAATGGCGGCCGCGCTCGACCTCGCTGCCGGTGATCTGGTATTCGCCCAAGGCGCAACTCAGCGCAGACAAGCCGCCGCATAGCGGTGCGCCGGTTTGCTGGCCGTGGTTCGGCGCAAATCCGCTGCTGCCGGATTCGCCTTTCATGCACGGTTACGCGCGCAAGCAACCGTGGGAGATAGTGGAATCAGGTTCGGCGGAAAATGGCGCGACGCGCTTGTTGCTGCAGCTGCTGCCTGGCATGGAGATGCACCAGCAATGGCCGTATTCCGCGCAACTGACTCTGGAACTGCTGGTGGGCGAAACCCTGCGGATGACGCTTGCAACCACCAATACCGGCAATCAGCCGTGCGAAATAACCGAGGCGCTGCACACCTATTTTCAGGTGGGCGATGTGTCCGCCGCGCGGGTGCTGGGGCTGGAGGATTGCGCGTATTTCGACAAGGCCGCCAATTTCGCGCAGGGAAAACAACACGGCGCGGTTACATTCAGCGGCGAAGTTGACCGGATTTATGTCGATACTGAAACCGAATGCGTGATTGAAGACCCGGTGCTGCGCCGCCAGATCCGTATCGCCAAATCCGGCAGCGCCAGCACTGTCGTCTGGACGCCGTGGTGTGAAAAAGCCGCTGCCATGAGCGATGTGGCTGAAGAGTGGCCGCATATGCTGTGCGTGGAATCGGCCAATGCCGCGCATAACACCGTCACTGTCGCGCCGGGTGAGACGCATGAAATGATCGTGGAATACAGCGCCGCGCCGCTGTAGGCGATCCCATGTCAACGAATGGAGAAGTACAAGCGTTATCTGCCTGCCTGACGAGACTCTTGGCAATGTGGGTGAAACACGTTTATGATGAGTTACCTTGATTGACGCTTAATCTGGTTCCAGCTATTTCGGGTCGTTGCCCGATGGTTTTTTGCAAAATTAAAACTGAAGGAGTAAACATGAAAGCACTGATGTTGGCGGCCGTAGCCGCTGGTTCCCTGATAATGGTCGGCCAGGCCGGTGCGGCTGATGAGTCGGCTCTTGCTCAAAAGAGCGGCTGCATGGCCTGTCACAGCGTGGACAAAAAGGTCATTGGCCCGGCTTACAAGGATGTGGCCGCCAAGTACAAAGGCCAGAAGGATGCCGAAGCCAAACTGATCGAGAAGGTCAAGAAGGGTGGCAGCGGCGTGTGGGGTCCGATCCCGATGTCCGCGAACAGCCCGCAAGTGAAGGACGAAGACATCAAGAAGCTCGTTCAGTGGGTATTGTCGATGTAATTTGCCGCAGGTACATTACAACTGAAAAGCCGGTCGCTTGACCGGCTTTTTTATTGGCTTATGCCGTGTGCCGCAACTTGCTGTGTCGTATCGAATACACGAAGTAGAACACGCAGCCTATCGCAACCCAGACACCGAATCGCCCCCAGGTGATGGCAGGCAGAAATGCCATCAGCGCGGTGCAGGAAAGTATGCCCAGCACAGGAATCACGGGATGCCAGGGATTCTTGAACGGACGGGGCAGATCGGGTTGGCGTATGCGCATCACGATGACGCCTACGCACACCATCACGAAGCTCGCCAGTGTGCCGATGTTGACGGTTTCGGCAAGTTCTCCCAACGGGAAAAATCCGGCGATGAGCGAAATCACAAAACCACACATCAGAATGATGCGTGCCGGCGTCTGGCGGTTGGGATTGACCTTGGAAAAAATCGGCGAGATCAGTCCGTCCCGGCTGACGGCGAACAGAATGCGCGTCAGGCCGTACAGCAACACCAGCAGCACCGTGGTCAATCCCGCCAGCGCACCGGTCGCTATCAAAGTTGACGACCAGGTGTAACCGATTTTCGCCAGCGCATACGCGATCGGCGATGAGACATTGAGTTCGGTATAGGACACGATCCCCGTCAGCAAACCGGAAGTCACAACATAGATGACGGTGCAGACGGCCAGTGACGCGATCAAACCTATGGGCAAATCGCGTTGCGGATTTCTGGTTTCCTCGGCGGCGGTGGAAACGGCGTCAAAGCCGAAGTAGGCGAAAAACACCAGCGACGCGCCCGCAAATATGCCTGTGGTTTTGCCGTCCGGCAACGAGTCGTACCAGCCGAACGGCGTGAATGGCTGCCAGTTGTCGCTATTGAAATGCAGCGTGGCGATGAAGATGAAAATGCCGATAACGCTGAGTTTGACAACCACCATGATGTGATTGAAACGCGCGCTTTCACGGACGCCCGCAATGAGCAGCAAAGTGAGCACCCAGATGATGACGAATGCCGGAAGGTTGATGTAGCCGCTGATCTTTTCCTCACCGGGCGCATGCGCCAGAATTTCCGGAAAACTTATTCCGAAATTGTCCAGCGTGAGCGTGAAATAGCCTGACCAACCACTCGCCACCGCCGCCGCGCCGACACCGTATTCCAGCAGTAAAATCCAGCCGACGAGCCAGGCGAAAATTTCGCCGAATGCCGTATAGCTGTAACTGTACGCGCTGCCGGAACCGCCGATGGAAGCGGCAAGTTCTGCGTAAGCCAATGCGGCGAATGCGGCCGCGACGCCCGCAAACACAAAAGAAAGCATGACCGCCGGCCCCGACTGCAACGCGGCCGCCTTGCCGGTCAACACAAAAATCCCCGCACCCACCGCGCAGCCTATGCCCAGCAGCGTGAGATCAAATGCGCTCAGACATTTTTTCAGGCCGCTGTCCGCATGAGGCGGCGCGACCGGTTTGGTGCGTAATAATTGAGCCAGCATTTTTTTCCTCCCGGTTTATTGGGAACCTCTGAACAAATCTCTCGCGGCAAGCCCATTTCGGCTTCGGGCGTGCCCGCTCGCTCAGATTTGTTCAGGGTTCCTTGGGGAATTATGACAGAAATTCAACCCAGCCAATCCCTGCCGACCAGATAATCCGAATACAATTTTTCTTCCGCCGAACCGGGTTCCGGTTGCCAGTCGTAGCGCCATTTCACGACCGGCGGCAATGACATGAGGATGGACTCGGTGCGGCCGCCTGATTGCAAACCAAACAGCGTGCCGCGATCAAACACGAGGTTGAATTCCACGTAGCGACCGCGACGATACGCCTGAAAATCGCGTTCGCGTTCGCCGTAGGGCGTATCCTTGCGGCGCTGCAAAATCGGCAGGTAGGCGTTGAGGAAATGGTCGCCTGCGCTTTTCACCATCGCAAAACTTTGCCCGAAATCGCCCGTATTGTAGTCGTCGAAAAATATGCCGCCTATGCCGCGTGGCTCCTGCCTGTGCTTGAGGTAAAAATATTCGTCGCACCAGCGCTTGAAGCGCGGATACAGCGTGTCGCCGAACGGATCCAGCGCCTGTTTGCAGGCGCGGTGAAAGTGAATCGCATCTTCTTCATAGCCGTAATACGGCGTGAGATCCATGCCGCCACCAAACCACCAGACCGGCTCTTCACCCGGTTTGGCCGCGACGAAACAGCGCACGTTCATGTGCACGGTTGGCGCGTGAGGATTGCGCGGATGCAGTACCAGCGACACGCCCATCGCCTCGAAGCCGCGTCCGGCCAGTTCCGGACGGCTCGCGCTCGCGGAAGGCGGCAGACGCTCGCCGGTGACGTGCGAAAAATTCACGCCGCCGCGCTCGAATACTTCGCCTTCCTCGATCACGCAACTGATTCCGCCGCCGCCCTCCGGCCGCTGCCAACTGTCGTGCAGAAAATTTTTGCCGTCGGCCAGTTCCAGCGCTTCGACGATGCGCTGTTGCAAGCCGGTGAAATAGTCAATGATGAGGCGGGTATCCATGATTATCCTGACTATTTTCTGATGATTCTGCCGCTCATCAGATCCTGTATCGTCGAAGGATGGTGGCACGTGCCGATTTCCCCGGGAATGATGAGTGCATGCTGGCCGAATAAACGGCGGCATTCTTCGGCAGTTTGAGCAGGTTTCTCGCCACTCAGATTCGCGCTGGTGGAAACCAGCGCCATATCGACTGCGCGGCACAGTGCTGCCGCATCGCGATGTGCGGTAACGCGGACAGCCACGGTGTCATGATCGCCGCGTAGCGCGGCAGGGCAGGTGGCGGAAGCGGGAACAAGCCAGGTATGCGGCCCCGGCCAATGTGCATTCATGCGCGTAACGAGTTCGGGTGTGAGCGCTTGCAGATAAGGTTGCAGTTGCTGGAAGTACGCGGCGATGAGAATCAATCCCTTGGACGGGCTGCGTTTCTTGAGACTGAGTACGCGCTTGATCGCCTGAATATTCATTGGATCGCAGCCGAGGCCGTAACAGGATTCGGTGGGGTAGGCGATGACGCCGCCACATTGCAAATGCTCGCGGATGCGTGCGCTGTCCATCTCACCTGATCGCGCGCCAGCCGATGTCGCGGCGCATCTGGCAGCCTTCGAAGCGGATGCCTTCCGCGATCTGGTAGGCGCGATTTTGCGCCTGCTTCACGGTATCGCCCAGCGCGGTCACGCACAGCACGCGGCCGCCGCTCGTGACCGGCTGCCCGTTTTCGAGCGTGCTGCCCGCGTGGAACACATACGCATCCTGCAAATCCCTGGGCAGGCCGGTGATAACGTCGCCCTTGCGCGGAGCATCGGGATAACCTGCGGCAGCCATCACCACGCCGAGCGCGACGCGCCGATCCCACTCGGTTTCGGCTTGATTCAGCGTGCCATTGATCGCATGCTCGATGAGACCCACGAAATCACTCTTGAGGCGCAGCATGATGGGCTGGGTTTCCGGGTCACCCATGCGGCAATTGAATTCCAGTGTCTTCGGGTTGCCGTCCTTGTCTATCATGAGACCGGCGTAGAGAAAGCCGGTGTAGCGGATGCCGTCCTTGGCCATGCCCTGAACGGTGGGACGAATGATCTCGCGCATCACGCGCGCGTGCAGTTCGGGCGTGATGATGGGCGCGGGAGAATACGCGCCCATGCCGCCGGTGTTGGGCCCCTGGTCGCCGTCCAGCAAACGCTTGTGATCCTGACTGGTAGCCATGGGCAGGATATGCTCGCCATCGCACATGACGATGAAGCTCGCCTCCTCGCCTTCGAGAAATTCCTCTATCACTACGCGCGCGCCGGCTTCTCCCAGCTTGTTGTCGGCCAGCATCATGTCTATTGCCTCATGCGCCTCGTCTTCGGTCAGCGCGACGACCACGCCCTTGCCCGCAGCGAGGCCATCCGCCTTGATGACGATGGGCGCGCCTTTTTGCCGCACATGGGCATGGGCTGCCGCGATGTCGCTGAAGGTTTCGTATCCGGCGGTGGGAATGCCGTGGCGCTTCATGAAATTCTTGGCGAAATCCTTGGAGGATTCGAGTTGCGCGGCGGCCTGGGTCGGGCCGAATATCTTGAGCCCCGCAGCGCGGAAGGCATCGACCACGCCTTGGGATAGCGGCGCTTCCGGGCCAACCACGGTGAGCGCGATCTGCTCGTCCCGCGCGAACTGTACGAGATCGGGAATCGCCGTGATCGCGACATTCTGCATGTCGGAATCAAGCGCCGTTCCGGCGTTGCCGGGCGCGACGAGAACGCGGCTGATGCGCGGATTTTTCGCGAGCTTCCAGGCCAGCGCATGTTCGCGCCCGCCGTTGCCGATGACCAGAATTTTCATGTGTTATTTCCCTGAAACAAGATGAAGAATGTCGCGCCGGACAAGCTCTTCCCCTTAACTATTTGCGCCAAGTTTTAGTGACGGAAATGCCGCACACCCGTCAGCACCATCGCGAGACCGTGCTCGTCGGCGGCTGCAATCACTTCCTCGTCGCGCACGCTGCCGCCCGGCTGGATCACGCAGGTGGCACCGACTTCGGCCAGCACATCCACGCCGTCGCGGAACGGGAAGAAGGCATCCGAAGCGACCACGGAACCTGCAAGCAGCAAGCCCGCGTTCTGCGCCTTGATTGCGGCGATGCGCGTGCTGTCCACGCGGCTCATCTGACCCGCGCCCACACCCAGCGTCATGCCGCCGCCGCAGAATATGATTGCATTGGACTTCACGAATTTTGCAACGCGCCAGGCGAATTGCAAATCTTGCAGTTGTTCGGCAGTCGGCTGCTTTTTGGTGACGGTCTTGAACTCACCGACGCTCACATTGAGCGCGTCCGGCGTCTGCAACAGCAGGCCGCCGCCGACGCGCTTGTATTCCAGCGCATTGTGGCTATCACCGAGCGGCACGGTCAACACGCGCAGATTGCTCTTCGCGGCGAGCGCGGCTTGGGCTTCCGCGCTGTAACTTGGCGCGATCAGCACTTCGACGAAGTGCTTGCGCTCGTTCATCGCATTAACCACGTCGATGCAGACTTCGCCGTTGAAGGCGATGATGCCGCCGAACGCGGAAGTGGGATCGGTCTTGAACGCTTTTTCGTAGGCGTCCGGCAGCGTGCCGCCGATTGCAACGCCGCAGGGATTCGCGTGTTTGACGATGACGCAGGCGGGCGTATCGAAAGTCTTGACGCACTCCCAAGCGGCATCCGCGTCTGCGATGTTGTTATAGGAAAGCTCCTTGCCTTGCAACTGGGTGAAGCCCGCGAGCGCGCCCGCAGGCACGCAGATATCGCGGTAAAACGCGGCTTCCTGATGCGGATTTTCGCCGTAGCGCAGATCCAGCGCCTTGTTGAACTGGGCATTGAAGCGGGCGGGGAAATCGAGTTTTTCGTTTTTGGGGCCGAGTGCGGTGAGGTAATTGCTGATCGCTCCGTCATATTCTGCGGTGTGCGAAAACGCTTTTTTGGCGAGCGCGAAACGTGTTTCGGCGCCGACTGCGCCGCCGCTGGATTCGAGTTCGCGCGTGAGCGACGCGTAGTCGGCCGGGTCGGTGACGATTGCGACATGGTTATGGTTTTTGGCTGCGGCGCGCACCATGGCGGGGCCGCCGATGTCGATATTCTCTATCGCTTCTTCCAGCGTGCAATCCGGCTTGGCGATGGTCGCGCGGAACGGGTAAAGATTGACCACCACCATGTCGATGCCGGGGATATCCGCTTGCTGCATCGCGCTCACGTGTTCCGGCAGATCGCGCCGACCGAGTATGCCGCCGTGCACTCTGGGATGCAGTGTTTTCACGCGGCCATCGAGCATTTCCGGAAAGCCGGTGTAATCGCTGACTTCAATCACCGGGATGCTGTTGTCGCGGAACAGCTTGGCGGTGCCGCCGGTGGAAAGGATTTCGACGCCGAGGCGATGCAGAGTCTGCCCGAATTCGACGATGCCTTGCTTGTCGGAAACGCTGATGAGCGCGCGTTTGATGATGGTCATAATGTTGAATATGGAAGAGACGGAATTGCGAAAGTGAAATTTACTGGATGCCGTGCTGCTTGAGTTTCTTGCGCAGCGTGTTGCGGTTGAGGCCGAGAATTTCGGCGGCCTTGCTCTGGTTCCCGCCGGCGTGATTCATCACATATTCCAGCATCGGTTTTTCGATGCAGGCGAGCACCATGTCGTAAACCGCGTGCGGCGGCTCGCCGTCGAGATCGCGGAAATAGGCGGCAAGCGCGCCGCGCACGCAGCTTGCGAGATCATTGTCGAGTTTCATGCCGCGAGCGCCTCCACTTCGCCGGTTTCGTTCTCACCGGCTTCATACTCACTGATTTTGTTTTCATAACGCAGACGTTCATCCTGCGTGCCCAGTTGACCGAAGAATACATTCACGGCCTTGAGTTGTTCCGTCACGGTCGGCAACTGGTTCATCATGTGGCGGAAATGAGCCGAACCAACCAGTCCCTTGGTGTACCAGGAAATATGCTTGCGCGCGACGCGCACGCCGGTTTCCTCGCCGTAGAAGGCGTACAGATCGTGTAGATGTTGCAGCAGCACGCCGTGGATTTCGGCGACGTGCGGTTGCGGCAGATGTTCGCCGGTGTTGAGGAAATGCTCGATCTCGCGGAATATCCACGGACGGCCTTGGGCGGCGCGGCCTATCATGACGGCATCGGCTCCGGTTTGTCGCAATACCTGCGCGGCTTTTTCCGGGGTTGTGATGTCGCCGTTGGCGATGATGGGAATGCCGGCGCGGGATTTCACTTCCGCGATCAGCTCATATTGCGCGTCGCCGTTATACATGCAGGCGCGGGTGCGCCCGTGGATCGCGAGCGCGCGGATGCCGCTTTCCTCGGCGATGCGGGCGACGAGGCCGACATTGCGGTTGGCCTTGTCCCAGCCGAGACGGGTCTTGAGCGTGACCGGCACTTCCGGCACGGCCTTGACCACGGCGTCCAGTATTCGCGTCACGAGCGGCTCGTCGCGCAACAGCGCGGAACCGGCGAGTACATTGCAGATTTTTTTGGCCGGACAGCCCATGTTGATATCTATGATTTGCGCGCCGTTATCGACGTTGTAACGCGCGGCTTCCGCCATCATTTTGGGATCCGCGCCCGCGATCTGCACCGAGATTGGCTCGACTTCGCCTTCGTGATTGGCGCGCCGCCGGGTTTTCGCGCTGCCGTACAGCAGGGAATTCGAGGTCACCATTTCGGATACCGCCATGCCCGCACCGAGGCGTTTGCACAACTGGCGAAAAGGGCGATCCGTGACACCGGCCATGGGCGCGACGATCAGGTTGTTCTTTAATTTGTAGGGGCCGATTTGCATCAGTTGCACGCGCGGGAGATGGCGAAAAGGATGCTCATTTTATATGCAAAGTAAAAACGCGGGAAGCTGAATCTGGAAATTTGAAAAAAGAAATTTCCCTATCTGCGAAAGGGGGTTGATACGACAGGGTTGGTTGTGAATTTGCAGTGATTTGCGGTAGGATAGCGTGTTTACTTTAAGAAGTTCATGCCAAGTCCAATGAAACTCAATCCCACGGTCGCTGCTGTAACCGAGCGCATTAAAGAACGCAGCGCCGAAAACCGTAAAACATATCTGGCTCAAATTGACACGCTGGCGCAACGCAAGCCCGGCGTGGAGCGCATGGGCTGCGCGAATGTCGCGCATTCATTCGCCGCGATGCCCACCAATGACAAGCTCAAGGTCGTGATGGAGCGCGCGCCCAATATCGGCATCGTAACCGCCTACAACGACATGCTGTCGGCGCACGCGCCTTACCAGCATTTCCCCGATCTCATCAAGGATGAGGCGCGCAAGCATGGCGCGACCGCGCAAGTTGCGGGCGGTGTGCCCGCGATGTGCGACGGCATCACGCAGGGGATGCCGGGCATGGAGATGTCGCTGTTCAGCCGCGACATAATCGCGATGTCCACGGCGGTTTCGCTCAGCCACGATGTATTCGATGCCGCGCTCATGCTTGGCGTGTGCGACAAAATCGTGCCGGGGTTGCTCATAGGCGCGCTGCATTTCGGTCATTTGCCGACCGTATTCGTGCCGGCGGGGCCGATGACCACCGGTCTTTCCAACAGCGAAAAATCGCATATGCGCGTGCTCGCCGCCGAAGGCAAGGTGGGTCGCAAGGAACTGCTGGAAACCGAATCCAAAGCCTATCACGCGCAAGGCACCTGTACTTTCTACGGTACCGCCAACAGCAATCAGATGTTGCTCGAAGCGATGGGGCTGCATGTACCGGGTTCCGCTTTTGTCACGCCCGGCACGTCGTTCCGCAACGAACTCACGCGCGAATCGGTACGCACCGTGCTCAACATCGTCAAGAGCAAAAACTACACGCCGATCGGCCGCATCGTGGATGAGCGCTGCATCGTCAATGCGATGATCGCTCTGCTCGCGACCGGCGGCTCCACCAACCATCTCATCCACTGGGTTGCCGTGGCGCGCGCGGCAGGCATTGCGATTGACTGGGATGATTTCTGCACGCTGTCCGATGTGATTCCATTGATCGCGCGCGTTTATCCGAATGGCGAAGCCGACGTGAATGCCTTCCAGGAAGCGGGCGGCCCAAGCTATGTCATTCGTGAACTTTTGGACGCCGGACTCATGCATGAAGACGTGCTTACCGTGCGTGCCAACTTTCGCGAATATACCGGTATTCCCGCGCTGCAAAATGACAAAATCGTGTGGAACGTGGCCGGCCCTACGCCGGACAACAATGTGTTGCGTCCGGTCGGTGAGCCGTTCAATTGGAACGGCGGCATCAAGGTGCTGCGCGGCAATCTCGGTCGCAGTGTCATCAAGATTTCCGCCGTGCCGACTGATCTGCATGTTATTCAGGCGCCCGCCAAGGTGTTTGATTCGCAGGAAGCATTGCTGGCGGCTTTCGCTGCGGGCGAACTCGATCACGACGTAGTCTGCGTGGTGCGCTGGCAAGGCCCGCACGCCAATGGCATGCCGGAACTGCACAAACTTACGCCACCGCTCAAGGCGCTGCAAAGCAAGGGTTTCGATGTCGCGCTTGTGACTGATGGACGCATGAGCGGCGCCTCCGGCAAGATTCCCGCTGCGATCCATGTTTCCCCCGAAGCCGCTGCAGGCGGCCCGCTCGCAAGAGTGCGCGACGGTGATTTGATACGTCTTGATGCCATCAACGGCGAATTGAATGTGCTTATCGACGCCGCCGAATGGGCTGTGCGCGAACCCGTGCGCATGACGCAGGAGCAACGTGATGCAAACAACACCGGCATTGGTCGCGAGCTGTTCGCCGGATTGCGCCGCAACGTAACTTCTGCCGAAGAAGGAGCTTGCACTTGGCTGTGAATGACAAAAAACTGACCGCGCTGGATGTCATGCTCGACCAGCCGGTGATTCCCGTGATCGTCCTCAACGAAGTTGCACATGCCGTACCGATGGCCAGGGCGCTTGTTGCAGGCGGCATCCGCATGCTGGAAATCACGCTGCGTACTCCGGTCGCGCTCGACTGCATGAGGGTCATCGCCGATGAAGTTCCCGAAGCCGTGGTTGGCGCAGGCACCATACGCAACGTCGCCGATGCCAAGGCTGCGCTCGCTGCAGGCGCGCGCTTTGGCGTCAGCCCCGGCTATACCTCCGCCATCGGTAAAACCTGCCAGGATATTGGTTTGCCTCTCTTGCCCGGCATCGCCACCGGCAGCGAAATCATGCAAGCGCAGGAAGACGGTTACACCGAACTCAAGTTTTTCCCCGCGATGCAAGCCGGTGGTCCCAATCTGCTCAAAGCCTGGGCCGGTCCCTTCGCCGACATCAAGTTCTGTCCCACTGGCGGCGTATCGCCGGAAAATGCGCCGACATTGCTGGCTTTGCCAAACGTGGTTGTCGTTGGCGGTTCCTGGCTTACTCCCGCCACCGTGATGGCGCGCGGCGAATGGGCGGAAATTACGGAGATGGCGGCAGAGGCTTGCAAGCTCGCGCGGTAAGGGGTTGCGCAACGACAAAGAAAAACCTGCCGTAGTTTGGGCAAGTTTTTTTATACTTGCAGGAAGCGGGTACAATGAATCAGCCCGTGAAAGAACAGCACAGCTTCAATCCCGGCAGCAGGAGATTATCATGCAGGAAAAAACCACGACTGACCTTTCCACCACTTGCATCCATTCCGGCGACCTGAAAGATTCGCATGGCGCGGTGCATATGCCGCTTTATGATGCGACGACGTTCCGGTTTTCATCCACCGAACAGTTGCTGGAAGTCATCGACGGAAAACGCGCGGGTTATCTGTACACGCGCTACGGCATGAATCCGACCATCATCAGTCTGGAGGAAAAAATCGCCGCGATCGATGGAGCGGAGGCGGCGCTGGCGTTTGGCGCGGGGATGGCAGCGTTGTCGGCGTTGTTTCTCGCCTGCGGCACGCACGGCATTGCCTGCGTGGGCGATGTATACGGCGGCACACTGGAATTGCTGGATCGGCAGCTTCCCGGCCTCGGCATCAAAACGCATCATGTCTCGCCGCAAAAACTGGAAACATTGGAAACGGTTTTATCCGGCGGAGTGAAACTGGTTTTTTTCGAGACGCCGAGCAATCCCCTGCTGGAAGTGATCGATATCCGCAAAGTGACGGATATCGCGCATCGCCACGGCGCGCTCGCAGCCATCGACAACACCTTTGCTTCGCCCGTGAACCAGCGCCCGCTCGAACTTGGCGTTGATTTCACGATGCAAAGCGCGACCAAATATCTGGGCGGTCACAGCAGCGTGACCGGCGGCGTGATTTCCGCAAAGGCCGCATTGCTGGAGCGTATCAAGCCGTGGCGTAAAAATCTCGGCCAGATGATTTCCCCCGATCAGGCGCACAGGCTCGCAAGCCAACTTGGAACCTTGTCGCTGCGCGTCGAAAAACAAAATGCCAACGCGTTCGCGATTGCGAAATTTCTTGCTGTTCATCCGAAAGTGAGCCGCGTGTTTTATCCCGGCTTGCCCTCCCATCCCAATCACGAAGTCGCCAAACGCCAGATGTCAGGTTTCGGCGGCATGGTAACGTTCGACTACAAAGGCAGTTCCGCTGACTCCACGCGAGTGATAGAAAAACTCAAAATTTTCAGTCTCGCGCCCAGCCTGGGCGGTGTGGAGAGCCTGGTCACACAACCGCACACAACCTCGCATCACGATCTCTCCGCCGCCGAGCGCGCCGAAATCGGCATCACCGATACCATGGCGCGGCTTTCTGTCGGGATAGAAAATGAAACGGACTTGATAGCGGATTTGGAACAAGCGCTGGATTCGTAAACAGGTTTTTTCGATGGCATCTCCCCTTTGATAGCGAGGACGAAGGTTTTGATTTTCTTTCCCTTCTGCCGCGCCGAGCAGCGCAGTCAAGACGGGGGATGTCGGCTCGCAACTGTTTGAGCCTTGGCAACGCCAAGGCGAGTTCTTGCGAGCCGCCCGGCTTGATGAGCAGCGCAGGGAAGCGCGTAGCGCCGCGGAAGCAGGGTGTCTTTTTCTTTGGGTTCTTTCTTTTGGACAAGCAAAAGAAAGAACCTCGCCTGTCGGGGCGAATCCCGACTAAAGCAAGGTTCCTTTCAAACTTCTTCGCTATGCAATGATCTCTAGCCTTTCAACTCCGCCTTCGCATAGCGCACCCACTCCTGTTCGCCGTCGTGCTGAATGTTGTAGCGCTTGGCGTGTTGTACGACTTCCTCAAACAGATCGTATGCCTGCGTTTCCTGCCCGAGTTCGCGCAGCAATGCGGCATAGCGGCATTTGACTTCAAGGCCGGTATAGATGGGGGCAAGTTCTTCGTAAAGGGTTAGCGCGGCAGGCGGATCGGTTTTTTCCAGCAGCCGCGCGCGCAGCAGTTTCACTTCGAGCGGCTTGTATTTGGGATGTTCCTGCTCCAGACGTTGCAGCAGAGTGGCGGTTTCACCTGACTCTGCGCGCATCAATTCCGCAGCGGCCAGCCGGAAAATAATTTGCGGATCGTTGGCATACGCGCCGGCAAGGCAACTGCGATACAAGCGCGCGGATTCGTCATACATGCCGACGGCTTCGCATTCTTCCGCGAGTGCCATTTTGTTATCCATGCTGCCGCAGATTTCCAGTTCCTGCACGCGGCGCTGCAATTCCGCATCCGGTTTGAGCGCGCGAACGAGGCCACGCGCGGCTTTTTTGGCCTGATGCTCCTGGCGCGAATTGGGGAAAATTTCGACAAAGTAGTAAATCAGGCTTCCAAGCACAGGCATCGCCAAAATCACATAAGCCCACCAGTAGGGGCGGCCGGTACGAAAGACGTGAACAATAAAGAATACCGAAATGGCAACGGTCAGTATGTACAGGATAGGCATGCAGTTCTTTTTAGTGTGCAGTCATTATTCTGCTTCGCTGGCCGCGAGTTCCGGTTCCGGGTTGCCCGGGTTTTCGTCAAAAACCAGCACGATTTCATTGCCGGCTGTGATGTCCACGGTCACGCTGCCGCCTTGCGCGAGACGGCCGAACAGCAGTTCATCGGCGAGCGCGCGGCGTATGGTGTCCTGAATCAGGCGCGACATCGGGCGGGCGCCCATCTTGGGATCAAAGCCGGTTTTGGCAAGATATTCCTTGAGCGCATCGGTGAATTCCACCTCGACTTTTTTCTCGTGCAACTGGTCTTCCAGCTGGATGAGGAATTTTTCGACCACGCGCATGATGATGTCGTGATTGAGCGGGCTAAACGACACAATCGCATCCAGCCGGTTGCGGAACTCAGGGGTGAACAAGCGTTTGATCTCGGCCATTTCATCACCGCTGCTCGCCGATTGCGTGAAGCCCATCGACGTTCTGGAGAGCGATTCCGCGCCCGCATTGGTGGTCATGATGATGGTCACATTGCGGAAATCCGCCTTGCGCCCGTTGTTGTCAGTGAGCGTGCCGTGATCCATCACCTGCAACAGAATGTTGAAAATGTCGGGGTGCGCTTTTTCTATTTCGTCGAGCAGCAACACGCAATACGGATGCTTGGTGATCGCCTCGGTCAGCAAGCCACCCTGTTCAAATCCGACATAGCCCGGCGGCGCGCCGATGAGACGCGAAACCGCGTGGCGTTCCATGTATTCCGACATGTCAAAGCGCACCAGTTCTATGCCCAGTATGTAGGCGAGTTGGCGCGCGACTTCGGTTTTGCCGACACCCGTGGGGCCGGAGAACAGGAAGGAGCCGATCGGTTTTTGCAAACTGCCGAGGCCGCTACGCGCCATTTTGACGGCGGCGGTGAGCGCATCTATGGCTTGATCCTGACCGAATACCACGGCTTTGAGATCGCGATCCAGCGTCTTGAGCGCGTTGCGGTCGTCAACCGAAATATTTTTCGGCGGAATGCGCGCGATTTTGGCGATGATGTCCTCGATTTCCTTGTTGCCTATGACTTTTTTCTGCCGCGATTTGGGCAGAATGCGTTGCGCCGCGCCCGCTTCGTCAATCACGTCGATGGCTTTGTCGGGCAGATGGCGATCGTTGATGTAACGCGCCGACAATTCGGCTGCCGTACTCAGCGCGGAGGCCGTGTATTTGACGCTATGGTGTTCTTCGAAGCGCGACTTCAAGCCCTTGAGGATTTCCACCGTCTCGGCGACGCTGGGTTCGGATACGTCTATCTTCTGGAAGCGGCGCGATAGCGCGTGGTCTTTCTCGAACACGCCGCGATATTCCTGATACGTGGTTGCGCCTATGCACTTCAATGTGCCGTTGGACAGCGCGGGTTTGAGCAGATTGGACGCATCCAGTGTGCCGCCGCTGGCCGCTCCCGCGCCTATCAGTGTGTGAATTTCGTCTATGAACAGAATCGCGTTGGGATTTTCAGCCAGTTTCTTCAACACGGCCTTGAGGCGCTGTTCAAAATCGCCGCGATATTTGGTGCCCGCGAGCAATGCGCCCATATCGAGCGCGTAAACGGTCGCGGTGCTGAGCACCTCCGGCACGGTGCCTTCGACGATGCGACGCGCGATGCCTTCCGCGATGGCAGTCTTGCCGACACCGGCTTCGCCCACCAGCAGCGGATTGTTTTTGCGGCGGCGGCACAGTGTCTGCACCACGCGCTCCAGTTCCGGGCCGCGTCCGATCAGCGGATCAATGCGGTTGGCAAGCACCTGTGCGTTGAGATTTTGGGTGAAGCTCTCCAGCGCGCTTTCCGACGCTTGCCCGCTTTCAGCTTCCTGCTCGGTCTCGGCACGTTTGGGACTGTTGTTCTCCGCCACCTTGGCGATGCCGTGTGAAATGAAATTGACCACATCGAGCCGCGTGACGCCCATCTGATGCAGGAAAAACACGGCGTGGGAATCTTTCTCGCCGAAAATGGCAACCAGCACATTGGCACCGGTGACTTCTTTTTTGCCTGAGGATTGCACATGCAGCATGGCGCGCTGAATCACGCGCTGAAAGCCCAGTGTCGGCTTGGTTTCGACCTCGTCCACGCCGTTCACGGCGAGCATGTGGTTTTCGATATAACGGGTCAGCTCGCGGCGCAGGATTTCCAGATCGGCGCCGCAGGCGCGCAGCACCTGAGCGGCCGTCGGGTTGTCGATCATCGCGAGCAGCAGGTGCTCGACCGTAATCAGCTCATGACGTTTCTGGCGCGCGTCCATAAACGCCATGTGCAGCGATACTTCCAGTTCTTGCGCAATCATTTTGCTACCTCTGTAAATCCTCTCTCCACAATTTGCAGGGGAGGGGAACTGCTTTCAATACTTCTTCCCGGTTTGCAATCTTTACACCGCTTTCTCACTTCTTCTCTCATTGAGAGAGTAGCCCGAGAAAGAAGGTTTTACTCCTGCACCATGATGCATTGCAAAGGATGCTGGTGCTCCTTCGCAAACAGGATAACCTGATTTACCTTGGTTTCGGCAATGCCATGCGGATAAACGCCGCACAGCCCGCTACCCTCGTTATGTATTTTGAGCATGATGCGGGTGGCCTGCTCGTGGTTCTTGGAAAAAAACCGTTGCAATACCACCACCACAAACTCCATGGGGGTGTAGTCATCGTTCAGCAACAACACCTTGTACAAAGGCGGCGGCTTTTGCCGTGTTGTTTCGCGTTCGAGAACGGTGTCTTCGTGTATCTTTGCCATGACGTACTTCTTATTGTGAGCTTTAAACGATTTTTTTCAAGTGCCCGGCATGGAGATTATTTCAGGGGTAAATCCGCACGCTTTTGACTATGCGTTCCTGGGCCTGCACGATTTCCAGCGTGTGACCGCTGATTTTGAAGGAAGTGCCGGGTTCGGGAATATCCTGAAAATGTTCCAGCACAAGCCCGTTGAGCGTGCGCGGGCCGTCCAGCGGGAAGGCGAGGCTGAGCTTGCGGTTGAGGGTGCGCAACGTAACGCCGCCATCAATCAGCCAGCTTCCATCCGGCTGACGGTGAAACGCGCTGCTGTGGATGGGCGATTGCGTGGTGAAATCGCCGACAATTTCTTCGAGGATGTCCTCCATTGTCACCAGACCCTTGAGCTCGCCGTACTCATCCACCACCAGCGCGAGCCGCTGCTGTTTTTCCTGAAACTGCTGCAACTGCGTGTAGAGCGGGGTGCCGGATGGCGTGTAATAGACGTCGGTCAGCATTTCGCGCAATGTGTCCAGGTCGGCCTCGCCGCTCTGGATATGGCGCAATACCTTGCGGATATGCAGCACGCCGATGACTTCTTCGGTGGGCCCTTGGCGTACCAGCATGCGTGTGTGATGGCTGGTGGCGATCTGGTGCAAAATGGTTTCCAGCGGCGCGTCAAAATCCACGGCTTCGATCTGGGTATGCACGGTCATTACGTCATCCACCGTGATTTTTTCCAGTTCAAACAGATTCAGCAATATGCTGCGGTGTTTTTTGGGAATGAACTTGCCGGATTCGGTGACGATGGTACGCAGCTCCTCCATGCTGATCGCGTGGTCGGAGTCATCGAAATTGGTCTTGATACGCAACAGCTTGAGAAAGCCGCTCACAAAAAGATTCACAAACCAGACGACGGGGTAGGCAACCTTGAGTAGCGGATAGAGCACATAGCTGCAAGCGAATGCGAAGCGTTCGGGGTAGGTCGCCGCGATCACCTTGGGCGAGATTTCACCGAATATCAGAATCGCAAAGGTCACGGCGAGAGTGCCTCCGGCCAGTACCATTTCGCCTTTGCCGAACAGATTCACGCAGATTACCGCGACCAGTGTCGCGGAGGCGGCGTTTGCGAGGTTGTTGCCGAGCAGGATGACGCCGAGCAGCTTGTCGGTTCGGGCAAGCAGGCTGCTTGCGAGCCGCGCGCCGTGATGACCGGTTTTGGCGAGATGCCGCAACCGGTAGCGGTTGAGCGACATGAGGCTGGTTTCGGCGATGGAAAAAAATGCGCCTATCATGAGCAAACCGGCAAGCGCGCCGAGTTGCCACACCAATGAAATACTGTCCAAGAGGAAAAGATTTGTCTGAATGAGATGTGACAAGTTTCCGCGCAACAGCGGAAACTTGTCAAGGCAAGGGGTGAATCAAGGCGTGCTGTCCGCCTCTTCCTTTTTCTCGGGCTTGATCATGTCCTCGCGCGAAATGCCGAGCGCCAGCACAATCGGGCTGGCAACCAGCACCGAGGAATAGATGCCGAAGCAGATGCCGATGGTGAGCGCCAGCGCGAAGTTGTGCAATGCCTCGCCGCCGAAGAACAGCATGGAACACACCACGAGCTGGGTACACAAGTGGGTCATGATGGTGCGCGACATGGTGCGCGTGATCGCGTTGTCTATGATCTCCCGCACCGAAGCCTTGCGCATTTTGCGGAAATTTTCACGCACGCGGTCGAACACCACCACCGATTCGTTGACCGAATAGCCCAGCACAGCCAGCACGGCGGCGAGCACGGTCAGGTTGAATTCCCACTGGAAAAAGGCGAAAAAGCCCAGGATGATCACCACGTCGTGCATATTGGCGATGATGGCGGATACGGCGAAGCGCCACTCAAAGCGTATGGCGAGATATACCATGATGCCTATGCAGACAAACAGCATTGCCAACGCGCCGTTGGTATAAAGCTCCTCGCCGACCTGCGCGCCGACGGAGTCCACGCGATGCAATTCGACCTTGGAATCGTGCGCCCTCAGCGCGGCCATCACTTCTTCCGACAGTTGACCCGCGCTGACACCCTTCTTGATCGGCAGGCGAAGCAGCACATTGGAATCAGAGCCGAAATTCTGCACCGTCGCGTCCTTGAAGCCGAGGCCGTCAATCGCTGAACGTATCTGGGGAACATCCGCCGCATGGGGATAGCTCACCTCCATCAGTGTGCCGCCGGTGAAATCCACGCCCAGCGCAAGGCCGCGCGTGGCGAGGAAAAATACCGCGAGGCAGAAGGTGATGAGTGAGATGGACGTCGTGAGACGCCCGTAGCTCATAAAGGGAATATCTTTTTTGAAATGAAACAGTTCCATGTTGTTTCCTACCCTATCGCCAGTTTGGTGAGTTTGCGGCGATAGCCGTAAATCAGGTTCACGATGGAGCGCGAAACCACCACGGCGGTGAACATCGAGGTCAGAATGCCGAGCACATGCACTACAGCGAAACCCTTGATCGGGCCGGTGCCGAATGTGAACAGCGCGAGACCCGCGATCAATGTCGTGACGTTGGAGTCCAGAATGGTGGCGAAGGCGCGGTCATATCCCGCATGTATCGATGCTTGCGGCGATAGTCCGACGCGCAATTCCTCGCGTATTCGCTCATTGATAAGCACGTTGGCGTCAATTGCCATGCCCAGAGTGAGCGCGATGGCCGCGAGACCGGGCAGCGTCAGTGTGGCCTGCAACAGCGACAGAAGCGCAATCAGCAGCAGCAGGTTGGCGCCCAGCGCCGTCACGGAAGTCGCGCCGAACATCCAGTAATAGCACAGCATCAAGATGGCCACGGCGGTGAAACCCCACAGCGTGGAATGGAAGCCGCGGTCAATATTTTCTTTGCCCATGCTCGGCCCCACGGTACGCTCCTCGACGATATCCATGGGCGCAGCGAGCGCTCCGGCGCGCAACAGCAGGGCGACTTCCCCCGCTTCCTGCTGGTTGACCATGCCGTCGATCTGCACATGGCCGCCACCGATTTCCTCGCGTATTGAAGGCGCGGTGACGACTTCCGCCTGACCTTTTTCGATCAGCAGAATCGCCATGCGTTTGTTGACATTTTCGCGCGTGACTTGCTGGAAGATGCGCGCGCCGCGATCATTCAGATCAAGATGCACCACGGAGCCGCCGTTGCGCTGGTCAATGCCGGCGCTGGCGCCAGTGATGTAATCGCCGGTCAGCACGACCGTTTTTTTGACGAGTATGGCACCGCCCCGACCCGTGAAATATTCGACATCAGACGGAACCTGGCCTTGTTCGGCGGCAGCCATGATGCCGGGCGATCCGGTTTTTTCCATATCCACCATGCGAATTTCAAGCGTGGCGGTGCGCCCCAGAACTTTCTTGGCCACGCCGGGGTCCTTCACGCCGGGCAGTTGTACCACAATGCGATCTTCGCCTTGCTGCTGAATCACCGGCTCGGCCACGCCCAGCTCATTCACGCGGTTATGCAGGGTTTCGATGTTTTGCTTGAGCGCATCGTTCTGAATCTGCTTTTTCGCCGCCTCGGACAACGAGGCCGTCAATATGCTGTTTTCGCCGTCAGTGGATTCCTTGAGCGTCAAGTCGGAATGCGCCTTGCGAATTTCCGTGATGGCCTTGGCGCGGTCATCCGCATTGCGAAATTTGAATTGTATGGTCTGATCGATACGCGCCGCGCCGAGATAGGGAACGCGCTTGTCGCGCAACATGGTGCGGATATCGCCGGTATAGCTCTCCACTTTTTTGTCCACTGCGCCCTTCATGTCCACTTGCAGCAGAAAATGCACGCCGCCGCGCAAATCAAGGCCGAGATACATCGGCTTCGCGCCTATGCGGCTTAACCATCCTGGCGCGCGGGGAAGCAGATTGAGCGCAATAACATAATCCTTGCCGAGTTTTTCCGTCAGCGCTTTCCGGGCATTATCCTGCGCGGGCTCCGAATCAAAACGCACTTGTATGCCTTTTTCGTCCATGGAAATCGCGTTATAGACGATATTGGCTTCCTTGAGCGTGGACTCGACCTGCGTGAGTAGCGCGGTATCAACCGTGCCGGTGGGTCTCGCCGGAGAAACCTGCACGGCATCATCCTGACCATACATATTGGGAAGGGCATAGAGCGCGCCGAGCAGGATCACGACCAGAATAAAAATGTATTTCCAGAGCGGATAACGATTCATGGGAATGTCCCGGTGTTTTTTTCAGAGGGCCTTATAGCGAACCTTTGGGCAGCTGGGTCTGGATCGCATGCTTCTGTATCTGCACAGTGAGGTTGGGCGCGATTTCAAGGGCGACGAAATTATCGTCCACCTTGGTGACCTTGCCCGCCAGCCCGCCTGCGGTGACGACTTCATCGCCTTTTTGCAACGTCTCCATCAATTTGCGATGCTCTCTGGCCTGCTTCGACTGCGAGCGCATGAGCATGAAAAACGCCACGATAATGACTATGAACGGAAGAAAGGCCATCCACTCGGACGAGGCTGACGGCGTCGCCGCAGCGTATGCATTGGAAATAAACACGATAAGTCCTTTTGTGACTGACTAAAAAGCGCAAAATTCTATCATAAAGGATCGGATGCCGGGGTTCCTTGAGATTCTCCCGCCGCCCGCCGCCGCCGAAACTCCGCCGTGAACGTGGCAAGACGGCCTTGTTCAATTGCGAGCCGCAACTCGGCCATGAGTTCCTGATAGTAGTGCAGATTGTGCAGGGTGTTGAGGCGGCTGCCGAGAATTTCGCCGATCCGGTGTAAATGATGCAGATAGGCACGGCTGAAATTGCGGCAGGTAAAGCAACCGCATTCCGGATCGAGCGGGGCGGTGTCGTTGCGGTAGCGCGCGTTTTTGAGTTTGATGTCGCCGGTGCGCGTGAACAGCCAGCCATTGCGCGCGTTGCGCGTGGGCATCACGCAATCGAACATGTCCACGCCGCGCTCGACCGCATCCACCAAATCTTCCGGCGTGCCCACGCCCATGAGATAGCGCGGTTTGCCGGATGGCATGTGCGGGATGATATGGTCAAGGATGCGCAGCATGTCCTCCTTGGGCTCGCCCACCGAAAGGCCGCCGATGGCGTAGCCGTCAAAGCCGATGTCGGTCAATCCCTTGAGTGATCGCTCGCGTAAATCCTCATACATGCCGCCCTGCAAAATGCCAAATAGCGCATTGGCGTTGCCTTCATGCGCGCGTTTGCTGCGCTCCGCCCAGCGCAGCGAAAGTTCCATCGAATCGCGCGCCTGTTCCTGCGTGGCCGGATAGGGCGTGCATTCGTCGAATATCATCACGATGTCGGAATTGAGCACGCGCTGGATGCGCATGGATTCTTCCGGCGTGAGGAAACAGGCGTCGCCATTGACCGGCGAGCGGAATTTCACGCCTTCTTCGCTGATTTTGCGCAGCGCGCCCAGACTCCACACCTGAAACCCGCCCGAATCGGTGAGTATCGGGCCGTCCCAGCCCATGAAGCGATGCAGCCCGCCGTGCGCCTCAATCACGTCCAGCCCCGGCCGCAGCCACAGATGAAAGGTGTTACCCAGCACAATCTGCGCGCCGATTTCGCGGATTTCCTGCGGCGACACGGTTTTGACGCTGCCATAAGTGCCGACCGGCATGAAAGCAGGCGTCTGAACCTCGCCGTGAGCAAGCGCCAACACACCGCGCCGCGCGGCTCCGTCGGTATGGGATACGGAATAGTGCATGATGGGGCGGCATACTAACATATCGGCGCGTTGCGGCATTGTTGTTATACTTGTCGGCCTTATATCTGGTTACCGGACTTCATGGCCAATCAACCCAAACCCCCACGCCACCTGCTGCGCGGCAGACTGCGCGAGCGCAGCATTTATCTGCTGCCCAATCTGTTCACCACGGGTGCGTTGTTCGCGGGGTTTTATGCCGTGGTGCAAGCGATGAACGGCAAGTTTGAGCCCGCGGCCATCGCCATTTTCATCGCGATGGTGCTGGATGGAATGGACGGTCGCGTGGCGCGGCTCACACGCACGCAGAGCGCCTTCGGTGCGGAATATGACAGCCTTGCCGATATGGTTTCCTTCGGTGTCGCGCCTGCGCTGGTGCTGTATGTCTGGGCGTTGAAGCCCATGGGCAAGCTCGGCTGGATTGCCGCCTTCATTTACTGCGCCGGAGCCGCGTTGCGCCTTGCGCGTTTCAACACCAAGCTGGATGAATCCGACAAACGCTATTTTCAAGGCTTGCCCAGTCCCGCTGCCGCTGCGTTACTCGCAGGGCTGGTGTGGGTCATGTACGAACATGGCGTCTCCGGCGCCGACATCCTGTTCGACTGGCTGCAGGTGAAATGGCTCGCATGGGGCTTCACCGTATTTGCCGGGCTGACCATGGTGAGCGACCTGCGCTATTTCAGCGGCAAGGATTTCAACCTGCGCAAAAGCGTTCCCTTCGTCGTCATCCTCTGCATCGTGCTCGCCTTTGTTCTCATCTCCTACAATCCGCCGGAGGTGCTGTTCACGCTGTTCGTGGTGTATGGTTTGTCGGGCTATGTAGTCTGGGCGTTCGGCAAGCTGCGCAGGCCAAAATAGCCGTTACCTGAATTGGCCTCTGGATTTTAGAGTCTCGAAATGGATTATAATTACTATACACATATAACAAGAAAGGTTATTTTCTGCTATCGCCAATTCAGGAGAGAGATAGGCCATGAAAATTTTCAGCAAATGGTTCAAGGGAAAGAAAACCGCTGCGGCACACCAGCCCGCTCCACAAAGGGCATCATCTGACACTTCCCAGTCGTCCACCCGTTCCATCCGTTATGATCCCGAGTTGGTTGGCAATCTCCGGGAAGACCACAAACAGCTTGTTGCGATGTACAAAGCACTTGGCGACGATGTGCGCGCCGGGGTTTATACCAAGATTCCGCATGCCTTGCTTGCGTTCAAAACCCGCCTTGATGCTCATCTGCTCATCGAGAACGTGCGTTTTTATGTGTATCTTGAGCAATCCATGGCCGATGATCACGAGAACCTTGCCCTTATTCGCGGCTTCCGGAGCGAAATGAACAAGATCGCGCGCGGCGTGGTTGAGTTTGTGCGCCGCTACCAGAGTACGACGGTTACGACCGACAACGTCGATACATTCATCGAAGAATACGGTGCGGTCGGCACCTTGCTGGCGATGCGCATCGAGCATGAAGAAAGCAACTTATACACGCTCTACCATCCTCATTGATTTGCGTATGCCGCATCATCCGGCCGGGCACGTGCATTCAATCGACGTGCATTATTTTCACGGCTCCAGTTTGCCGGTCACTACCTGAGTTATCTCGTCGTCGGTCAACGGGTGGCCGGTTCGTATCCATGCGGCTGATGCTCCGGCTGAGATCGCCAATTCGTGGATTGCCCGGTGTTCGATCTGGGTGAAACCGCCTTCCGGCGACCCGAGTGGATGGATGACGATGCGCGGCGCAAGGAAAAAGATGGAGTTGCCGAGAATGCGGCGCACCTGATGCTTGACGAGCATTTCGGCGGCAGTGAAATCCGAGATCAACGTGCGCGGATGCGCAAAGGGATTGACCACTTCCGCGCCCGGTGAAGCCTTGGCAGCCTGTCTTGCTTGAGGGCCGACTGCGAGAACGCGGCGCTTGGGCGGTGCGCTGATCGCTACTTCGGGTATCTCGGCAATAGTCTCGCCGGTTTTGAGATTCTTGAGCGTGAGACGGTTGGGCGAAATCTGGATGTAGATGACGGGCTGGAGCACGGAGAGCATGGCGACCATCAGTGAAATCCCACGGCCTCGTCCGGTTGCGCCGCCGGGATGTTGTTTGCCGCCACCATGTTGTAATTGAGCATGAAATTGGTCGAGGTCCTGGTTTCGAGTGTATCGCTCATCCACCACATCGGGTTGATGAACAGGGAATTATCCTGAGGCAGCACGCCGATGGCGCTGTCCTCTTCGTTAAAGTCCCAGACCACTTCGGCCCAGTGCCAGCCAAAACCACGGATATATTGCCGCCCGAGCAGACAGCCAAGCGCGAGGGTATCGTCCTTGTCCAGTGAGCGGTTTTCCGCTTTCAGCTCACGTACCCGTTCGGTAATGACGCGTACAATTTCCGCCGGTGGCATATCCGCGCCAATGCCGAGAAATTCCAGCCCTTTTTGCTCATAGTGAACGATATCGTCCATCGTTTCCGCATCAACTTCTCTTGCTTCTGCCATGATTTTCTCCCAAGTGAAACCTCTGATTGACTAATTGATGACGCTTAATTCCAGCAGCCGGTTTCTGTTCGACTCGCCGATGCGGATTTCTCTCCGTATCTTAGGCCAGAGGCGTTCGCCAGTAAACCGATGCGCCCGGGTTTATTGCATCTACGGCAAAAACCCGCTATAGTCCTGCCCATGTTTTTCAATCGCTACAACATCTTGTCACTTCCGCACTTTGGCCTTTTGCTGGCCGGCCTGCTGCTGCGCGTCGCGCGCTGATAATCCAATCCCGAATTTGCTTTACCTATAAAGTGCGCGGTATTTCCGCCGCGCGGTTAAAATGTGCGAGGTTGCGGCCTCGCGGAGGCGTTGATGCAAATCCGCTTCCAAAAGAATGAATGGAGCATGACATGCAGAAATTGATAATTTTTGATACCACCTTGCGCGATGGCGAGCAAAGCCCCGGCGCGGCGATGACCAGGGAAGAAAAAATCCGCATTGCGCGTCAACTGGAAAAGTTGGGTGTGGACGTGATCGAAGCCGGGTTTGCGGCGGCCAGTCCGGGCGATTTCGAGGCGATCAAGGCCATCGCCGAAATCATCAAGGACTCCACCGTATGCTCGCTCGCTCGCGCCAACGAGAATGATGTGCGTCGCGCGGGTGAGGCGATCAAGCCGGCAAAAAAAGGGCGCATCCACACCTTTATCGCGACCAGCCCGATACACATGGAAAACAAATTGCGCATGACGCCCGATCAAGTGGCTGAGCGCGCCGTGCAAGCGGTGAAGTGGGCGCTGGAATATACCGACGACGTGGAATTTTCCGCCGAAGATGCGGTGCGTTCCGACATGGATTTTCTCGTACGCGTGTTCGATGCGGTGATACAGGCGGGCGCAAAAACCATCAATGTGCCGGATACCGTGGGTTATTCCATTCCGCAGTTGTGGGGTGAGCGCATCAGGCAGTTGCTCGAACGCGTGCCCAATTCCGGCAAGGTGATCTGGTCCACGCATTGCCACAACGACTTGGGCATGGCGGTTGCCAACTCGCTCGCTGCGGTGATGAACGGCGCGCGTCAGGTCGAATGCACCATCAACGGCCTCGGCGAACGCGCGGGCAATGCTTCGCTGGAGGAAATCGTGATGGCGGTCAAAACGCGCAAGGACGTGTTCAACTGCGATTGCCGCATCGACACCACGCAGATCGTCGCGACTTCGCGATTGGTCTCATCAATCACCGGCTACCCGGTGCAGCCGAACAAGGCCATTGTTGGCGCAAATGCGTTCGCGCATGAGTCCGGCATTCATCAGGATGGCGTGCTCAAGCATCGCGAAACCTACGAGATCATGCGCGCGGAAGACGTGGGCTGGAATGCGAACAAACTCACGCTCGGCAAACTCTCGGGTCGCAACGCCTTCCGCACGCGCCTCAAGGAGATTGGCATCGAACTCGAAGGTGAGGACGCGCTTAATGCCGCCTTCGCGCGCTTCAAGGATTTGGCCGACAAAAAATCGGAAATTTTTGATGAGGATCTGCAAGCGCTGGTGAGTGATGAAATCGTCAATGAGGCGAGCGAAAACTACAAACTGGTCTATCTCAATGTCTGCTCGCAAACCGGCGAAACACCGCACGCGCGCGTGACGGTGCTGGATAACGGCGCGGAGCAGAGCGCCGAAGCCGATGGCGGAGGCCCGGTTGATGCTGCGTTCAAGGCAATAGAGCAGATCGCCAAAAGCGGCGTGGAATTGCTGTTGTACTCGGTCAACAACATCACCACCGGCACCGATGCGCAAGGCGAAGTCACCGTGCGTCTGTCCAGAGGTGGTCGCATCGTCAACGGCCAGGGCGCGGATACCGACATTGTCATCGCCTCAGCCAAGGCTTATCTGAACGGCCTCAATAAACTTTATTCCGGCATGGAACGCGCGCATCCGCAGTTGTGAGATGCGTTGCGATTCACCCTCTCCTGCCATGCGGGAGAGGGTCGGAATGATTTGAAAATAATTTTTTGGAGCACAACTTGCGTTTAGCCTTGTTTGATCTCGACAACACCCTGCTGGCCGGAGACAGCGATTATGAATGGGCGGAATTCCTTATTTCACAAAGCGTATTGGACAGGCACACGCATCAGGCACGCAACGCCGGATTCTACGATGACTACAAAAAAGGCAAACTGGACATTCACGCCTTTCTTGAATTTCAGTTGAAACCGTTGTCGCAATACCCGCGCAAACAACTCGATGCGTGGCACGCAAAATACATGCAGGAAAAAATTCGCGGCATGATGACGCCCAAAGCCAGGGCGCTCGTGGAAAAACATCGCCAAGCCGGGGATTTGATGGTGATTATCACTGCCACCAACTCTTTCGTGACCAGACCCATCGCACGCGAATTTGGCATCGAAAATCTGATCGGTTCCGATCCGGAAGAAATCAACGGTGAATTTACCGGTCGCGCCGTCGGCACGCCCAGTTTTCAGGAAGGCAAAGTCACGCGCCTAAACGAGTGGCTGCAAGCGCGCGGGCAGAGTTTTTCGGATTTCGAGGAGACATGGTTTTACAGCGATTCCATGAACGATCTGCCGCTCCTCAAAGAGGTAACGCACCCGGTCGCCGTGGATCCCGACCCAACATTGCGCGCCTACGCTGAAGAGGTGCAATGGCCGATTATCAGCTTGCGGGATTGAGCAGGCCGGGGCGGCTTATTCCAATTTTTGTTTGGCGCTGGTGCAAAGCGCCTTGTTAAACCAGATGGTCTTTGCTGTTGCGATGTAATTGTCGAAATCGCATGGCGGCAGATAGACATCCTTCTCCCCGGACTTGAGCTCTTCCTCATCTTCAACTTCTGCCACCAGCGTGTCGTTCAGGGTTTTGAGACATTGCTCGGGTTGATGGTTGTGGTACTGCGCCAAAGCCAGATCGCTACGCACTTTATCGATCTCGATCCAGCCCATGAATTTTTGGCACTGGGTTATGAGGCTTTCAAGCATGTCTGCCGCCTGCGAGTATTGACGGGACTGATACAGGACAAGGAAACGATCGCGTTGCGCTTGACGGTTTGCGCGTGTGCAGGCGGTCGGAGGAATGGAGTAGGTTCCATCAAAGGAAGCCCTGGCGCCGCAGTAGTAACGACATTTTTCCCCGGTAATCGGCTCGACGGCAATCTCTGAGTTTTTGGCCGAGAAGGAGATAAGACATTTTGAATCTTCTTCGTCCGTACCGTCGTCGGCGCGCCCGACACCATCTACAATCACGCCGGAAACGCCGCACATATGGCAGTTTCCGCCAACAGATTCGATATCGAATGTCAGCTTGCCCTCTTTATCTTTTTGAATCACGAGCGAGCCGTAACTGCCATCGCTGACATATTGCCCGGGGTTGATTTTTTCCGACTCAGCGCTTGCCGGAGCAGCCATAACAATCAAAAAAACGAGAGGAAGAAAATTGCGCATCACGGGGGTCAGAGCCTTGTCATGGTTTGAGGGGAATACGACTTTATTCGAGGTAGATGGTTCAGCGTCCCAGAATAATTTCAAGCACAAATTTGCTGCCGACGTAGGCGAGCAACAGCAGGGCAAATCCACTGAGTGTCCAGCGGATGGCTTTTTTGCCGCGCCAGCCATGTTGATAGCGACCGATAAGCAGCGCGCCGAAAATTGCCCAGGAAATGAGCGCGAAGACATTTTTGTGGTTGAAACGCAGCGCCTGATGGAATAGTTCTTCCGAAAATACGATGCCGCTGATGAGCGTCAGTGTCAGCAACGCGAAGCCCAGCGTGATGATACGGAACAACAGTTTTTCCATAGGCAGCAGCGGAGGAAACCCGGGCAGGCGGAGCAATGTCGGCTTGCGATGCAGGCTGCGTTCGGCGATGGCCATGAGCAGCGCGTGCAAGGCGGCGAAGGTGAGCAGGCTGTAGGCCAGCATCGAAATCACGAGATGCCACACAAAAGCAGGTCTGTCGGCGTAAGCCACGAGATGCGTTTCGGGAAAGAGGCCTTGCAACAGCACGAATACGGCGGCGGGCGGCAGCACAAATGCCTGCAAGCTGTGCAGCTCGTGTTTGAGAGCGGCGATCCAGTAGATCAGCACGGTCAGCCAGAAAATCGCGGAAAGCGCATTGGTGAGGCCGAGATTCAACCCGCCGACGAATAGCGATTTGGAAAGCAGGATGCCGTGCAGCAACAGGCCGATGCCGATGGCGACCTGATGCCAGGGCGCGTGATTGCGCGGCAAGTCGGTTTTTCCGCTGCGCCAGAAATCAAACGCGACCGCTGCGTAAAAACCGGCCACGATTAAATTGGGGAGTAAGTCCATCTTCGGTTAGAATTCCAAGATTGCTTCAACTATATCACAGCGCCGACGGCGAATAACCCATGCTTGAAAATCTGACCGGACGACTGCAACAAGTCGTCAAAACCCTGCGCGGACACGCGCGACTGACTGAAGAAAATATCCAGGACGCGCTGCGCGAAGTGCGCATGGCGCTGCTCGAAGCCGACGTGGCGCTGCCCGTGGTCAAGGATTTCATTGCCCACGTCAAGGAACGCGCCCAGGGTCGTGAAGTGCTGCAAAGCCTCACGCCGGGCCAGGCAGTGATTCAGATTGTGCACGAAGAGCTGACCAAGCTCATGGGCGAGCAAAATGTTGGCCTCAATCTTGCCGCCGTTCCCCCCGCGATCATTCTCATGGCCGGTTTGCAAGGCGCTGGCAAAACCACGACTGCCGCCAAGCTCGCGCGTCTGCTCAAGGAGCAGAAAAAGAAAGTGCTGCTGGTGAGCGCCGATATTTACCGCCCTGCCGCAATTGAGCAGTTGCGTACCCTGGCGAGCCAGCTCGATATTGATTTTTTCGATTCCAGCGTCAATCAAAAGCCGGAAGAAATCGCCCGCAACGCGCTTGACCATGCGCGTCGTCATTTCCATGATGTGCTGATTTTCGATACCGCCGGCCGCCTTGCGATTGACGAGGCGATGATGACGGAAATCAAGCATCTGCACGCCGCGCTCAATCCCGTCGAAACGCTATTCGTGGTCGATGCGATGCAGGGGCAGGACGCGGTCAACACCGCGCGCGCCTTCAACGAAGCGCTGCCACTCACCGGCGTGGTGCTCACCAAGCTGGATGGCGATGCGCGTGGCGGCGCAGCGCTTTCAGTGCGTCACATCACCGGCCGCCCGATCAAATTCATCGGCGTGAGCGAAAAGGTTGACGGCCTCGAACCTTTCCATCCCGAGCGCATGGCCTCGCGCGTGCTCGGCATGGGCGATGTGCTGAGCCTCATCGAGCAGGCGCAAAAAAATGTCGATATCGACGAAGCGAAAAAACTCGCTGACAAGGTCAAGTCGGGCAAGAGTTTTGATCTGGAAGATTTCAAAAACCAGATGCTGCAAATGCGCAAAATGGGCGGCATGGGCGCGCTCATGGATAAAATGCCCGCGCAACTCGCCAACATGACCAACAAGGTCAACCCCGAAGTCGGCGAAAAAGCGTTGCGCCGCATCGAAGGCATCATCAACTCCATGACCCCGCTGGAACGCCGCAAGCCGGAGCTGCTCAAAGCCTCGCGCAAACGTCGTATCGCTGCCGGTGCAGGTGTGCAAGTGCAGGAAGTCAATCGCATGCTCACCCAATTTGAGGATATGCAAAAAATGATGAAAATGTTTTCCAAGGGCGGCATGGGCAAATTCATGCGCACGATGCAAGGCCGCTTCCCCGGTTTGCGTTGACCGCAACGCCACTTTCCGCGATAATGGCGCCCCTTCCGGGAAGCCTCGCGTTCCCTCCGGGTTGGTAGCTCAGCGGTAGAGCAGCGGACTTTTAATCCGTTGGTCGAGGGTTCGATCCCCTCCCAACCCACCAATTTCCACAACGCTTGCGCATCGTCGCATTTAAGCTTTAAATAAACCTTTGTAGTTTTGTCTGTGTAGCAGAATCGGGGATGTTCCATGAGCAAACTGGTGATTGCATTGTTGTTGGGCATGGTTCCGCTGGCGGCTTCGGCCGAGATTTACAAGTGCAAGGATGCCAAACAGCGGATCGTGTATCAGGATGAGCCCTGCGCGGCGAAGCAGAAGCAGGTCGGCACGGTGGAGGAAGCACCGCCGGTTTCGGCGGAAGATGAGCAGCGCGCGCGCGATCAGTTGACCCGCATGCAGGAGGAAAATCGCTATCACGACCAGAAGCGGCTTGAGCAGGAGAAAGTGCGCACGGAGGAGGCGCGGCAACTGATGGCGGCGGAGGAAGCGCGTCAGCGGGAGCTTGCGGCGGCGGAGGCCGAACGCGCGGTTTCGTCAGCGTATGTGCCGATTTATGGATATGGAACAGGTTATGGAGGGCGGCGACCGTACAATAATAATGGCTCCACGGGAGTGACTATACGCCCCAGCCAGCCATGCGTGATCGGTTATGTGGGGGATCGCAGTTGCCAGCAGGCAGCGCCTCCAAATCCGGGGCCGCCGGGCAAACCACATGGAGGCGGCAACTCGTCCAGACCTTCCCGCCACTGACTTCAATATGAAAAACGGCTGCCTTGGCAGCCGTTTTGTTTGCGAGCGGTCACTCTCGCCGCCATGCTTCAAGGTGAGTCAAACACCCGGGCCGCCCAGCATCGGCATGGGCAGCAAATAGTGATCCAGCAACAGCGCGACGAAAAGCAGGGTCAGATACAGAATCGAATAGCGGAAGGTGCGCTTGGCGAGGTCGTCGCTGTAGTTGCGATAAAGCCCGATTACATAAGCCATGAAAACCGCATTGAGCGCGCCGGAAATGGCGAGATAGATCCAGCTGCTCATGCCGCTGCCGAACGGCATGAGCGTCACGGCGACAAGAACGATGGTGTAGAGCAGTATGTGCAGCCGCGTGAATTGCTCACCGTGAGTGACCGGCAGCATGGGCAGACCGGATTGGGCGTATTCCTCGCGACGATACAGCGCCAGCGCCCAGAAATGTGGCGGCGTCCATGCAAAAATAATCAGGAACAAAATCAGCGCCTCGGGCGAAACGACATTGTTGACCGCGGCCCAGCCCAGTACCGGCGGCATTGCGCCGGATGCGCCGCCGATGACGATATTGAGCGGCGTCGCGGGCTTGAGGAAGATGGTATAGATGACCGCATAGCCGAGGAAAGTCGCGAAAGTGAGCCACATCGTCAGCGGGTTGACGTTGAAATACAAAATGGCGAGACCGAGCGCCCCGACCAGTGTGGCGAATACCGCGGTTTGCGCCGAGGAAACCTGCCCCGTAGGCAGGGGTCGCGCGCGCGTGCGCGCCATGCGCGCGTCGATTTTCTGTTCGATGAGGCAGTTGAATGCCGCCGCCGCGCCGGAGGCGAGTGCGATGCCTATGGTGGCGTTGAGCAACAGATCAAGCGGCACCATGCCCGGCGTGGCGAGGAACATGCCTATCATCGCCGTGAACACGATCAGCGCGGTCACGCGTGGTTTGCACATCAGGAAAAAGCTTTGAAAGCTGATGCGTAGGCGTTGGAATCGGATTGCGACGATTGCGCTCATGTCTGTCTCCCTGACCTTGCGGTCGTTTTCGAGTTTAATACCACCAATGAAACCAGCAACAAAGCCGCGACCGCATTGTGCGCGACGGCGACCGGCAGCGGCAGGCTGAATAATACATTACTGATGCCCAGGCTGATTTGCAGCAACAGCAAAATAACGATGAATCCACCCAGTTCGCCCAGCCCCGGCGTGCGTGTGGTGCGCGCCGCCAGCCAGCCAAGATAGAGCAGGGTAACGAGCGCGCCGAGGCGGTGCATCCAGTGTATGGCCGTCAGCGCAGCGAACGGAATTTGCGCGCCATCGGCGGTCTGGCCGAGTTCGCGAATCATGTGAAAAGCGTTGGCGAAATCCGTGGGTGGCAGCAATGCGCCCTGGCACAGCGGGAAATCTGCGCAGGCCAGCGCGGCGTAATTGGAGCTGGTCCAGCCGCCGAGGAAGATCTGAATCGCGAGTATGATCAGCCCCAGCCGCGCCCACGGCTTGAGCGCGTTGTAATTGCCGCCGAATCGGGAGGGAAAGCTGCCGAAGCGTCGATGCGCGAGCCATGCCAGCAATGCCAGAGTCGTCATGCCGCCGAGCAAGTGGGCGCTCACAATGGCAGGTTTCAGCAACAGCGTGACTGTCCACATGCCCAGCGCCGCCTGCAAGCCCACCACGAGCAGCAGCAACGTGGGCAGCGCGACGGGGGCATGGAATTTCCGGCGCTTGCTCCATGCGACGATGCACATCACCAGCAGCAGCAGTCCCAATGTTCCGGCGAAATAGCGATGCACCATTTCCTTCCAGGCTTTGTGCGATTCCAGCGGCGCATCCGGGGAATGCGCCAGCGCGGCTTCAGCCTGCGGCACGCTGAGATGGCCGTAGCAGCCCGGCCAATCCGGGCAGCCCAACCCCGCGTCCGACAGGCGCACATACGCGCCCAGCACGATCACGCAGAAAGTCAGCACGGTGGCGATCAACAGCAGGCGGTCGAAGATTTTCATCATCCCACCCACGAATAATTCAAAAGCCGGGTCATGTCTTTTTGCAAACCTCGGGGATCAAAGCCTGCCGGGTAGCTCATCATGAGATTGCCGAGCGGATCGACGATGTACACGCGCCCGGCGGTAGCGGCAGGTTGATCGGGCAGATCAAATTGTTGCGCGAGATTTGCCGCATCGGCTCCCGTGAGAATGACGAGATCGGGATATTTCTGCTGCAGTGTTTCAAGGGCGGCGCGATCTGCGGTATCCGGTACGATCAGCACGCGCTGCGCGCGACTCATTTCCTTGTTGAGCATGACGTGAACCTGGCGCACAAGATACACGCGCTGCTGGCAATCCGCATCGCATGTTTCGTTTGCGATCACGACCAGATGCCATTTGTCCTTCCACTGTTCGGCGGAGAAATCCCTGCCTTGCCAGTCAGTTAGCGCGGGCGCCAGTAATGCTCTGGGCGGTTTCACCAATTCGCCGTGGCTTTCGCCGCCCGGGCGATAGTCGAGACCAACCATGATCAGCACCACGAGCAGCGGCAGCAAAAACAGCACGAGCATGATGAGCAACATGCGACGGCCTTTGCGTTGTTGCGTGGTGCCGGCCATTTACGCCTCGACTTTCCTGAAGCTCAAAAACAGCCAGATCGCGATTGCGGCTACAGCAAAACCATACCATTGGTAAGCGTAGCCCCAATTCATTTCCATGCGTTCGGCAGGCCGTGGCCAGTTGCGCGTGAAGCCGCCTGCGTCGCTGTCCGGCGCGAGGCGGATGACGAGAGGATGCAACTCAAACGGCACGGCTTGGCGGTAGCGTTTCATATCCATGTTCTGCCAGACTTTTTGCCAGCCGGCGGCAGGAGTCGGCGATTCCAGCGTGTAAATCTTGTCGGACGGCAGCCACAGATTGCCGGTGATTTCCAGCGGCTCACCCGGCGTTTCTATTACCGGAATATCGCTGTGCAGCACGGGTGCCGGAATCCAGCCGCGATCCACGAGTATGCGGCGCTCCGTGCCTTCAATATGCAGGGGCGTCACCACATGGTAACCGGCTCGTTCGTCGTCTACCTGATTGTCGAGCAGAATCTGGTAATGCGTTTCGTAGCTGCCGCGCACGCGCACATTGCGGTAGCGCCATGCCTCCGCATCGGCAATGGTGTCCGGCAAGGCTACTGGCGCTTCCTTCATGTGACTGTCAAGCTGCGCCTGCAATGTTTGCTTGGCCTCGGCCTTGTGCTGTTGCCACAAACCCAGCCGCACAAACAGCGCGGCGCAGAGCAACGCGGTGAGTGCGGGCAGGAGGCGAGGTTGGAAATGATATTTCATTGATTTATACCAAGGAGCGTTTCATAATCGAACGCAATATCAAACGCGGAGGCCGTTATGTTGCTGAAAATTTTCATCGTCATCGTACTGCTGGTCATCGTCGGCAGTCTGTTTTCCGCGCTGTTTTATCTCATCAAGGATAAAGGCGAGGGCAAGCGCACCGTGAAAGCGTTAACCCTGCGCATCTCCTTGTCCCTCGGGTTGTTTCTGCTGCTGATGATCGGTTATTACCTGGGCATTATCGGGCAACCGCAGTGATGGATTTTTTTGACGAAAAGCGGCATCCGTGAGGATGCCGCTTTTTATTTGTCACAGCCAGTAAACCAGTACGAACAGCAGCAGCCAGACCACATCCACAAAGTGCCAGTACCAGGCTACGCCTTCAAAACCGAAGTGGTGATCGGACTTGAAATGCCCTTTTATGCTGCGCAGCAGAATAACAATCAGCATGATGGTACCCAGCGTCACGTGAAAACCGTGAAAACCGGTCAGCATGAAGAAGGTCGCGCCGTAGGCGCCGCTACCGAGGGTCAGGCCGAGTTCCTGATAAGCGTGGTGATATTCATAAGCTTGCAGGCACAAAAAGGCGACGCCCAGCGCCACCGTCATCGCGAGCCCTGCGATGAGTTGCTTGCGGTTGTTCTTGAGCAGACCCCAGTGCGCCCAGGTGACGGTCACGCCCGAGGTGAGCAGGATAAGCGTGTTGATGGCCGGAATGCCCCATGCGCCCATGGGCGTGAAATTGGCCGGGGTGTAGGCGCCGTGCACGGTAGCGCCACCGGGGCCGGCGGTTGGCCAGTCACCGGCATAGCCCGGATACGGGGTGAACTCGGAATCAAATCCGCCGAGTTCCGGCACCGAGATCACGCGCATGTAAAACAGTGCGCCGAAGAACGCGGCGAAAAAGGCGACTTCGGAGGCGATGAAAACAATCATGCCGATGCGGAAGGAGCGGTCTTCCCATTTCTTGTACATGCCGCCTTCGCTTTCACCGATGACTTTGCCGAACCAGCCGAACAGCACATACAAAATGCCCAAAAATCCCACCAGCATTGACCATTTGCCGGCATCGTGACCATTGATATTGAAGATGAAGCCGCCCGCCAACAGCAAGAGACTGGTCGAAAGAATGACCGGATAAATGCTGGGGTTGGGCACAAAGTAGTGGCCTTCATGTGTCTGTGTGGTCATACAAAAACTCCTCTACGGTGCTTTAATGTGCTGTTACTTTAACTTGCCGCGCAAAACACGCGACTCTCCCTAATTTGTCGCCGAAGCGACGTGATAAAACGCATACGACAAGGTGATGGTGCCGATATCTTTCGGCAGGTCGGGGCTGACGTAAAACCGCAACGGCATCTCCTTCACCTCGCCCGTTTTCAGCGCCTGCTCCTGAAAACAGAAACATTCAATCTTTTTGAAGTAGAACGTCGCCTGTGACGGGCTGACACTGGGCACCGCACGACCGACGACGGTTTCGTTGGTCATGTTTTTCGCCTCAAACAGCGCCAGCATGATTTCACCCGGGCGCACTCTCATGCTGCTTTCCTTCGGGTAAAAATTCCATGCCAAGCCCGGCATCACGCTGCTGGTGAACTCCACATTCACCCAGCGCGACTCATCCACTTTCATCGTGCTTTGCACCTCAACCGGCAGGCTTTCGGTTTTCCCGTTCAGCCCCGTCAGA
Source organism: Methylobacillus sp. (assembly GCA_031277395.1). GTDB lineage: Bacteria > Pseudomonadota > Gammaproteobacteria > Burkholderiales > Methylophilaceae > MM2. The sequence continues at coordinate 50,830 of JAITML010000076.1, read as the reverse complement.
TCGCAAAACACGTTGTACAACGGCACCAGCGCGAATGCAAACGCAATCGCCAGCGCCACCAAACCCATCAATTTCCACACCAGCCGCCTGTTGGCCGCCGCGCGTTGTTGTGCATCCATCAGGATTTTGCCATCACGAGTATCGCGACTACATACCATAACGCAACAAACACGCCCAGCATCAACCCGATACGTATGTTGCGGCGCTTTTTCTCACTACTTTCCTGACTCATGATGTTTCCACAAATGACCCGGCGCAGGGGCCGGGTCGGGTTGCATTACTTGATGACCGGCTGCTCGCTGAAGCTGTGGTACGGCGGCGGCGAAGGCAGCGTCCATTCCAGTCCCACCGAGCTTTCCCATACCTTGTCGGTCGCTTTTTCGCCACCGCGCACAGTGCGGATGACGTTATAAACAAAGATCAGTTGCGACAGACCCAGCACGAACGCGCCTACCGTGGAGATCATGTTGAACTCCGAGAATTGCAGCGCGTAATCCGGGATGCGGCGCGGCATGCCGGCCAGACCCAGGAAGAATTGCGGGATGAACGTCACGTTGAACGCAATCGTGGTTAGCCAGAAATGCAGCTTGCCGAGTTTTTCGTTGTACATGTGGCCGGTCATCTTCGGCAGCCAGTAATAAACCCCGGCCATGATGCCCATGATGCCGCCTGCGAACAGCGTGTAGTGGAAGTGCGCTACCACGAAATAAGAGTGGTGATATTGCGCGTCCGCCGCGACATCCGCGAGCACGAGGCCGGTCAATCCGCCGATGCCGAATAATATGATCCAGCCGACGGTGAACAACATCGGCGTTTCAAAGGTCATCGAGCCTCTCCACATGGTCGCGATCCAGCAGAAGAACAATACCGCGAGCGGCAGCGAGATCGACATCGTGCTGTACATGAAATAGAGCAGCGCGGGTGTAGGCAAGCCAACGGTGAAAAAGTGGTGCGCCCAGACCACAACCGACAGGATGCCGATCGCCCAGAAGCTATAGACTTGCGCCTTGTAACCGTAGGTCGGCTTGCGCGAGAAAGTGGTCAGAATGTGCGGTATCAGACCCCAAACCGGCAGCAGAACGATATAGACCTCGGGGTGACCGAAGAACCAGAACAGGTGCTGGAACAGAATCGGGTCGCCGCCACCGGCCGCGTCGAAGAAGTGCGTGCCGAAGTGGCGATCAGTCAGCAGCATGGTTACGCCGCCTGCGAGCACGGGGATCGTGGCGATCAGCAGGAAGGCGGTAATCATCCAGCCCCATGCGAAGATCGGCATTTTCATAAGCGTCATGCCGGGCGCGCGCATATTGAAAATGGTGACCAGCACATTGATGGAACCCATCACCGAGGAAATACCCAGCAGGTGAACCGAGAAGATCGCGAAGTCTGTACCTATGCCGCCCTGTACGGACAGCGGCGCGTAAAATGTCCAGCCGGTCGCAACTGCGCCATCACCGATGCCGAGCAGCGCGAGCACGAACGGAGCCAGCAGCAGTATCGCGGCGGGTGGCAGCAGCCAGAAGCCCCAGTTGTTGAGGCGTGGCAGCGCCATGTCGGGTGCGCCCAGTTGCAGCGGCAACATCCAGTTGGCGAAGCCGGTCGCAGCAGGCATGAGCGCCGCGAAAATCATGATCAGCGCATGCACGCCTATCAACTGGTTGAAAAATTCCGGCTGCATCACCTGCATCCCTGGCTGGAACAGTTCGGCGCGGACGGCGAGAATCAGGAGGCCGCCCAAGAGGAACATGATGAGCGAGAACGTCAGGTACATCGTACCGATGTCCTTGTGATTGGTGGTGGTCAACCAGCGCATAATGCCCGTGGGGTGTTCGGCGTGGTGATCGTCCTGATGATGTGTTGCGGTTGCGGTGCTCATGTAAGTCTCCTTGAATCCGAATTAGCGCAGAGCCTTGATCTGGGAAGGTTGTACCAGATCATCCATATGATTTCCAAAAGCATTGCGCTCGTAAGTCACGACGGCAGCGATGTCGGAATCGCTCAACGTGCCCTTCCAGGCGGGCATCATGTTTTTGCCGTTGAATACACGATCCACATGACTGTCCGTCATCAGCTTGCCCTCGGCATCAAAGTTGGGCGAGTTGACGATCTTGCTGTCCGCGAGCGGCGGGAATGTAGGCGGAAGTCCCTTGCCGTCCGCCTGGTGACAAACCGCGCAATTCGCTTTGTACACGGCCTCACCCTGGGTCATCAATTCTTCCTTTGTCCATTCCTTGCCTGCATCGGCGGAAGCGGCGCTCATCTTGGCGTGCTGTTCGGCAACCCAGGCATTGTATTCCGCCTCCGGTTTGGCTTCCACCACAACCGGCATAAAGCCGTGACCCTTGCCGCACAATTCCTTGCACTGGCCGCGATAGGTGCCGGGCTCCTCGATCTTCACCCAGGTTTCACGCAGAAAACCGGGAATGGCGTCACGCGCGGAGCCAAAGGCGGGAACCCACCAGGTATGAATCACGTCATTGGCAGTCAGCAGGATGCGGACTTTCTTGTCGGTTGGCAGCACGAGCGGATTATCCACTTCCAGCAGATAGTGCTCACCCTTGTCTGCGGCATTCTCTATTTGTTCCTGCGGCGTGGTGAGATTGCTCACAAATTTGATGCCCTTCGCTTCGCCATCCATGTATTCATACTGCCAGCGCCACTGGCTGCCGGTGACCTTGATGACCATTTCCGCGTCATTCTTGGTGTCCTGCATGAGCAAAACGCTGTGATATGCCGGGATGCCCATGAGGATGAAGTCAATGTAGAGCAGAATGGCGAACGGCACCAGCGTCCAGAAAACCTGCGCCTTGGTGCTGGGGCCGGTGAAGCTGGCCGGTTGATGACCTTTGCTTTTGCGATGCTTGTAGATCGAGTAGATCATGATGCCCAGCACCACCACAAAGATCACCATGATGATGATCATGAATTTGTTGTGCACATGCAGCGTATCCGCCGCCATGGGCGTGACGGGTTTGGGAAAATTCCAGGCATACTCGGCATGCGCGGCGAAAGACCATGCAGCCAGCATCAACACCATCCCAATTTTTTGCAGAAATCGAAATACCATTCTCACTCCCTATATCGCGCCTTGGTAAACCGCTCCGGTACGCATTTTCAACTGGCTCGCCACGACCAATCGTTGCCGATCACTCATGAATCTGCCAACTTCAAACTCTTTGTCATGCGACCGCAGCCACAAACGATGCTCTCCGCCGGGCGTTTCTTTTAAAACAACCTGCGCCCAATAGCGGTTCAAAACAACCTGACTTGTACTTTTATAATGCTGTTTTTCTATTGCCAGACGGTCACCCGAGATGGTGATGCTTTCATAGTCATCCGCATGACACAGGACAATATGAAAGGCATACGCCAACGCAAGCAACTCCAATCCCGCGAACGGAAAAACCAGCCATGCGCCGAGCAGGCTGAACGCAGTTGCGATCGACAGGGAAAAGATTGCGAGTACCGCTATGACTCGAAATGTCTCCTTGCGGGACATGGAGTGATTGGGTCTTGCCACTACCTTGTAATCTACAATCGATGTCGCCACCGATCTTCCTCCTGCAAACGTGCGCGTTACATTATTGTTTGTTGTACAACTGCGACAAACTGCCGCAGACGGAGCACAAAGTAGCACAAAGATATTTTGATGACAAGCTAAGTGGCTGAAGATAAAAGGATTAACTTGTCCTGATTGAGATGCGGCGGCTTTGGCAGCGCGGCAAAGATGGGCGGATGCGGAGGTTCCTGGAACGCCTGGGTTAGAATGCAAGATTGAAAAAATGCGCGATTGCGCATACATGGTGCCGGGAGGGGGACTCGAACCCCCACACTGTTACCAGCGGCGGATTTTGAATCCGCTGCGTCTACCGATTCCGCCATCCCGGCCAGGGAAAAAGAGCCCGCTATTATAGCGAATTATTCATGGAGTTTCATGCGTACCAGTGATTTCGATTTTGCCTTGCCCGCCGAGTTGATCGCGCAATTCCCTGCGGAAAAGCGCAGCGGCAGCCGTCTGCTTTGCCTCGACGGCAACTCCGGCGCGACGCAGGATTGTCTGTTCCGCGATCTGCCCGCACTGCTTACGCCGGGAGACCTGCTGATTTTCAACGATACCCGCGTCATCAAGGCGCGTCTTAACGGCATCAAAGCCAGCGGCGGCAAGCTGGAAATTCTGGTGGAACGCATACTGGATGAACATCGCGCGCTTGCGCACGCGCGAGCCTCCAATGCGCCCAAGCCGGGAACGCGGCTGGTGCTGGAAGAAAAAATCGAGGCCGAAGTGACGGGTCGGCAGGCGGATTTGTTTGAACTGAAATTTTTGGGCGACACAACGCTGCCCGAATTGCTGGAACAGCATGGCAAATTGCCGCTGCCGCCCTATATTTCCCATGCAGCCGATACGGCAGACGAGGAACGCTATCAGACTGTTTACGCACGGGTATCCGGCGCAGTCGCCGCGCCCACAGCGGGGCTGCATTTCGATGATGAAGTGATGCAGGCGCTCGTGGAAAACGGAGTGGAAAAAGCCTTTGTCACGTTGCACGTGGGCGCGGGTACATTCCAGCCTGTGCGCACGGAAAATATCCGCGAACATAAAATGCATAATGAATGGTACGAAATTCCGCAAGCAACAGTCGATGCCATACGCGCTACGCAAGCGCGTGGTGGCAACATCATCGCGGTGGGAACGACGGCGTTGCGCGCGCTCGAAAGCGCCGCGCAAAAAGGCGAATTATCGGCAGATTGCGGCGACACCGATATTTTCATCACACCGGGTTATCGCTTCAAACTTGTGGACAAACTGCTCACCAATTTCCATCTGCCGCGTACCACGTTACTCATGCTGGTATCGGCGTTTGCGGGGCGCGAGCATGTGCTTGCAGCTTATCGTCATGCGGTTGAGCAACGCTACCGTTTTTTCAGTTACGGGGATGCCATGCTCATAACACGCCGTAAAATACGCGCATGAATTCTTCTCCCATAGGCGTGTTTGATTCCGGTGTCGGCGGTTTGTCGGTACTGCATCACATCCGCACCGAGTTGCCGTGCGAACATCTGCTCTACATTGCCGATTCCGCCCACGCGCCTTACGGAGGCAAAAGCACGGAAGAAATTTGCGCACGCGCGTCGGCGCTTTCGGAATTCTTGATTGCGCATGATGCCAAGGCGTTGGTCGTCGCCTGCAACACGGCCACCGCTGCCGCGATTGCCATGCTGCGCGAGCGCTATGCAATTCCGGTTATTGGCATGGAACCCGCCGTCAAACCCGCCGTCACCGCGACCAAAAGTGGCGTGGTCGGTGTGCTCGCCACCACGGGAACCCTGCAAAGCGCCCGCTTTGCCGCCCTGCTTGAAAATTACGGCCAGAACGTGCGCGTCGTGACGCAAGGCTGTCCGGGCTTGGTCGAATGCGTCGAGCGCGGCGAACTGGCGACTACAGCCACGCGCAATCTGTTGAACGGCTATTTGCAACCGTTACTGGAACAAGGCGCGGACACGCTGGTGCTCGGCTGCACGCACTATCCGTTTTTAAAGCCGCTGATCCGCGAGCTTGCGGGAGAAAACATCGCACTCATAGACACCGGCGCTGCCGTCGCGCAACAAGTACGGCGACGCGTTGCGGAAGCGGGATTATTGTCACCTGCGACCATGCCGGGAAGCGTGCGTTTCTGGACGAGCGGTGATGCGGTGTTGGGGCGTGAAGTTGTGGGAAAGTTGTGGGGAGAAGCCGCAGTGGAGAAAATGTAAAGCCCCTCTCCCTTGAACCATCCGCGCGTGGAAGCCCCTCGCCCTGAATGGGAGAGGGGTTGGGGAGAGGGTGATAAAAACCGTTTGTTTTGATCCAGTCGAAGGCTGAGTACACATCCCAGCAAAGCCACCTTGCTTTAGTCGGGTCTCGCCCCGACGGGCGAGATATCTTGTCGGGTTACTTTCAAAACTTGTTGGATGCTGAAAAACGCGCGCTGCTATTAGCCACGGCAAAAGCATGGCTTCTTGGAACGCCGCAGAAAAAAAGAAAAAGCGAAGCCTCATTACATAAACAACGTGTATTATCCTCAAACACAACTCCCGTTGAAATTTGATTAACATGCTGCTCCGTGAATCATTTGCCAATCCTCCACCCGTGTCGCGCGACTACAATGTGCGCATCAATGGCCCGGATGGCGGCATCATAAACGCATGGCAAGCTGGTATCGCACTTAGGGGCAGCCGCGCCGACCTTGTTAGCGCGGCGCAGGCTGGGGAACTTCCCATCTTGCCCTATCGTGGCGGTGTTGATCGCGCAATTAAGGCGGGCGTCAAAACCGGAAGCCTGCACTATCTAGCCATGTGGCAAGGGCTACGCGGAGACGACTTGAATATTGACACCAATAACGTGCCGCCGCTCATCTGTTCGCGCTACGGCATAACGGTTCACTTCACTTCCGACACGCGAAAACTTTTTGATGACAACAAAAAATCAGTATGATGCAGATTTTCCCAAACTATCCATTGCCGCGCATATGGCAATGCAACAACGCATCGATACCCGAGCAATGCAAACATTACTCGGCATCTGTAGCGGCTTGATTGCCGACAAAAATATCAACGATCAGGAGATCGCTTACCTTCGCACATGGATTGCTGAAAACCCACAGGTCGCAGAATGCTGGCCGGGCAGCGCCATCACAGCCAAAATCGATAACATTCTCGCAGATGGTGTAATCACAAAAGAGGAGCGACAAGTGTTGCTCTCTACACTGCAGGAACTTACCGGCAACCACTTCGGCACTACCGGCTCGGCAGCGCCGGAAGCCCCAGCCCTGCCAATTGACTCCAACCCGGCCATCACCTTCCCCGGTATGACATTTTGCTTTACTGGAAACTTTATGTACGGCACCCGTGCCGCCTGTGAAAAAGCCGTGACCAATCTTGGCGGCATCCCAGCCGATACGGTTAGCAAAAAACTCAACTACCTCGTGATCGGCAGTATGATCGAGCCAAGCTGGGCGCACACCACATACGGTCGAAAAATCGAAAAGGCGACCCATTACCAAGGGCGCGGCGCGAGCCTAACCATCATCTCCGAACGGCAGTGGTTTGATGCAATGGCACGTCTACAGCAATCGACTTGCGACTTACCACCATAAAAATAACTTGGGCTATATTCTGTGCCCGTCCGCCAATTCCGGCGATCAGAAAGGGCGGGAATGTAAAGCCCCTCTCCTTCAACCATCCGCGCGTGGAAGCCCCTCGCCCCTTGCGGGAGAGGGGTGGGGGAGAGGGGGCGTTAGCCTCGAATCTTGTTTAAGGCTGAGCAAACATCTCGCCAAAGCAACCTTGCTAGTCGGGTCTCGCCCCGACGGGCGTGATACTTTCTTTTGCGTGCTCAAAAGAAAGTATCCAAAGAAAAGAGCACCCTGCTTCCGCGGCGCTGCGCGCTTCCCTGCGCTGCTCATCAAGCCGGGCGTCTCGCAAAACTCGCCTTGGCGTTGCCAAGGCTCAAACAGTTGCGAGCCGACATCCCCCGTCTTGACTGCGCTGCTCGGCGCGGCAGAAGGGACTGAAAAGCGGGTTGTGCGCTGTGCGCGCGTTTTTTGTTTAGCACCCTCTCCCCAACCCCTCTCCCATTCAGGGCGAGGGGCTTGCCCTCCGTTACGTGGCAGGGAGGATTACATTGCTTTCTCGCAGGAACAGAGATCAGTGATGCTGCGCCATCTCTCCCGCCTTTAACCGATACCGTGTGCCGCAGTAAGGGCACATCGCGCGACCGGTGTCGGCGAGGTCGAGGAAGACGCGCGGGTGGGAACACCACAGCGCGGTTTCATTGGTGGGACAGTGCAAGGGCAAGTCCTTTGCGGTGATTTCGATTTCGCGAGTTTCGTTTGCCATGATATGCCCCTTTATACCGGCGTGAGCCAAGCGCGGTGTTGCGCGAGGCGACCCATGACGGCGTCGAAATATGCTTGCTGCAGCTTGGCGGTGATTGGGCCGCGATGCCCTGCGCCTATGATGCGGCCGTCCAGTTCGCGTATCGGCGTGACTTCCGCGGCGGTGCCGGTGAAGAAGGCTTCGTCAGCGATATACACTTCGTCGCGCGTCAGCAGTTTTTCCCGCACCTCGTAGCCCAGTTCAGCGGCCAGCGTGATGATGGTGTTGCGCGTGATGCCGTTCAGGCAGGCGGTCAGCGCCGGTGTGTAGATCACATTGTCTTTCACCACGAATACATTTTCGCCGGAACCTTCCGCGACATAGCCTTGCGCGTCCAGCATGAGCGCCTCATCGGCGCCGCCGGACAGGGCTTCCTGCAAAGCCAGCATGGAATTGAAGTAAGGGCCGTTGGCTTTGGCGCGTGTCATGGTGATGTTTACATGATGGCGCGTGAAGCTGGAAGTGCGCACCTTGATGCCTTGCTCCAGCGCCTCTTTGCCCATGTACGCGCCCCAACTCCAGGCGGCGACGATGACGTGCACCTTGAGTCCGGTGGCGCGCAAGCCCATCGCTTCGCTGCCGTAAAACACCATGGGGCGGATATAGGCCGAAGGCAGATTGTTTTCGCGCACGGCGGCGCGTTGCGCGGCGTTGATTTCCTCTTTGGAAAAAGGAATTTTCATGCCCATGATGTGGGCGGAATCAAACAGACGGTTGGTGTGTTCCTGCAAACGGAAAATTGCCGCGCCGCCTTCGGATTCATAGGCGCGCACGCCCTCGAATACGCCCATGCCATAGTGCAAAGTGTGGGTCAGCACATGCGTGGTGGCCTCGCGCCACGGCACCATTTTGCCGTCATACCAAATCAGACCGTCGCGGTCGGCCATTGTGGCCATAGCCATCTTGTATCTCCGAAGCGTAAAAGCTTTAATTATAGCGAGAGTTGAACAAGGACGATATAAACATGGCGCGCATTTTACTGGTAGGTACGGCAACGCTTGATCTGGTGTTCGAGCTGGATCATTCCCCCGACGCGGATGAGGAGATGCGCGCGCAATCGCTGCGTATTTGCCGAGGTGGAAATGCGGCAAACACGGCGGTGGTGTTGAGTCAGCTTGGGCATGAAGTGGAATTTTTCGGGACGCTGGCGGATGCGGCGGAAACGTCGGTGATCACGCACGATTTCCATGTGCACGGTGTGGCCTATGCTGCCTGCCCGCGCCTTGCGGGCCGACCGCCGACTTCGTCCATTTATTTGAGCGGCGCGAATCGCAGCATAGTGCACTACCGTGATTTGCCGGAACTGACGCTTGAGCATTTTCAGATAATCGACCCGGCGGTCTGGGATATTGTGCACTTCGAGTGCCGCAATGTGGCGGTGATAGCACAGGCAATTCAGCAATTTCGGGAGCGTGCGCCCGCAACCCGAATATCGCTTGAAATCGAAAAGCCGCGCGAGGGTATGGAGGTTCTCTATTCCCTCGCGGATATGCTAATCTACTCCCGCAACTTTGCTTTGCACTCCCGATTTACGGAGCCGGTCGCGTTTCTGGACTGGATGCGAAGCAGGGCACCACGTGCTGTTTTGACGTTGGGCTGGGGCGAGGCCGGTGCTTACGGCTGCGCCCCGGATGGAGCGATCAAGCATGTTCCCGCAGTTCCGCCGGAAACGGTGGTGGATACTCTGGGAGCCGGCGATACCTTTAATGCCGGATTGCTGGATGCGCTCGTCAGAGGGGATTCTCCGGAAGCCGCGCTGTGGCGGGGAGTAGCATTGGCTGGCAAAAAGTGCGCTATCCACGGTTTTGATCTTGGCGAGCTGTTGCAAAAAAACGACAGTTTTGTCATTTAAAGTGGAAAGCGCCAAAAACAAATTGAAATTCATCGAGCCTTGAGTAAAATGCCAATTAAAGATATGGATGTCCTTAATTTATTTTTTAATTTGTTTTGTATATAGACAAGGGGTTTTAAATGAAAAAGACTTTACTGGCAGTTTTGATCGCTTCCGCCTTCGCGCCTGCCTTTGCCATGGCCGAGGAAGGTGATTTCGTGGTGCGCCTGCGCGCAACGCATATTCAGGCTGACGAAGATAGTAGCTTGGGCAAGAAAACCAATAATGCTTGGGGTGGTGGTGCTCCCAACTCCGTTTTGAATCAGGGTGCGGAGCTTGCAGTTGAGAGCAACACGATACCCGAAATCGACTTTTCCTATTACGTGACCAAGAACATCGCGCTGGAACTGATTCTGGCCGTTGGAACACGCCATGATGTCAAGATTCACAAGAATGGCAATGTTGGACAATTGGTGCCGGGTAAACACAACTTGGGCTCGGTTAACGCTTTGCCGCCGACCTTGACCGTGCAGTGGCACTTCCGTCCGGATCAAGTCTTTGACCCGTATGTGGGCGCAGGGATCAACTACACCCTGTTCATGGACAAAAAACTGAAGCTGGACGCTGCAAACGCACCGATTCGCATTGAGCGTGATAGCTGGGGTCCCGCGTTGCAAGCCGGTTTTGATGTCAACTTCAAGGATGGCTGGCTGGTCAATGCTGACGTCAAGAAGATCTGGATGAATACCGATGTGAAGATGAATGTTGGTGGTGCTGGTTACCGCAAGATCGACGATCTGGATATCGATCCGTGGGTTATCTCCGTTGGTTTCGGCAAGAAGTTTTGATCGGGGCTTGGTCTGACGGGATTGTAAAAATGCCGCATTTTAGTCCCTGATAGCTTGACCCTCTCTTCCGAACGGAGGAGGGGGTTTTTTATCGGCAAGATGACAATACGCAGTATGTGCCTCGGTGGGGGAAAAAACGGTTCGTTGCATGAGACGGCAAGGGGTCGAGGCTGGTGGTGGGTGTTGCTGGTTCTGGTTTTGGCGGCCTGTGGAAAGCAGGAGGAGTTTGCCGGAACGGATATCAGCGGCGCGCAGTTCGGTGATCCGCTCGCGCTTGTGGATCACCACGGAAACCCCAGGAAGCTGGCGGATTTCCGGGGCAAGGTGGTGGTGCTGTTTTTCGGTTACACGCATTGCCCGGATGTTTGCCCGACCACCATGGATGATTTGGCGAAGGCGCTGCGACTGTTGAAAGAGGATCGCACGCAGGTTCAGGTTCTGTTCGTGACGCTGGATCCGGAACGGGATACACAGGAATTGCTGGCGCAATATGTGCCGTCGTTTGATGAAAGCTTCATTGGTCTGTATGGCGATGCGGCGATGACGGAGCAGGTGGCGAAAAGCTTCAAGGTGTATTACCGCAAGGAGCCGGATGGCAAGGGTGGATATACCATAGACCACAGCGCAGGCGCTTACGTGTTCGATAAAGAGGGGGCGCTCAGGGTGTATATCGGACACGGGCAGAAGCCGCAGGACATTGCCCACGACCTGGAACAGTTAATGTAACAGGTTTTGTGGTATCGGACAGTTTTTGGGTTTGTACTTTTGAGGAGAAAGTTAATGGCTACGACGAATGTCGTGACTGGCGGGCAATACAATTACGATATTGTTCGCAAGTTCACTATCATGACGCTGGTCTGGGGCGTGGTTGGTATGCTGGTCGGGGTGTATATCGCTTCCGAGTTGGCGTATCCGTTCTTGAATCTGGATCTTCCGTATATCACGTTTGGCCGCTTGCGCCCGGTACATACCGGCGCCGTGATCTTCGGCTTTGGCGGCAGCGCGCTGTTCGCCACCTCCTATTACATCGTGCAACGTACCTGCCAGACGCGCTTGTTTGCCGGCGGTCTGGCCAGTTTCACGTTCTGGGGCTGGCAGCTCATCATCGTGCTGGCCGCGCTGGGGCATGTGCTGGGTCTCAGCCAGGGGCGCGAGTATGCGGAAATGGCCTGGCCGGTTGATATCCTGATCGCCGTGGTGTGGGTTTCCTACGCCGTCGTTTATATCGGCACGGTGATGAAGCGCAAGGAGCCGCATATCTATGTGGCGAACTGGTTCTATCTCGCCTTCATTCTGGCAACGGCGCTGTTGCACATCTTCAACAACCTGGCCGTGCCGTTCAGCGCAACCGGTTCCTACAGCCTGTTCTCGGGCGCGCAGGATGCGATGACGCAATGGTGGTATGGTCACAACGCCGTGGGCTTCTTCCTGACCGCCGCGTTCCTGGGCATGATGTACTACTTCGTGCCGAAACAGGCCGGTCGTCCGATCTATTCCTACCGGCTGTCCATCATCCACTTCTGGGCGCTGATCTTCCTCTACATGTGGGCGGGTACGCACCACCTGCACTGGACTGCGATTCCGGACTGGACTTCCACGCTGGCCGCGACCTTCTCCATCATGCTGTTGCTGCCTTCCTGGGGCGGCATGATCAACGGCATCATGACGCTCTCGGGCGCATGGGACAAGCTGCGTACCGACCCTATCATCCGCTTCATGATCGTGTCCCTGTCTTTCTACGGCATGTCCACCTTTGAAGGCCCGATGATGTCGCTGAAAGATGTGAACGCGCTGTCGCACTACACCGACTGGACGGTCGGCCACGTGCACTCCGGCGCGCTGGGCTGGGTGGCGATGATCTCCTTCGGCGCGCTGTATCACCTGATCCCGCGTCTGTGGAACACGAAAATCTTCAGCGAGAAGCTTATCAACGTGCACTTCTGGCTCGCGACCATCGGCATCCTGCTGTACATCGTGCCGATGTGGATTTCCGGCATCATGCAAGGCCTCATGTGGCGCGCATTCGATGACTTCGGCAATCTGCAGTACGGCTTCATCGAGACCGTGATCGAGATGCATCCGTACTATGTGTTCCGCGCGCTGGGTGGGACGGTGTTCCTGCTTGGCATGGTCGTCATGTGCTACAACATGGCCGTGACTATCCGCTCTGGCAATACCAGAGCCGTGGCTTAACGGATAGAGAGAGGTTGGGATTAACATGAAACACGACAAGATTGAACGCAATATCGGCCTGATGCTGGTGTTGATTCTGCTGGCCATCAGTATCGGTGGCCTGGTCGAGATCGTTCCGCTGTTCTTTATCAAGGATACGGTGGAAGTGGTCAAGACGGCGGATGGCAAGGAAATGGTGCGTCCCTACACTCCGCTGGAGCAGCGGGGACGCGATATCTACATCCGCGAAGGTTGCTACCTTTGCCACTCGCAGATGGTCCGTCCGTTCCGCGATGAAGCGCTGCGTTACGGCCACTACTCGCTGGCGGCGGAGTCCAAGTACGACCATCCGTTCCAGTGGGGCTCCAAGCGTACCGGACCCGATCTGGCGCGCGTAGGCGGCAAATACTCCAACGACTGGCACGTGAAGCATCTGAAAGATCCGCGCAAGGTGGTGGAAGGATCAGTCATGCCGAATTATCCGTGGCTGATGGATCCGCTGGATACCTCCGACATCGCGGCGCGCATGAAGGCGTTGCGCACGGTCGGTGTGCCGTACTCAAGCGGCGAGGAAGAGTATCAGCGCAATGTGCAGACTTTCGGCGAAGAGGTTGCCAAGACTCTGCGTATCGAGGATGCGGAAGCCAACCTGAAGGAACAGGCACAGACCGGTAACTACGACGGCAACAAGGCCGACGTTACCGAAATGGATGCCATGGTGGCTTATCTGCAGGTTCTGGGCACGATGGTCGACTTCAAGCAGTTCGATGACGACTATTTCGCCACATTCCGCTAGGAGAAACAGGACATGGAATGGTTGATGTGGTTTACGCACTTTGAGAACACAAAGCCTCTGGCGCTGGTGATTTTCTTCACCGTGTTCTGTGCGGTTCTGTTCTACGTTTTCGGTAGCGACAGACGCAGCCAGAGACTCGAAAGCTACAAGGACATACCGTTCCTCGACGAACATCAGGATGCGAAGGGAAAATAATCATGGCGCAACAAAGCAGCAATCAAACGACCGGTCACGTTTGGGATGATGACCTGAAGGAATACACCAATCCGTTGCCGAGATGGTGGCTGTGGGGATTCTATCTCACTATCATCTTCTCGGTGGTCTATTGGCTGATGTACCCGGCTTGGCCTCTCGGCAGCTCTTATACCAAGGGTGTTCCGGGGGTGAACTCCGTCAAGTACGTGGCCACCACCAAGGACGGTCAGCAAGTGGAGAAGACCACGCACTGGAGCACGCGCGCCCAGTTGATGGCCGATACCAATGCCGCCGAAGGCAAGCAGAAGGAGTGGTTCGACAAGGTCGCCGCGACATCTTATGACGACATTGCGAAAAACCCTGATCTCATGCAGTTTGTGAACGCTGCGGGCAAGACGCTGTTCTCCGACAACTGTGCGGCGTGCCACCAGGTCGGCGGCGCAGGTCATGAAGCGGGCAACCCGCAGACAAACCAGAGCGGATTCTTCGCGCCCAATCTCGCCGATGACTATTGGCAATGGGGCGGTACTTACGAGGAAATCAGCACCACCATCACCGGCGGTCGCACGGGCTTCATGCCGGCGAAAGGTTTGGCAGGTTCCCTGACGGACGAGCAGATCACCAACGTGGCCAACTATGTGTTGAGCCTCTCCGGTGAGCCGCACAACGCCGATGCCGCAAAACTCGGTGACGAGATATTCCACAACCCGGGCGAAGGTGGCTGCATTACCTGCCACGGCGCGGATGGCAAGGGTGTTCCGTCCATGGGCGGCCTCAACCTGACCGACAAGATCTGGCAGTGGGTGGATGTGTCGGGGCAAGCTGATGAGGCGGGCAAGGTGGGAGTGCTGCATACGGCGATCACCGGCGGTTTCAATCACGTTGAAGCGATGCCGAAATGGGGCACCCGTCTCAAGCCGGAACAGATCAAATTATTGACGGTCTATGTCCACGACACCTTGGGCGGCGGCCAGTAAGCAGCTTGCAGCAAGCTGAGAGAAAGGCTCGCGCGCAGGCGTGAGCCTTTCTTCATTTTGAAGTTCCGAATAACCGGATGGAAAATATGGGTCAAGCACAGGAAACCGAAACCGAAGATCATCTGTATCAAAAACGTATTCCGATTTTTGTGCGTTCGGTGCGGGGCAAGTTTCGCAGTTTCAAAACCGGCGTGCTGGTGCTGGCATACGCCGTTTATTTCGCGTTGCCGTGGGTGCCCTGGCATCGCGCCAGCGCAGCCGACCAGGCCATTCTGTTTGATCTGGTTTCCAGAAAATTTTTCATTTTCAATCTGGTGGTTTTTCCGCAGGACATCATCTGGCTCGCGATGCTGCTGTTTATCGCGGCCACGTTTTTGTTTTTCGCCACCGGGCTGATAGGTCGTGCGTGGTGCGGCTTCTTCTGTTTCCAGACGCTGTGGACCGACATGTTCATGCTGGTCGAACACATGATACAAGGTGAGCGTCCGGCGCGCATGCGGCTCTATAAACAGCCATGGAACGCGGAGAAAATCCTCAAGATCGGCTCATCACATTTGCTCATGCTGTTGATTGCCTGCTGGACCGGATTCACCTTCGCCGCCTATTACACTTATGCGCCGGAACTGCTGCATGATCTTTTCACCGGCGAGGCGAATCGGGCAGCTTACGTCACCATTGCTGTACTGACTGCCACGACTTACGTCGCGGGCGCGCTCGCGCGTGAGCAAATCTGCACTTTTATTTGTCCCTATGCCCGTTTTCAGGGCGTGATGTATGAGCCGGATACGCTGGTTATCAGCTATGACACGCGGCGCGGTGAAGGTACAGCCGGTCGCGCATTGCCCAAGGCCGACCTCAAGACACGCGAAGAACGTCAGGCGCAAGGTCATGGCGATTGCATAGACTGCGGATTCTGCGTGCAGGTTTGCCCGGTTGGTATCGACATACGCAATGGCTTGCAATACCAGTGCATTTCCTGTGCGCTGTGCATAGATGCCTGCAACAACATCATGGATTCGGTCGGTTATCCGCGCGGCCTTATCCGTTATGATTCGGAACGCAATATGGAAAGCGAAAACCCGCATCCGCCGCGCCTTGCATGGCGTCGCCTCAAGGTGCTGGGTTACGCAGTTGCGCTGTCACTCATGGTAGGCCTGCTCATCTACAATATCGGCACGCGCAAGGACACCGAGGTGCGTATCGAGCAGGTGCGGCAGCCGCTGTTTGTGAGGCTGGAAAACGGTGCGGTGCGTGACCGCTATCAGGTTCACATTGTCAACAAAACCGAGCAGGAAGTGACGTATCTGTTGACGGTACGCGGCATTCCCGAAAGCGCGCTCGATCTCGGCGCAGTGACGGAGTTGCGTGTGCGTCCGGGCAAGGCGTTGAAGTTCAATGTCAAGATTGATCTTCCTCCGGAGATTGCCCGCGATACGCATGAATTTGAATTTGTCGTGACGCCGCAGATCGACGGTGCTGAACCCGTCGCGCGCAAGGCGAGTTTTGTCGGCGATTAATGTAAACACGCCCTGATGGATTAACAAGATGACGATGACCGAAACCCTGTTCGGCGGCATGATTGCTGTCGTGCTGATTTTTTTGATCGCGCGCCGATTCCGGCTCTCAAGCTACTGGAGCGCAACGCTCGCCGGACTGCTGCCGTTTGGCGGCTATATCGCCTTTATCTTCAACGACAGCTTCGGTGGCGATGTACTCGCGATTCATTTTGTCGTGTTCATCATGACCGCGGCGGTGTTGGCCGTATTCAGCATCGCCTCCGGCAGAAAAGAAAAAATGCACTGGGCCCCCAAGCTCATCATTGCTTTTTTTATCGTGCTGGCGCTGCTTAATGCAGCTTTTCTTTCGGTTGCCAAATACGGCATGCCCGATTGGCTCGCGAAGCTGACCTTTCCCGACGCGGGCGAGACGACCGTGCATACGGCCTTTCCCGGCTCTGTCCCGCATGACAACAACAAACTTTACGGTGACCATCAGGCGCAGGTGGAAGCGCAGCGCAAACTGAACTGGCAGGTTGACTTGCAGGGGCTGCGCGGCATCAAGGCAGGCGCGCGTCAGGCGCTCACGCTCACGGTCAGGGATGCGCAAGGCCAGCCTGTTGTTGCGGATAATGTCATGCTCGGTTTCTGGCGCATGGCGAACAGCCGCGACGACCGGATGATGCAACTGCAGGCGGCGGAACCGGGCGTTTACAAAACCGATGTGCAGCTTGATGACGAAGGCAAATGGCTGGTTGAACTGCACATCGCGCGGGGACAGGACACTTACCACACCAAGCAGGCGTTGCTGGTGGCCGAGCCTGACAAGAATTAAGCGTTCGCAATGAGCGCGGATTCCGCCTGTTACCATTGCGGTTTGCCCGTCCCCGAGGCGGGTGGATTTCATGCGGTCATTCTCGGTGAAGATCACGAAATGTGCTGCCACGGCTGCCAGGCCGTCGCGGAATCCATCGTCGCAAGCGGGCTGGAAGACTACTATCGCTACCGCACCGAAATGCCGAACAGCGCCGAGGAATTGGTGCCGGAGGACTTGCGCAAGCTCGATCTCTACGATCATCCCGAAGTGCAAAAAAGTTTTGTGGTCGAGAACGAAGATCACCTCAAGCAAGCCTCGCTTGTGCTGGAAGGCATCACCTGCGCCGCCTGCATCTGGCTCAACGAACGCCATCTCAAACAAATTCCCGGTGTGAGCGAAGTCAGCGTCAATTATGCCTCGCACCGCGCGCGCATCAGTTGGGATGAATCGCAAATCAAACTCTCCGCGATCCTTGCTGAAATTCGCAGGATCGGTTATCAGGCGCACCCGTTCAACGCGCAACAGCAGGAAGAGCGGCGGCAGGCGCGCCGCAAGATTGACATTCGCCGCATTGCCGTCGCGGGCATCTCCGCCGGTCAGGTGATGATGCTCGCCGTCGCGCTCTACGCAGGCGCGGTGCAGGGAATGGAATTCGCGACGAAACAATTACTGAGCTGGTTCAGCCTGCTGCTCACCGCGCCCGCGATTTTTTATTCCGCATTGCCCTTCTACCGCTCTGCATGGCGCGCGCTCAAGCAGCGGCAGGTCAACATGGACACGCCGATCACGCTGGGTCTGCTCACCGGATTTTTCGGCAGCGTTTGGGTCACGATGCAGGGGCAGGGCGTGGTCTATTACGATACCATCACCATGCTTGTGCTTTTCCTGCTGGGCGCGCGTTTTCTCGAACAGGGTGCGCGCGAGAAATCGGTTGAGGCTGCGGAAAATCTGCTGCGGCTCGTGCCTGCGATGGCGACGCGCGTCAATGCTGACCAGCAGCATGAGTTGATTCCCGTGCACGATCTCGCTGTCGGCGACACCATACTCGCCAAGCCCGGCGAAACCATCGCGGCAGATGGCGTGGTTTCCGAAGGTGAGAGCAGCGCCGATGAATCACTGCTTACCGGCGAGAGCCGCCCGTTGCCCAAGGCGCTTGGTGATCGCGTGTATGCAGGCAGCATCAACTACGAAAGTCCGTTGCTGATAACAGTGACCAGCGTGGGCGAGCAAACCGTGCTGGCCGGTATCGCGCGTTTGCTCGACAGGGCGCAGGCGCAAAAGCCGCATCTCGCGCAGCTTGCTGACCGGCTTGCGGGCTGGTTTACCTATGCTTTGCTCGCGCTTGTGATCGTCATCGGCTGGTACTGGTGGTTGCATAGTCCCGCCAAAGCGTTTGAAATCGTGCTTGCCGTGCTCGTCATCAGTTGTCCGTGCGCATTGTCGCTTGCCGCGCCCGCTGCCTTCGCCGCTGCCGGTTCGCATCTTGTCAAACGCGGCGTGCTGCTCACACGCGGACACGCGCTCGAAACGCTCTCGCGTGTGACGCATTTCGTATTTGATAAAACCGGCACACTCACACTCGGCAAGCCCGTGCTTCAGCGCACAATCACGATGAGCGACGTTTCCGCCGATGACTGCCTGCTGCTCGCTGCGAGCCTGGAACAAGTTTCGGAACATCCGCTCGCGCAAAGTTTTTTGCAGGCCGTCGCAGGTCGCGCATTACCGAGCGTGAGCAACAGTGAAAATCTCCCCGGCAAAGGCGTAGCCGGCACCATCAACGGCACGCGCTATCGGCTCGGCAACGCCGCCGTCAATTCCGTGCTCGCGGAGCGATGCCGGTTGGCTGACGATGAAATCATCCCCGGTGCGACAGTGGTCTGGCTGAGCGACAATGAGCGCGTACTCGCCGGCTTTGTGCTCGCCGACATGCTGCGCCCTAACGCCATTGAAATGATAAGCGCGTTGCACAAACGCGGCGTGCGCATTTCCATTCTGAGCGGCGATGCGGCCGCTGCCGTCGAATATCATGCACATGTGCTGGGCATCGATGACTGGCAAGCCGATCTTGCCCCCGAACAGAAATTGGAAGTCCTGGAAAAAATGCAGGCGGGCGGAACCGTCGTTGCGATGGTCGGCGATGGCATCAACGATGCTCCCGTGCTCGCGGGCGCCTCTGTTTCCATTGCGATGGGCAGCGGCACGCAAATGGCGCGTGCGAGCGGTGACGTTGTGCTGCTCACTGAAAACCTGCTGGAAATCGACCATGCTGCTGGTACCGCCCGCTTCTGCATGAGCGTCATCAAACAAAATTTTGGCTGGTCGCTCGCTTACAATCTTCTCGCCATCCCCTTTGCCGCCGTCGGCCTTATTTCTCCATGGCTCGCCGCGCTTGGAATGTCCATGAGCTCGTTGATCGTGGTGTTGAATGCGTTGAGACTGCGGTAAGTTTTTCCGAATCAGTGGCTGGTGAACGGCATCGCGATCTTCCTGCCATCGGCTTCCAGAATCATTTGCCAGTCCTTGCGACTCCGAATGCAGGCTGGAAGCGTGACTTCGCCCCGCCACGTTCCCGCTTCCGCCGCGATGAGTTTGTAGCGGTTGAAGCCCATTTCCATCCCGTCCATCTGGAAGCTGGCGTGGACTTGCGATACGCCCGGCCAGATCACGGTGATGCGGAAAGGCTGCATGGTTTCGGGCTGCCGGTCGAAGCGCGCGCTGCCGCCGGAAACGGGCAGGGCGCATCCGGCAACAATATCCGCGCAGGGCGCGAGCGTGATTTCTTCGTTCGGTGTTTCATAAAACCGAATCCATGCGAACGCCGCGACCAGCGCGATCAACATTACCATCGCTACCCACCAACCATGTTTTTTGATGATGGTCATCATTCCCATATTGCTCTCTGCATCGCGATGCCGTGCGCGCCGTTGCGCCATACGGTTTGCAGCAACTCGGCGCGCATGCCGCCGAGCGCGTAAACCGGCAGCGAATAGTCTGCGATCATGGCGCGAAAATTTTCCCAGCCCAGTGACGGTACGTCCGGGTGACTTTTGGTAGTCATTACCGGCGAAAGCACAACAAAATCACAGGCCAGTTTTTCTGCCTGCGCCAACTCCTGCGGAGTGTGGCAGGACGCAGCGCAGAGCATATCGTGCGGTCGCTCGGGCAGCGCGGCCAAATGCGCGGAGGACAGATGTACGCCATCCGCGTCCACGCGCCGCGCCATTGCAATATCGCCATTCAACAGCACACGCGCGCCATGCGGTCGCGTGTGCGCGATGACTTCGGCGCAAAAATTTTGCTGCTCATCCGCCGACAACTGTTTTTCGCGCACCTGTATCAAGCGCACGCCGTGCGTCAGTGTCTGTTGCAACGCGGCGAAAAATTGCTTGTGTCCCATCTCATGCAAATTGGTGATCGCGTAAACCGGCGGCAGATTGAGCGCATCCATAATCGGCGCATTGGCCGGGAGCAGGGGCGCGACTTTGACATTGGCCGGAAGCTGCCACGACAACTGCTGGCCTTCGCGCCCGTGCGGTTCGCCATGCCATTGCGGGATTACAAAAAAACGCAGTTTGACGATGCGCTCGGGGTACTCAAACATCCGTGTCAGCCACGGATGTACGACTTCGGCTTCTATGCCCAATTCCTCATGCAGCTCGCGTTGCAGCGCGTGCAGCGGTGTTTCGCCCGATTCGATTTTACCTCCGGGGAATTCCCACCAGCCCGCCCACGGTTTGCCGGCAGGGCGTTGTCCGAGCAGAACTTGACCATCCGGGCGGCGCAGCACCGCGACGGCGGCTTCCACATAAGGCTTGCTCATGAACCGCGCAGCGCCTGCTTTCCCGCCCAGTCGCGCGCGAACTGCCAAGCCACACGCCCGCTGCGCGAGCCGCGTTGCAGCGCGAATTGCAGCGCTTCCTGCCGCAGTTTTGGCGTGACGCGCTTGATGCTGAAATGCGCGAGCCAGTGACGCACGATGCCGAGATAGGCTCGCTGATCGAAAGGGTAAAACGTGAGCCAAAGACCGAAACGTTCGGAGAGTGAAATTTTTTCTTCCGTGGTTTCGCCGGGATGTATCTCGTCACCGACATACTGCGTTTCCAGATTTTCGCGCATGAACTCGGGCATGAGATGACGGCGATTGGAAGTCGCGCAGATCAGCATATTGTCGGCGGCGGCGGATACCGAACCGTCGAGCGCCACCTTGAGCGCCTTGTAGCCGGGCTCATCCGCATCGAAGGAAAGGTCGTCGCAAAAAATCAGAAAACGCTCCGGGCGATTCCGCAGCAACTCAGTGAGGTCGGGCAGATCAACCAGGTCGGATTTATCGACTTCCACGAGTCGCAAACCGTCATCGGCAAAATCGGTCAGAAGCGCCTTGAACAGCGAGGATTTCCCCGTGCCGCGCGTGCCTGTGAGCAGTACGTTGTTGCACGGCAAGCCGCACAAAAATTGGCGTGTGTTGGCGACCAACTGCCGCTTTTGCGCATCAATTTCGCGCAGATCGGAAAGATGTATGCGATGCGGATGCTGCACCGATTGCAAATGTCCGCGTCCCTGCTGACGCCGCCAGCGGTAGGCGTGCGCCGACCAGTCGATTTGTGGCGGCGGCGCGGGCAGCAGATGCTCGATGCGGTCAAGCAAATTTTCCGCGCGCGAGATCAGTTTTTCGAGATCGTGCGCCATCAGGTACGATAATCCGCGTTGATTTTGACGTAGTCGTAGGAGAGGTCGCACGTCCACACCGTTGCTTGCGCCGCGCCGCGCCCGAGTTCAACGCGCACGGTGATTTCCGCTTCCTTCATCACGCGCTGACCGTCGCTTTCCTGATAGCTTGGCGCGCGTCCGCCGTTTTCCGCCACGAGTACATCGCCCAAATACAGTTTGATGCGATTGACATCGAGACTATCCACGCCCGCATAACCGATCGCTGCGAGGATGCGACCAAGATTGGGGTCGGATGCGAAAAATGCGGTTTTGATGAGCGGCGAATGCGCGATGGCATAACCGATTTTGCGACATTCGGCTTCGTCGCGCCCGCCCTGAATGTCGAGCGTCATGAATTTGGTCGCGCCTTCGCCGTCTCGCACGATGGCTTGCGCGAGCAGCATCGCGACTTCGGTTACGGCATCGCGCAATGCCGCGTAATCGGCGCTTTTTTCATCCGCGATTTCCGCGTTGTCCGCCTGCCCGGTCGCGATGAGTATCAGCGCATCGTTGGTCGAGGTATCGCCATCGACCGTGATGCAATTGAACGAGCGATTGACCGCATGGCATATCATCGCGCTGAGCGCCTGCTGACTGACCGCCGCATCCGTGGCGATATAGCCCAGCATGGTTGCCATGTTGGGATGTATCATGCCGGAGCCTTTGGCAATGCCGGTAATCGTGATCTCTTTGCCGCCGATTCGCGCTGTGCGCGAAACGCCTTTGGCGACAATATCGGTCGTCATGATTGCTTGCGCGGCGTTGAGCCAGTTGTCTTCCTCGAGATTGTCCACGCACGTCGGCAATCCCGCGACGATGCGCTCTATCGGTAACGGTTCCATAATCACGCCGGTCGAAAACGGAAGAATTTGTTTCGCATCGCAGTCCAGTAACTCCGCAACTTTCCTGCAAGTTTCCCGCGCGCGCCGCATGCCTTCTTCGCCGGTTCCCGCATTTGCATTTCCGGTATTTACCACCAGTGCGCGGATTTCATTTTTCGCCGCCAGATGTTCCTTGCACACCACCACAGGCGCCGCGCAAAACTGATTTTGCGTGAACACTCCCGCCACGCGGCTGCCCGGCGCAAGCTGCATCACCAGCAGATCCTTGCGCTGAGCCTTGCGAATATTTGCCTCTGCAATGCCGAGCCTGACGCCACGAACGGCGCGGAGGTCGCCTTGGGAAGGGGCATGAAGATTGACGGGCATGGTGGTTTCCGTTTGAGTTTTGATTTCAGGATTTTACCTTGATCGGGGCGGCGCGTCTTGGGGTGTGAGACGCTCTCTGTTGCGTAACGATGTAGTATTATCCAGTTGCCGCTTTTACGAAGAAAACCCTTTTCCGACAGGCTCACAAAAATGAACATTACCCGTTGTCTGCTTTTATTTTCCGCGCTTGCTGTTTGGCTGCCATTGTGCGCGATGGCAGCACCGACGACAGGCGACGCGTGGGAAGGCCGCTACCGCCTGACCTGGGGGAAAGACACCGGTGGCGCCAAGGCCGGAGCATCAGGCATAGTGATCGCAATAGAGCGGGCACCGAATGCCAACCCTGCCGGGATGGACGAAGAATCCAGGGCTGACTTGGCGCGCTGGACTCTGTCGATTTACGACAACAAGAATCTTGATGACAAAAATATTAATAAAATATCCGTTGATGAGCTGCGTCGCTTCCTTTCGGATGAGTATGCGGGGATACAAGCAAAGGGTGGTATCGAATGTCTGCAGGGAGGCGTTGGCTACTTTTGCCGTGTGAAGCCGGGAACCACTGTGGACTATGTGTTTTACAAAGGAAAGGTACAAGCCCGTACAGGCTTTTTTGGGTTGTTTGACGCGCCGGAGAATATGGAAGGCGATGTCGAGCTCACGCCACTTGATCCGAAACCTTATGCGCCGATAAAAACCTGCTATTCCTGGGGAAGCGCATACAAGCAAACAAGCTGCGCTCCATAAAGTCTGTTGCCGTCATTCCTCCCGATTCACTGTTGCGTGGCAGGGAGTACTTTTTCAAGAGGCGTCGTGTATCGGGATGCTCGTGCTGTCCGGCATGAGGTTGTGCGGGATGTCAGTCAGCCGGTATTTGCCCGTCAGCACGGCTTCGCTGAGCATGGCGAGGGTTTGCTCGGTGAGCATGGTGATAACTTCCTGCTTGATGGGTTTCCATCGGTTATGCATGGGGCAGGCGGTGGCATCGCTGCACTCTTTCAGGCCGAGCAGGCAGTCCTTGGTGAATTCCGGCCCCTCGGTGATGAGCAGGATGCGCATGAGGTCGATTTTCTTCGGTTCTTCGCGCAGGCAAAATCCGCCGAAGCGTCCGCGATACGAGGTTACGAGTCCGCCTTTGCACAGCATCTGCATGATTTTCGCGAGATAGGCGGCCGGGACGTGCAGCTTCTCGGCCATTTCGCGACTCAAAATGGGCAGGCCTTGATTCTGTGTCGCAATGTAAATCAACGACTGCACAGCGTATTGACTGGTGCGTGTTATTAGCATGACGAAACATTATTATTCAGTAGTGGTGGTAGCAAATTATGACATGGATACGAAAAATTTGCTGTTGTGAATGAGGGAATTTTCCGAATTTTGTCAGAAAGTACGTATTCGGCTCCATATCATTGATATGAATAACGAAATCACGCGCGCGGGGGACGTGGTGCGCCGCGTTTTATCGGGCTGCGTTTCGCCTCGTTCGGTCGTGCGACGGTGGCAAGCTTGTCCAGCACACCATTGACGTATTTATAGCCGTCCGTGCCGCCGTAGCGTTTGGCGAGCTCAACACCTTCGTTGATGGCGACGCGATAAGGAATGCTCGCGTCATGCACGAGCTCGAATGCGGCGATGCAGAGAATGGCGTGTTCAATCGGGCTGAGTTCGGTGATGTCGCGATCCAGCAGCGGCGCGATTTGCGCGTCCAGCTCCGCCCCGTGTTGCGCGGCGCCGTTGAGCAGATCCTGAAAATACTCAATGTCGGCGTGCGCGTAGTCTTCGTCTTCCTTGAGGCTTTCCACAATATCATGCAGATCGCCTTTGCCGATGAACAGACTGTACAACCCTTTAAGCGCGAGTTCGCGCGATTTGCGACGATTTTGCGCGGGCTTGGGCGCGGGTTTTTCGCTCATAGCGATTTCAGCAGGTTGGCCATTTCGATTGCGACGGAAGCGGCTTCCGCGCCCTTGACCGCCATGCGCACCAGCGCCTGATCGTCGTTGTCCGTGGTGAGAATCGCATTGGCGACCGGCACGCCGGTTTCGCGTTGCACATCGCTGATGCCGCGCGCGGATTCGTTGGAGACGACTTCAAAATGATAGGTGTCGCCGCGTATGACGGCGCCCAATGCAATCAGCGCGTCAAACTTTTCGCTGGTTGCCATTTTTTTGAGAATGAAGGGCGACTCCAGCGCGCCGGGCACGGTGGCGAGAACCACATTCTCATCCGCCACGCCGAGCTTGCGCAGTTCGTTCACGCACGCGCTCAGCAAGCCGTCGCCGACTTCCTTGTTGAAGCGCGAGAGCACGATGCCGATGCGCATATTTTTGCCGTCAAAATCGGGTTTGATTTCTTTCATAAATATTCCTAATGCAAAACCAGCGGTTTTGAATGCGCCAGATGTCGTTGCCAGTTCGCGGCGTATTGTCGAACCAGCGCATCGTCGCCGCTGATGAAGACGCTATTCTCCGCGTTTTTCCCCTGGGCTGCACGGGTAAAATTGTACGAGCCGGTGATGACGAGCGCATTTTTTGTATCCGCGTCAATCACGATCACCTTGTTGTGCGCGGCCTGATGATCGCCGTCCAGCCATACCGGCACACCGCCGCGCGCGATGCCCGGTACCTGACCGTAACGCAGCGCTTCAGTCTGACCCTTGTCTGCGATGAGTTCGACCTCGATACCGCGGTTATGCGCCTCGATGAGCGCCTTGGCGATACCGTCGTGCGTGAATGAAAATGCCTGCACCAGAATCTGTTTGCGCGCCTGACGAATTGCCTGAATGATGTGCCCGGCGATGTCATCACCGGGCGTGAACATCACGATCACATGCGCGTTGTCGGCCTCCGTTTGCAACTGCGGTTCGGCAGCGTTCGCGACGCTTGATATCAACAGCAATGCCAGCGCAATCAGTTCGCGCGGCAGGAGTGAGACAGCACTCATGCGTCAGACAAAAAGCGCCATTGCTTTTTTGAAGGTCTGGTAAATACCCCATCCAAGCGGGATCAGCACATACGCCCAGAACAGCACCAGCAGTACTGCATGATTTTCGGTTTTTTCATTTTCCGTGCTCATATCATGCTTCCTCAATCTCGTCGTGTTTCATGTAGTGCCGCTCATGGACGGCCTTCATCAGCAGATTGCACACAAAACCCAGCGTGAGCAATCCGGCCATAATGTAGAGCGTGGTGGTGTAGGCGTCCGCCTTGGCGACACCGTGGTCAATCTGGAATTCGCGAATGTAGTTGACCAGCACAGGCCCCAGCACGCCTGCGGTTGCCCACGCTGTCAGCAGACGGCCGTGGATGCCGCCGACGTAGCGGGTGCCGAAGATGTCGGCGAGATAAGCAGGAATCGTCGAGAAGCCGCCGCCGTACATGCTCAGAATCACCGCCGATGCTGCGATGAACAGCACGATATTGCCCTGACCGCTCAAGGTCGGCAATATGGAATAGAGAAAAGTGCCAAGCGCGAAAAACAGGAAATACGTGTTTTTGCGCCCGAAGAAATCCGAGGCCGACGACCATATAAAGCGTCCCGCCATGTTGAACAGCGACAGCAGTCCGACAAAACCCGCCGCCGCTTCCGGCGTGATCGCTCCCTTGAACATCTCCTGTATCATCACCGACGCCTGCCCGAGGATGCCGATGCCCGCCGTCACGTTGAGGCAGAGGATGGCCCACAGCAGATAAAACTGCGGCGTTTTAAGCGCCTGATCGATATGCACATGGCGCGTGGTCACCATCTTTTTGGTCACGGTCGGCGGCGTCCAGCCTTCCGGTTTCCAGTCGGGTGGCGGGATGCGGATCGCCAGTGAGCCGATGACCATGGAAATGAAATAGACCACGCCCATGACCACAAACGTTTCCATCACGCCCACGCCGGTGTCGCTCGAAAAATGCTTCATGAGCGTGACTCCCAGCGGCGAGCCTATCATCGCCCCGCCGCCAAACCCCATGATCGCCATGCCGGTCGCCATGCCGCGCCGATCAGGGAACCATTTGATGAGTGTGGAAACTGGTGAGACGTATCCCAATCCCAAGCCGCAGCCGCCAAGCACGCCGTAGCCGAGATAAAGCAGCCAGATCTGATGAAAATACACGCCGATCGCAGACAAAATAAAGCCACTGCCAAAGCAGCAGGCGGCGGTAAACATGGTGCGGCGCGGGCCGACTCTTTCCAGCCACTTGCCGCCAAAGGCGGCGGAAAGTCCGAGAAAAACGATGGCGAGGCTGTAAATCCAGCCCACGGTGCTGAGTTTCCAATCTTCCGGAGCAGACGCGCTTACCCCGATCAACCGGGTCAGCGGATCATTGAATACGCTGAATGCGTAAACCTGCCCTATGCACAAATGTACTGCCAGCGCCGCAGGGGGGATAAGCCAGCGGTTGTAACGATGGCCTGCGGTGGTGCGTTCCTTTGAAAAAAACCCCGGCATATACTTTTCTCCTCATAATATTCGGCGATGCTTCCCCGTTATTTTTTCTGAATTATATAACTACTGGCGAAGGATGCAGAAAAAGGAATCAGCAACAGCGTTTCACACCCTGCCACTTGCTGTTCTGCCACTGCTTGAAAAATTCCTCACGCGACAACAACGGCTCATCGGGATGGTGCTCCGCATGGTGCGCGAGATAACGCTCGTAAGCATCGTCGCCGGAAAGGCGGCGCAGTCCCCGCCAGGCGCGGATCAGGAAATTATTTTTCATCGGCATCACTGTTGTCCTGGGTGTTGCGCACACGCTCGTCGGTATTGGGGTGCGTGGAAAGGTAATCCAGCCATTCGGGTCTTGCATCCTTGTTGTCGGCGTAAGCGGCTTCCAGTTTGAGCAACAATTCGCCAAGTCGTGCTGTCGAGATGTTATTGAGCTTCAGCGTGCGTGCGGAGAATTCGTCCGCGCGGCGTTCAAAATCGCGTGAATAGCTCGCTGACAGGAGCGCGGTCGGCGCGGCGGCGAGCAGTGTGCTGATGTCGCCGACATACCACGTCATTACGAGGCCGACTGCCGAGGCTTGCAGCATGTTGCGCACGGCATGGTGTTCAGCGACGTGCCCCATTTCGTGCGCGAGCACGGCAAAGATTTGTTCGTCGTTGTCGGAGAGATTGACCAGCTCGTCCAGCAAAATCACGCTACCGCCGGGCAGCGCGAAAGCATTCGGCCCGATATCCGGCGCGCTGCGGAAATACACATGGCCGGGCATGATTGCGCCTTGTGGCCATTTCATCGCTCGCAGGCGGCTGATGAGCGCATTCTGTCGCGCCTGACTGAGCTTGGTTGGTTGCAGCACCTCTTGCTCGTCGAGCGTTGCTATGGTCTTGTTATCCAGCGACACCAGCATGTGTTCAGGAATGCGCTCCGCCACTTTTTCAGCCGCATATGGCAAGCCCCAGACGTAGCCGGCACCGAATATTGCCACGGTGGTTGCAAGCGCCGCGAGTACATAAGTCCAGCGTGCTTCCAGATGCGCGACCAGCGACAAGCCGCGCTGCGTAGGCTGGAACATCGCATCGAATCCGGCATGATCGGCTACCTCGCAATGCGCGCCGTCCGTGAATAAAATCTGCCGGGGAGTATGGCCGAGCGGCGACGGAATATCCACGGCGACGAGCGCATCGCTGCGCGTCACATCACCGCCGATGTGCAGTACACCGTCGCGCGTCTCCAAGGTCACCGCATAGCGTCGCGCGCTGTGTCCGTCGAAATAAAAACCGGTCAGTGCCATATCAAAGCGAAATATCGAAGTCGAAAATATCGGCGATTTCCTCGCCTGCCGCGCCCGCGGTGGTTTGCGCGCCCGCGACGAATTGGTCGATATCGCCATGCACCAGCATGGTTCCGCTTTCCAGCCGGTAACGCGCGAAACGGATGTCGGCGAACGGTTTGTACAGGCCGAACGTGACGAGAATCAGCGCGATGTTGCTGAACATGATCCAGGCCAGACGGCGGGCGCGCACATGGCTCTCAAACGCGACAGGGCCGACCGTGGTGTTACTCCATATGATGTTCTGCAAGCGAGCGGTGAGGAAGGGGTAGATCAGCAGCAAGCCGCCGATATACCCGGCGAAAATGACAACGACTGCCATGACGCTGGCCACTGCCGCCATCGGTGAGTCGGAGCCGCCCAGTCCCACGCCGATGCCCAGGATAATGGCCATCAGGATGATGGCCAGAACCATGATGCCGATGAAACCGGCGAACGCAATGAGGTAAGGCGGATAAAAATCACCCGCTCCGGCATGAAAGCCGAAACGCTCGTTGCCGTATTCGCTGTTGGTGGCGACATATTTGCAGATCAACTGTTTCGCCAGCGGCCACAGCAAATACATCGTAAACACGGATGCGAGCGGCATCAGCATGAAATAGATATAGGCTTCGCCGGTTTTTCCGTGGAATGAAAAACGCAGCCCGCGATGACTGGTGTTGCCGAGACGGAAGCGCAGCGAGCGCACCACCAGCCAGGGCATGATGGACATGATGAGCAAAAAGATCAGCGGCCCCAGAAGAAGCAGTATGGGGTGGATGCGGTAAGCTTCGCCCGCCGCAGCATAAAGCCCGAACAAAATGACCGCAATGATGCGGCCTTTCAATATCGCCAGCGGATTGCCGTGAAAATCAAAATTCGCGCCTGCGACGGAAGTGTGCTGGTAAAAATATTTCAGACGCCGCACTTTCGCCCAAGCCGAATAAATACCGAGCGTGATGATGCTCAGGCACAGATTGACGATCCAGATGCGGAAATATTCCGCGCCGGTTCCGCTGAATACAACCGGCTCGTGCCGTGATTCCGGTTGCGCCGGTTGTTCCGGCTGTACCGATGGTACTGGTTGTTCTTGTGGTTCCTGCTCCATGATGCCTCCCTTTTTACTGACGATACTATTGTAATGTATGTTCCCGAATCGGGCGCGCTCAGATTCCCGCCAATTTGCTCGGAATATACGGCGATTCCGTCAGCGGCAACACTGGCTTGCCTGCGAGATGACGCGCGCTTACGCGCAGCATGTCGAATACGATAATCCATAACGTGAGCACGAAAAAAGCCGTGAGCGCGGCATCGAGATGCAGATTGAAGATCAGTTGCTTCGCGACTTCGACATCACCCGGCGACAGCGTGCCTGCCGCGAGTTTTGCCGCCTTGTCCTGCGCGGCGGCGAGAAAGCCGACGCGCACATCATCACTGAAAATCTTTTGCCACGATGCCGTGGTGGTTACAACGATCAGCCATACCAGCGGCAGGCCGGTGATCCAGATGTGTTTGAGTTTTCCGGATTTGATGAGAATGCCGGTTGCGACGCACAGTGCGATCGCCGCGAGCAACTGGTTGGAAATGCCGAACAGCGGCCACAAAAGATTCACGCCGCCGTTGGGATCAATCACGCCAATGTAGAGAAAATAGCCCCACAGACCAACGATGATCGCGCTGGTCAAAATTACCGATGGTGTCCAGGAAGTGCGCCCGAGTTTGGGGAATATGTTGCCCAGCATGTCCTGCAACATAAAGCGTCCGACGCGCGTGCCGGCATCCAGTGTGGTGAGGATGAACACCGCCTCGAACATGATCGCAAAGTGATACCACAGCGCGAGCAAACCGTTGCCGAACGCGCTGCCGAAAATACTGGCCATGCCGACTGCGAGCGACGGCGCGCCACCCGTGCGCGCGAACAATGTGGCCTCACCCATTTGTCGCGCGAGCGTTTCCATTTGTTCCACTGTCACCGGAAATCCCCATGCGGAAATTGTCGCTACGGCTTGCGCCGCTTCTGCGCCGACGATGCCCGCCGGACTGTTGATCGCGAAATACACGCCGGGATCAAGCACCGTCGCCGCGACCAGCGCCATGATGGCGACAAAGGATTCCAGCGCCATGCCGCCGTAACCGACCATGCGAATGTGACGTTCACTGGCGAGCAGCTTGGGCGTGGTGCCGGAAGCGATGAGCGCGTGAAAACCGGAAATCGCGCCGCATGCAATCGTGATGAACACAAAGGGAAACAAACTGCCGCCGAAGATGGGCCCGGTACCGTCGATAAACTGCGTGAGCGCAGGCATTTTCACTTGCGGTTGCATTACGGCAATCGCAATCGCAAGCAGTATCACGGTACCCAGTTTCATGAATGTGGAAAGATAATCACGCGGCGCGAGCAGCAACCACACCGGCAGAATTGCCGCAGCGAAACCGTAAATAATCACGCACCATGCAAGCGCCAAACCTTCGTGATCGAAAATTGCGCGCAACGCGGGATGGTGATCCACCCAACCACCGCCTGCCACCGCCAGCAACAGCAATATCACGCCCAGCGCCGAGCCTTCCAGCACGCGGCCGGGACGGATGCTGCGCATATAAAATCCGACGATCATCGCGATGGGTATTGTTGCCGCCACGGTGGAAGTCGCCCACGGGCTGTGTTTCATCGCGTTGACGACCACCAGCCCCAGCACCGCGATGAGGATAATCATGATTGCAAGCGTTCCGACCATCGCCGCCACGCCGCCTATTGGCCCTAACTCATCACGCGCCATTTGGCCAAGGCTGCGTCCGTCACGTCGCATCGAGAAAAACAGCGTGACCATATCCTGCACGCATCCGCCCAGCACGCCGCCGATCAATATCCACAAGGTACCCGGCAGATAACCAAACTGCGCCGCCAGGGTCGGCCCCACCAGTGGCCCCGGCCCCGCAATCGCTGCGAAATGATGGCCGAACACTATCCATTTGTTGGTGGGAACAAAGTCGCGCCCGTTATCAAATCGCTCAGCCGGCGTCGCCCGCGTCTCGTCAATGACCAGCACTTTGGCCGCGATCCAGGCCGCATAAAAGCGGTAGGCAATCGCATATACGCACACCGCCGCCGTGATGAACCACAGCGCATTGATGCTCTCCCCGCGATTAATCGCAATGCCTCCAACCGCCGCCGCGCCTGCCACAGCCACGATGACCCAGACCAGCTTGCCCAAAAGATTTTTCATTATTCCCGCGCCCTGTCGGTTTTATACATGAAGGTTTGCAAGTATAATTCAGGCTCTATTTTCTTGTGTTTTTGGGCCGGTAGCTCAGCTGGGAGAGCGTCGCGTTCGCAATGCGAAGGTCGGGAGTTCGATCCTCCTCCGGTCCACCATTACCAGTTTCAAGAAGTATCGAAAGCCCGTATCACCGATAGATGCAGCTATCGGTGGACTATCTGGACAAGTTGTAGATTGGGGCTGAAATAATCCCGCTCGTAAAACCCGCTTGACTATGATATCATATACATTACAATGAAAAGAAGATAATTACACTATCAAATGATACGTACATTCGGACATAAAGGGCTTGAGAGGTTCTTCAAACACGGAGATCATCGCGGAATAATCGCCAAGAGTGAGGCAAGAGTCGAGCGGATGCTTGACCGGTTAGATGCCGCTGTAAAACCGGAAGACATGAATATTCCGGGATATAAATTTCACAAGTTATCAGGTACACGCCAAGGGACTTATTCCGTGACGGTTACAGGAAATTGGCGAATTACTTTCCAGTTTGACGGGGAAGATGCAACGGACGTTAATTTGGAGGATTACCACTGATGAGGACGCTACGAAATCCCGAGCGTAGACCAACACACCCTGGCGAAACTTTGCGTGAGGATGTTCTGCCTGCGCTTGAAATGACACAAACAGAATTTGCAAAACGGCTTGGCGTGTCCCGGCTGTCTGTTTCCGAACTGCTGCATGAAAAACGCGGTATGTCGCCGGAAATGGCGGTGCGTGTTGCACGGCTGCTCAATACTACGCCGGAAAGCTGGTTACGTATGCAACAAGCCGTTGATCTTTGGGAGGTTGAACAGAAAGCCGAAAAGCTGACGGGTATAAAACCAATCAAAGCGGAGGCGATTGCCGCATAGTCGGGCAAATTATGATGTTTGTTGTACTTGGTTCACAAACACAACAGAATGCTTATTATGCCAGCCACCATTTATCCAGAAGAAATTCTCTTTGAAATTCTGGAGATGAAGCCCTCCAAGTATGTTGTCGGAGCTCCGAAACACCGGAACGATATGGGTGTGCTGGTTCCTCGTTGGAACGCAAAGCCCTACAAATAGCTCACCGGGCAATCACGCCCCGATAATGTCAAAAACCCGCGCACGGCGCGCAAGCTTAATCAACTCAGAAGTTTCTTGCGTATTACCAAGCATGAACGCGCCCTAACAGGACTTTAGTCACCCAAGCGTAGCTCGGACGTATCGAGCTGGAACTCTTCCTCGATTCCGAGCTTCTTGAGGATCGTCGGCAATACTTGGTGAATCACCCGCATCCCTGTCAGAAGTTCATTCATGTAGATGTCAGGGTGCAATCGCCTTTTGTTGAAGCCCAAGCTCTCTGCCTCAGCCTCTTGACCTAGCTCATCAGTGGAGTCATAGACCATGTTGAGGAGTTCTGCACCGAGAGGAACGCCTGCACGGAAGGCCTTTTCTTTGACGACCCCCAACCACTTTTCATAATTTTTCATCGTTTCCCATCGGAATTGTGCGAAGTTCAGTGCAATCGCGGGAGCTTCTTGGAGCTTTGCCGCAGCCAGATCCATTAGATAAGAGTCGATGTCACCACCCACTTCTCCGTATACATCCAGTTCATCGTCAAAGACTAGGGGGTACACATAAGCAGCATAGAATCCCCATACATCAGTCAAGGACTTGTAGATTGAGTAGATCAGAGAGGCATATGGGTTGTCATCAACCAGATGCCACAAGGCTTCGGCGTGTTCCCCTGCGTCATAGTCGATATCTAACTCTGCCGGAAATGCTTGCGGGAGTTGAACCCCCATCTGCAGTAACGTATAGAAGGTCTGCCAAGGTAGCTCTTCCTTGTATTCTGTCAGCGGAGCTGTGTCGTATCCTGTCTCGGCTGCATCATGTGCATAATCAGCAAGTAGTTTGATGAGCTTGCTCCACTTTGTGGCAGCTGCGACAGAGCCGGTCACAACGACAAATTCCGGGTTCAAGTCTCCAATTTCGGTGAGCAGGCGCAGCTTGTCTGCCATTTCTTCAGACATGTGTTCCCCCTTTTTCCATTTGCTGATCTGTGTGGGCGAAACCCCGAGCTGAAGCGCGAGTTCCTTTTGGCTGCAGGCGAGCAAATCCAATGCGAGCTGTACAAGAGCATTACTGATCACGAGATGACCCCTTTTAAAATTTACTAAAAAATAAAAATAGTTAGTAAATTAATTATACCTGAAAGCTGGGAAACGAGTGTGCAAGACTGCTCGGTCTTGATGAGAGACAAAGCTTCAGCCAATATGTCACCAAGCTGTACAAATGCGTAAAGGTTCCGCCTTCATCAGCACCTTTTCTGAGGTCAGGCAAGTGCTCTGATCCAGCGTGCCCAATAGAGATTGCTTTAATAACTTGCCAAGTAGTAAGGCATTCACGAGCGCAAATCATGCTCTAATTCTCTGGTTATGGTCATGTGTAGGCGTTCCAATTCCTGACTCATAACCGTCCTCATAAGTGTGGAGAGCTACGACCATATTTTCAATACCATGATGCAATGGTTTGATTTATGAGCAGGCCGAGTACTATTTACCAATACATGATTGTTTAGCTAGGTGTTTTCTTCCGCTTTCCTCCGCATGCAAATAGTGCAAAGAAAGATACCCGCGCAGTTGCGTGGGACAGCTTCTGGACCAACGATCTCCCTAGAAGTCAGATCCTCGCCGACGTCGCCTGAATATTACTGTTGCTCTAAATTCTGCGGTTTTATAAGCCGGTAGATCGGTATGGATAAACTTTTCCGTGTTGTGTCAGATGAATAATACCAATACAAAGCCTCATTGCTCCTGGCGGTGGAATTTTCGGATAACGAACAGGGTAATTCCAAAAACTGCCGCTGGTTTAGTTCATTTTCCAGCAATCCTGACGACTGAGGGTGCCACCAGTTACGTCACGAACTGACAGATGATTCAGAGTGAAGCTTCCGCACTCATCGCCGACTTGAGAGTCTATGGGGGTGGCTTTAAGCGTGTAGCTTGTGGCCGTAGGTGCTGCAGAGCCCCAACTTAGGATGTAGTACTTCCACTCCGGTGATGCGGCAGCAGGATATACGCTTGCAATCGTACTTACAGCATACGTCTGATTTTGGCTAAAATATCGTTCCATTGCCGAGGACGCTTCCATCAACATTCGCATCGCATCAGTGCGATGCGCGCGGCGGGTGTAGTTTGAATATGTGGGCAGCGCGATGGCAGCGAGGATGCCGACGATCACAACTACGGTCATCACTTCCATCAACGTGAAGCCACGCGCTTTATTTCGCATTGGGCGTCTGCTTCCCGCTATCGGGTTTTTTGGATTTTCCGTCCTGATAACTCGTGTTGCCGGTTTTTTTCGATGCATCCTGCCCTGTTGTCGTTGATGAATCCGGCTGTCCCGAGGTTTCTGTAGTTGTCGATTCCGGAGCGGCTGTCGGTTTCACAATCTCCAATTTCATCGGTGGAGGCGGGTCTACAGCATAAGCGGTAACTGCAATACCCAAAGCTGCGCCCGATATCAATAATCGAAATATTTTTTGCATGATTTCTCCTGTTTGGTGATCAGTTTTACATCATCAAATCGCGCCACGAAATCCGGCGATTGCCTCCGCCCTTAGTCAAATCGACGGCGACAATTTGGCCGCCGGCTCCTATGACGGCTGTATCCTTGTACCCACCACGCAGGATGGTAGGCGAGGAAGGCATGCCTTGCATTATCTGCATGCCGCCTGCGGTGGTGTCTTTGATGAAGGCTCCGCCGTAAGATCCGGTTGCCATATTCAACGCCATGAACCAGCCCGTGCCGCCGTTTTCGCAGTCACCTGCGGGAACCCAGGTTGAGAACATGATACGTGTATCATCCAGCACCGGATTGGTGACAAGCCGCTCATAATCTTCAGGCAGATCCAGATACCAGCCATAGGAGGTACTGGTTACCGTGTTGGAAGAAATATAACGGAAAGTATCCGGGGGAGTTCCGGCGGTGTGGACATCGGTCACCTCCTGCTTTTGCAGATCGTTGCGTCCATTGGCTATGGCGATTCCCTTGTCCCAAACACCGTAGAAACTGTTTCTGGTGGTATTCAATATGTTGTCGCCCGTTTCAAAATACTTGCCGGTGCCGAAAAAGACGAGATATCCATTTCCACTCGGGTGACGGCCCACCTGCGGCATCGTCGTAATGGACTGCATGCCTCCGCTCTCGGTCTTGGCGGTAAACAGTGGTTTGGGTGTGTTTGTCGGCTGAGCCGCCGGATTGGCTGTAGTGTTACCGCAACCAGCGGGCGCGGATTCATCATTGGCAGCTCCGCAACCATAAGCAACCTTCCAATTGCTCGCGTTTGTATCAGTCAGATCAAATCGCCACATATTGCCCTGCAAGTCGCCTGCATAGACATAGTCAGCAATATTATCCCTGTTCATATCCACCACGGCAGGAGTAGAAAGGCCATTCGGTTTGCCTGCGGGATCCGCAGCGTAGCCAACCCCGGTATCCAGCTTGGCCATCAATACCCCGGTTTCGAGATCGACGACATACAACACCGCATTCCCCGAGGTGCTGGCGTGCCCATCGCTGTTGTCGGTATTGTTGTAGCCATTGCCGAAAATGGCCACCCATTTGCCGTTCGCGGTTTTGACGACGGAAGGCTGGCTGAAACTGTAGCCCATGTCCTGATCGTAATTCTGAGTGAGCGTGTTTTCAGCACTGTTACCGGTTTGATGGTTGCCGAATTCCCACATTACGTGCGACTCAGCAGCGCCGGTCGGTGAATTTACGTCCAGTGCGTAGATGCCTTTTCCGCCTGCATTCAAGCCGCCGACCAGAACAGTACGCCATTTTGTGGTGCTGTCGTTGGGCGTTTTGATAAACGCATCCGCCGGAACCGGGTTGCCATCGACATAGAAATGGTGGGTGTAGTTCTGGGCGGTCAGTTGCTTGATCGCCGGGAACAATGCCGATGGCATATAGGCCCACTGCTCGATACCCGAGCTGGCATCAAAGGCGTGCAGGAAGCCATCATTGGCGCCCACATACACCATGCCTGTGCGGCTGCTATTTGTGCTGACGAAATTGCTGTAACAGGCTGTCGGCGCGGTTGCAAGATTGCATGTAGGCTCTATTGCGTTTTTGTATCCCGATTTCGGCTGGCCCACATAAACCGGCGCTGAGTTGACAATATCGGCCAGTTTTTTTGCCCGGGGCCGGTATGTTCCGCTGGTCGTGCCTTCGTTGCTGGCATCACCGGCGAGGTAGTTGAGCAGTTTTTGCGCTTCCGCAGCATTGGTATCCTTCTGCAACGCCTCACCCAATCCATCTGTTCCCTGAATATTGCTCCAGGCCCAGGCCACTCCTGTCTTTTTATTCGGCTCGTAGGTCGCCAGCTTGCGGCTCGGATAGGCAGGAATCTTGCTGGCTGCATCCCATTGAGGGGTATTCGCCAGCTTGCCGGTTGTAGCGTCTGCAAACGTGAATGCCAGCAAACCCTGACTGCCATAATTGGTGATCATATTTTTCACGGGTGAGCGTGCAATATGTGCTTTATTGTCGGAGTTGCCCGACCACGAGGGATCGCCACTGGGCGTCTGATCCATACTGTTGGGAACATTCATCACCATTAACACATTGGTGTTAATGGCTGTGGACAATGGCGCTTGTGTGAGATTCCGCTGGGTCAGGGTGACCGCTTGCGCAATCAACGAGGTCATGCCTTGAAAGGCTAGTGCGAAAATCAGCGCAGTGCAGAGGAAACGCTTGAGCAGTAATTTGGGCTTCGAGCGTATTTTGAGCCTCCTTAATAATTTCAGCATGCAGTCAAGATTGGTCGGCATGGATCAGCGCTCAAACACGCTTTGCAGCATGACCCGTGATGCAGGCGCGTCATTATCGTTGAGAATTTTCCCGAATCCGACCGCAGTGATGCGATAACCTTGATGGGTGGGTAAGGGGGCTGTATACCCTTGGGACATCACCAGACTGCTGTTGCCCATGTCCCCCAAGTATTCGATCATGTAGCGCGGCTGGCGTATTACGCCAACCATGGGCTGGGTACCGGTGACAGCTCCGTATTGTGTACTCACGGCTGATGCTCCGCTCGCCCCCCACCAGGGGTCATTGGCAGGCGCAGCATCTTTCCAAACAGGGGTGCCGCTCTCGCTGGGTCGGCACAGCCCGGCAGAGGTGGGAAGGACGCCGCTGCTGCCTTTGCAGTCGTTAGTAAAATTGACGTCATCAACACCAGTGCGCGTTCCCGCGATAATCTCCGCCTGGGCATCACGCAGCGCGGCCTCGGCAGATTGGAAGGCGAGATTCCAGTCCTGCGTATTGCTTATCATACGTTCCTGAGTGATGGTGCTCCGGATCGCCACCACTGCCAGCAGGGTAAGCATGATCAAAAAAACCATCGCAGTGAGCAGCGAAAAGCCGGTGTGACGATAGCGTTGTGAAACAATAAGCGTGTTCATGTTTATGTGCAATTTCACAAGATTCGGTTGCGTAGCGCAAAAATAGAAGTGTATTCGCGATAAATACGGTTATCGGTGGGCGGCGTGAATATCGGGTGATCGGGGTCAATGGGTCTGTAATTAGTCGATCTAATGGAGCGCGTTCCTGCATCAGGCAAAGTGGCAATCAGCAGGTGAATACGTACGGCCAAAACCTTATTCCAGTCGGTCACATCACCAAGCGTTGCATAACCGTCAATCGAACGATCACCATCGGAGTCAATCCCAAATTCGAGCGCCATATTTTCCACACCGTTGATCAATTCCTCATCTTGCCCATCGCCTGACCATACTGCCTTCCCGCTGTTTCCTTTCACGCCGTAAGTACGCCGCCACAGTGACTTACCCTTATTAGCTGATGCCGAGTCGGCGATGAAATAAGCATTGGCTACCACGGGTAAAATCAGCGCGCCGCGCGCTAAATGACCGTAGGGTGTTGATGACCCTCCTTCGGCACAATTAATGCCTAGATCAGCGTTGCAATTATGCGAGTCGTTGGTGCCGGAAGATTTATGAGGGATGGTAGTGTTGGAGCCGTCGTTCGTCATGACGAAATAACTGTTCAGGCTGCAATCTGTTGTCATTGCCAGCAGAACGTCTCCCTCATTGAAATCATGAGTGCCGGTTTGGATGATGCCGTCCTCGTCGCTAACCACGCTGGCTTCGCGCGTGGGATCAACGCCGATAAGTGTCAACATGTCTCCAATCTTCCCTGTGGGAAGATTGTTGAGGCCGGGTGCACTGTTGCTTTGCACCGGTTTGGTAAAGTCCTGATACCAATTGCTGCCGTAATAGTTCGCGCCGCGCGTGTCACCTTTAACCGTGCCGGTCACGCCGGCGCAACCATTGAAGCTGGCTTGACGTATGCTAGTACCTATCATGCTGAAGGCGACGCGAACATTTTCGTCCATGCCGCTCGCGGCGGCAGTGGAGGCGAAGACGTTCCTGGCGGTGATATAGGCACCGCCGATTACGGCGATCAAAAACAGGCTGATAGCGACCGAGACCATCAATTCGATGAGTGTCACGCCGAATTGTCGTCTGTTTTTTTTGTGGATATTTTTTTTCATGGTTTTGTGTCGAGCTTGTACTGTTGATCTTGCTGCCCCTCTGGTAGTCTCGGGTTGATCCAGGTGACGGTGATGGTGTATACATCGGGGCTGGTCGAAGCCGTTTTGATGATGGTGCCTTTGCCGCCGGGCAATGATTGTTTCAGCTCCTGCGACCACTGGATGTAGTCCATTAGCGCGATATTACAAGGGGAGGGGAGGCCTCGGCAGTCAGGAGCCGGGTCAGGAGGAGCCGTCAGATTATTGTAGTCCCCGGCGTTTACGCCTTTCATATTCAAACGCATGCGATCAGCAAAGGAGTAAATTCGTTCGGTGACGGTGCTTCGCATGTATAAAGTTCCAGCCATAACGGTACTTTTGGCGAGCAGCCCGGCCAGACCCAGCAAACCGAACGCCACAATGGCGATGGTGACCAGCACTTCAATGAGTGTCAGACCATGCACTCGGCGGCGGTTGGCGGAAAACTGAATCGCAGGTTTCATGGATGTCCTCATGGTAATTAGCTGCAATGCTGGTCGGCGAGAATCTCGGTACGGCCAGTCATGTAGGCTGTGATCAAGCGTCCGTAGTCACCGCTCCGGTAGCTCTCTTTACGATCATCGCAAATCAGCAGAGTGCTTGTGAAGGCAAGGTCGGACTGACCGGAGGACTTGTACTGCACATAAGCCTTGACGGGATCGCTGCTTGAAAAATCGTTTGAGGCAGTAATTTCCAGATTCGGGTCGGTAATCTGTATATATTTCAGAACTTGATCCGCGCCATCTCGTGTTCCGGCAGTGCCGCTGTCGATGAATACCAGCAATCCCACATTTGCGCCCGTATGACCGCCTAGATTTTCCCATTTACTGCTGCAACTGGTTTCATCTATGCTGGGGCACACGCTCACTGGAACCCGCCGCGTGATCGCCTCGGAGCGCGTGTAACTCAACGTCGTCTGGATTTCACTGGAGACAGTATAAATCCGCGTATTTTTGACAAAGTTGCCAAATGCCGGGATGGCAATCGCCGCAAGAACAACCAGTATTACGAGCGCGACCATCAGCTCGATCATGGTAAAGCCGCGGGTTGTCGAAAATGGACGTTGCCAGACTATGGTGGATATATAGCTCATCCCGTTAATGATGTCGCAGCCTAGGCAGACTTGCATCCATTAGACGATAGATGGCGCTCTAAAAATGATAAACGGCAGTTGGAGTGTGATTAATGAAGTTAGTCAGTCAGGGTCAGGGTGTTTTCGCGCCGCGCGCACCGAATGCCCCAACCTGAATGATCAAATCTTCCAGCATAACGCGCAAATGTTCGCGCAAATGTGCAGCTATTTCGCCATCGTATTGTGCCGGATTTGAAGATTCGCGCATGTAGGCGCGTTGGGCGATTTCCATCTGGATGGCGAAAATGCCTGCGGCGGGGTTGCCGTAGTGGCGTGTGATGTAGCCGCCTTTAAAACGACCGTTGAGTATCCAGGAATAGCCGCTTTGCTCCGCGCGTTTGACGATGGAGTCGGTAATTTCCGGGGGGCAGGTGGCGTGGTTGGCGGTACCGATGTTGAAGCAGGGCAATTCTCCGTCGAACAGGCGGGGGAGCCGGGAGCGGATGGAGTGCGCGTCCCACAGTGCGACGCGACCATGTGCGGATTTGAGGCGCTCCAGTTCGTCACCCAGCGCGCGGTGATAGGGATGCCAGTATTCGGCCATGAGGTCAGCCATATCTTCCGGGCGCGGCGCGTTGCCGTCGGCATAGAGCGGATGGCCGTCGAAGGTTTCGGTGGGACACAGCCCGGTGGTGTGCTGGCCGGGGTAGAGGCTGGCGTTGTCGGGCGGGCGATTGAGATCAACCACATAGCGCGTGTAGGTCGCCGCGATAAGAGTGGCATCCAGTTCATGCGCAAAATCATAGAGCTGATCGAGACACCAATCCGTGTCGGGCAGGCTGGCCGCTTCCGGCGACAAGCGCGCACGCAACCATTCCGGCACCAGCGTTCCGCCGTGCGGGATGGAGATGAGCAGCGGGGCATTGCCCCGCCGTAGATGGAAAGTAGGTGGGCGGGTCAGCATTAAAGCTT
This sequence comes from Methylobacillus sp., assembly GCA_031277395.1. Taxonomy (GTDB): domain Bacteria; phylum Pseudomonadota; class Gammaproteobacteria; order Burkholderiales; family Methylophilaceae; genus MM2. The sequence continues at coordinate 9,239 of JAITML010000076.1, read as the reverse complement.
GCCATCCAACCCCATCTGATAGTACTTGTGCACCGTCTTTTCCTGATTCTCAAGCAGCCAATCAATGCTCGGCTCGTTGCGCATGGCTTTGGCGATGGCTTTGGCGGTGGCTTCGCGGTGGATGTTGAACAGTATCTTGTGATCCAGATCCTTCTGATCCACGACGATGGGGTTGAGCCAGACCGATACGATGATGCCGAGGTCATTGGCTTTTTCCTTGGGAATGTCGCCGTTACGCACCGCGTCGAGCACGCCGTTGGCAATCGCGGCCTGCACCGTACCCATGAGGATATTGGTATAGCGGCTGTCGTTCACGGTCACTTTGCTGACCATGATGGTCGCCGGGCGTACCATCACATCGGTATTCATGATCGCCAGCACGCGCGTATGTCCTTTGACCTGATCGCCGAGCAGCGTGGCAAATGCCGTGCCCATGGGGCCGCTCATGTCGCCGATGGCTACTTCCGGTTCTGCAGCCGTTCCGGGCGGGCCGCCTGCAACCAGGGCTTCACCCACGCGCATATAAATTTTGTCGCTCATTTTCGTATCTCCATCTGTGTGAATAAAAGTAACAATATATTACTTGTGTTATACAAAATTGACCACCCGCATCCGGGCAAAAGTCCTTCTTATTGAGTACGCCTTAGGTGTAATTGTCTGCGCCTGCCCACGGCGATTTAATGGAAGTCGCGATTTTGCGTTACTCAACTCAACTTTTAGGAGAAGGAAATGAAAGTCAAACATCAAGCACGTCACGAGGATCCGCCAAACCTGAATATCCCCGGTGTGGGCGCATTTCTGGGCGACGTTTTTGTATCCGAACTTGCCAGCGCGGCCAACAAAAATCAGCCGCTGTGCGCGGGCTTTTTCCGTCTGGATGCAGGCAATCCTCTGGACTACACCTATGATTATGAAGAAATGAAGCTCGTCGTTGAAGGCGAATTTCACCTGACCGAAGTCAAAACCGGCAAGAAGTTTGTTGCCAAGGCCGGTGACGCGCTCTATTTCGCTGATGGCGATCACATCATCTTCAGCACTCCGCACGGCGCCCTCGGTTTCTTTGTCGGGCAACGCAAACCGCTGTAAATCACGGCTCAAATCAAGCGCCGCCTTCCCCGAGGGAGGGCGGCGTTTTTGTTTGCTCCAGGCGAAACACCGCTCACCCCGCGACAGATCCGGGGCGGGCGGTGTTTTACTTGGGCTCTCCCGCCATGCGTTATAATTCCGCCGTTAGTCCCACACGCATGGTTCCATGATAAAAAAACTGCTGCAACGTGTCTTTAAAGACAAACCGAAAGGCGGGCAGGCTTCAGCTTCACCGCATGAGGCGCATCGTTATCCGCGCCGCGTCCACGGTATCGCGCGCAATGCCATCAGCCCGGCGGCGCTGAGAACTGTCGAGGGGCTGCAAAAGGCCGGGTTTGCGGCATTTGTGGTCGGCGGCGCGGTACGGGATTTGATTTTGAAGCGCGTCCCCAAGGATTTTGACGTGGCAACCGATGCCACGCCGGAAGAGGTGCGGCGGCTGTTTCGTCGTTCGCGCATCATCGGGCGTCGTTTTCGGATTGTGCATGTGATGCACGGGCAGGAAACCATAGAGGTCTCCACGTTTCGCGGCAGCCATCTCGATGCCGACGACGATGCGACAGTGGCCGACAGCGGACGCATTTTGCGCGACAACGTGTTTGGCACGCACGAGGAGGACGCGGTGCGCCGCGATTTCAGCGCGAACGCGCTGTATTACGATCCCGGCACCGAGGAGGTACTCGATTTCACTAACGGCTTGCCCGATCTCAAGGCGGGCGTGTTGCGCATCATAGGTTCGCCGCAAACACGCTACCGCGAAGACCCGGTGCGCATGTTGCGCGCGGTGCGGCTTTCCGCCAAGCTTGGGCTGAAGCTCGACCCCGCGACCGAAGCGCCGATTCCCGAATTGGCCGAGTTGCTGCACGATGTTCCGCCCGCGCGTTTGTTTGATGAAATGCTCAAGCTTTTTCTTTCCGGCCACGCGATGGAAAGCGCGCATGCCTTGCGCGAGCACGGTCTGCATTACGGGCTGCTGCCGATGCTGGATGTGGTGCTGGAGCAGCCGCTGGGCGAGCGGTTTGTGACATTAGCATTGCGCAGCACGGATGAGCGCGTGCTGGCTGACAAACCGGTTTCGCCCGCGTTTTTATTCGCCGCGCTGCTGTGGCACGAGGTATTGGCGCTGTGGCAAAAATTGCAGGCGAACGGCGAACGTCCGTTGCCCGCGCTTGCACAGGCGATGCATGAGATCTCCGACATTCAGGCCGAAAAACTCGCAATCACCAAGCGTTTCAGCGTGATGATGAAGGAAATCTGGGCCATCCAGCCGCGCTTTGAGCAACGTTCGGGACAGCGGCCTTATCGTCTGCTGGAAAATCCGCGTTTCCGCGCCGGATATGATTTTCTGCTGTTGCGCTGCCAGTCGGGCGAGTTGCCGATGGAGCTTGTGGAATGGTGGGATGCGTTCGCCGCCGCCGATACCGAACAACGCGCCGCAATGCTGGTACTCGATAGCGGCGGTACCAAAAAACGCCGCCGTCGCCGTTCGCGCCGTCCGGCTTCCGCATCTCCCGTCGACGAAACGGCGGCGCAGCAAACATGAGCCATCGCGCCTACATTGCCATCGGCAGCAATCTGCAAGATCCCGAACAGCAGGTGTTGCGTGCGTTTGCGGAGTTGAACAATCTGCCGCAAACGCAACTTGTAGCGCAATCGGCGCTGTATCGCACCGCGCCCGTGGGTTACGCCGATCAGCCGGATTTTGTGAACGCGGTCGCTGAAGTCCGCACGGAACTGCAAGCGTCCGCACTGCTTGCTGCGCTGTTCGCGCTGGAAAACGCGCATGGACGCGAGCGCAGCTTTCCCAATGCGCCGCGCGTACTCGATCTGGATTTGCTGATGTACGACGATCTCGAAATAAATTCCCCGCAACTCACGCTGCCGCATCCGCGCATGCACGAGCGCGGTTTTGTGTTGTTTCCGCTCGCGGAGATCGCGCCCGATCTTGAAATTCCCGGTCATGGTGCGGTGCATGCGTTGCTCAAAAAATTGCCCGACCAAAATGTGCGCAGGATGGCTGCATGAGCCTCATCGAGCGCTATCCTTACATTGTCATCGAAGGCCCCATAGGCAGCGGCAAAACCACGCTCGCGCACCTGCTCGCGGATCGTTTTCCGCTTGATCTGCTGCTTGAAAACGCGGGCGCGAATCCATTTTTGCCGCGTTTTTATCAGGACCAGCAACGCTATGCCTTGCCGACGCAATTGTTTTTTCTGTTCCAGCGCGCGGAGCAGGTGCGTGAACTGAGTCAGCGCGACTTGTTCAATCAGGCCACTGTCGCGGATTTTTTTCTCGAAAAAGACCCGCTGTTCGCGCGGCTCAATCTCGGCGACGAGGAATATGCGCTTTATCGCCAGATTTATGAGCATCTGCAATTGCAAACCACCACACCCGACCTTGTGATCTATCTGCAAACGCCCGTGGATACATTGGTGAAACGCATCGAGCAACGCAATGTTCCCTACGAGCATGAAATCAGCCGCGATTATCTCGCGCGCCTCGCGGAAAGTTACAGCGATTTTTTCCACCACTACGACACCGCGCCACTGCTCATCGTCAACAACGACAATCTCAATGTCATCGACAGCGAGGACGCGCTCGATCTTTTGCTGGAACGCATACTCGCGATGCGCGGCCGCCGCGAATATTTCAATCCGAGGCTGGACGCATGAAGCTCGCCGATTTGCTTGCGATGAAAACACGCGGCGAAAAAATCGCCGTGCTGACATGCTACGACGCGAGCTTCGCAACGCTGTGCGAAAACGCCGGAATGGATGTGCTGCTGGTCGGTGATTCACTCGGCATGGCGTTGCAAGGCGCGAAAGACACGCTGGGCGTGACGCTGACCGATATGGTGTATCACACGCGACTTGTCTCCGCAGGCGCGAAGCAGTGCTACATCGTCGCCGATCTTCCCTATGGCAGCGATGCCACGCCTGCACTCGCGCTCAACAGCGCGCGCGCATTGGTGGAAGTCGGCGCGCATATGGTGAAACTTGAAGGCAACAAGACCGATGCTGTGCGCCTGCTTGTGGGAAACGGCATTCCCGTATGCGCCCACCTCGGTTTCACGCCGCAATCGGTGCATGAACTGGGCGGCTACAAAGTGCAGGGTCGTGATGCGGAAAGCGCGCGCAAAATCCTCGATGACGCCATCGCGCTGGAATGGGCGGGCGCTGCAATGCTGGTGCTGGAAATGGTTCCCGCCGCGCTTGCCGCGCGCATCAGTCACGAAACCAGCATGATGACCATAGGCATAGGCGCAGGCCCGAGCTGCAACGGGCAGGTGCTCGTGCTGCACGACATGCTGGGAATTTATCCGGGCAAGTCGCCGCGCTTCGTGCGCAATTTCATGGCGGGTGCGGACAGCATACAGATGGCCGTTTCCAATTACGTTCGCGCGGTGAAAAACGGCACGTTCCCAACGGCAGAGCATAGTTTTTAAATCAATAATTTTTAAATCATGGAAATCCTCCGCTCCATCACCGAATTGCGCAACCGCCTCGCGCGTGAAACCGGCATTGCCTTTGTGCCGACCATGGGCAATCTGCACGATGGTCATTTGCAACTCGTGAAAATTGCGCGTGAACATGCGTCTTGCGTGGTCGTGAGCATATTCGTGAACCCGCTGCAATTTGGTGTGAATGAGGATTTGGCGAGTTATCCGCGCACGCCGGAACAGGATTGTGCGAAGCTGGAAACGGCCGGAGCCGATGTCGTATTCATGCCGACCGTCGAAGAGATGTATCCGGCGCCGCAGCAGATCATGGTTGAGCCGCCGCCCATCGCCGATCAACTCTGCGGCGCGATGCGCCCCGGCCATTTTCGTGGCGTGGCGACCGTGGTGTTGAAACTGTTTAATCTGGTGCGCCCCACCGTCGCCGTTTTCGGCAAAAAGGATTTTCAGCAATTGTTCATTTTGCGCGCGATGGCGCAGCAACTGAATCTGCCCATCACGATCATCGGCGGCGAAACCGTGCGTGAAAGCGACGGGCTCGCGATGAGCTCGCGCAATGCCTATCTCAATCCGGCGGAGCGCCTCGAAGCGCCGCGTCTGCATCGCGCCCTGCTGCAAGTCGTGCAAGCCGCGCAAAGCGGGCAACATGATTTCGCCGCAATCGAAACGCAGACCGAGCAATACCTCACGCAGCTTGGCTGGATCGTCGACTACATCGCCATCCGCAGCGCGAACACGCTGTTGCCGCCAGAGTCGCATGAACGTGAATTGATCGCGCTGGGCGCAGCCCGTCTCGGCAAAACCCGCCTCATCGACAATATCGAGTTTGCGCTATAATGCGTGTCCCCAATTGACCGGAAAGACCCATGCAAAGAACCATGCTCAAATCCAAGCTGCACCGAGTGCGCGTCACGCATTCGGAGCTGGACTATGAGGGTTCCTGCGCGATCGACGAAGCGCTGCTGGAGGCGGCTGATATTCGCGAATATCAACAGATTGAGCTTTACAACGTCAACAACGGCGAGCGTTTCACAACCTACGCCATCCGCGCGCAACGCAATTCCGGCATCATCTCCGTTAACGGCGCCGCCGCCCGCAAAGCCGCGCCCGGCGACATCCTCATCATCGCCACCTACGCGGTCTATAACGAAATCGAACTCGAAAAATTCCAGCCGGAACTGGTCTACGTCGATGCAATGAATCGCATCAAGGACAAACGGCGCGGGATTCCGGTACAAGTCGCCTGACCAGCCCGACAGGGCGGAGAGGCGTAGAGAGTCTTCTCAAAACACAAGTCATGCCCAACCTGCTCGTCACCCCGTTTCGCCAACGCTGCGCCGCCTTGCTTTTGGGCGCATTGGCGGTATTCGGCTATGCGCCTTTTTATCTTTATCCCGTTCCGATTTTGACTTTGGCGGGTTTGTTTTTGCTGTTATGCAAAGCGGATACGCCGCGACGCGGGTTTTTGCTCGGCTGGTTTTACGGATTGGGATTATTCGGCGCAGGGGTTTCGTGGATTTACGTCAGCCTGCACGATTTCGGGGGAATGCCGGCCATACTCGCGGCGTTCGCCACAGGCGCATTTTGCGCGTTTCTCGCATTGTTTCCGGCCGCGACGGGGTGGGTGGGCGCGTGCTTTTCGCGGTATCGCATGTGGGCGCTTCCGTTCGCGTGGGTGTTGTTTGAATGGGTACTCAGCTGGATATTCACGGGCTTTCCGTGGATGACGCTGGGTTATTCGCAGGTGCCGTACAGCGGATTGGCGGGCTGGGCGCCGGTTGCGGGTGTGTTTGGCGTTTCGCTTGCGGCGGCGGCAATGGCGGCGCTGATCGCGATGTTGTTCGTGTCCGGGGCGCGCAGAGCGCAGCGTGGATGGTTGCTGTTTGCGATGCTGGTGATCTGGGTCGGTGGCGGCGCGATGAAATTTGCAGCATGGAGCGAGCCGGTTGGCGCGCCCATCAGCGTGAGTTTGTTGCAGGGCAATATTTCGCAGGACATGAAGTGGCAGCCGGAAAATATCGATCACGCGCTGCGGACTTATCTCAACCTCGCGCGGCAACATCCCGCGCAACTCGTGGTGCTGCCGGAAACCGCGCTGCCGCTGTTGTGGCATGAGGTTCCGCAGAATTATCGCGAATTGCTGGCCACGCCCGCAAAAACTTTTGGCGGCGACACACTCGTGGGCGCGCCGGAAAAAATCGGCGACGAATATTTCAACAGCATGTTCAGCCTTGGTATCGCGCCCGAACAGAAATACAGTAAATCGCATCTCGTGCCGTTCGGCGAATTTATTCCGCTCAAATCCGCGCTCGGCTGGATTTACCGCGATCTGCTGCATATCCCGTTGTCTGATCTCTCCTCCGGGGCTACCGATCAAAAACCGATGACGATTGCGGGGCAGCAAGTCGCGCTGAACATTTGCTACGAGGATGTGTTCGGCGAGGAAATCATCCGACAGTTGCCGGAAGCGACGCTGCTCGTCAACGCAAGCAATGACGCATGGTACGGTCACTCACTCGCCGCGCATCAGCATTTGCAGATTTCACAAACACGCGCGCTGGAAACGGCGCGCATGATGCTGCGCGCGACCAACACCGGCGCCACGGCGATTATCGCGCCGAATGGCGAAGTTCTTGCCCAAGCTCCTCACTTCACCACCACCGCACTGACCGGACAAGCGCAAGGCTACACCGGCGCCACGCCTTATGCGCGCTGGGGCAATTGGCCAATAGTGGGATTGATTTTTCTGGCGTTCGGGATTTTGTGGAGGCGGGAAAAGAACGAGTAGAGTCTTGCCCGTAGCCCCTCGCCCTTGAGGGAGAGCGTAGCGAGGGTCGATACCATCGTGTGAGGAAGCCCCTCGCCCCTTGTGGGAGAGGGGTGGGGGAGAGGGGGTATTCGCGTCCCGAGCCTGCCGAAGAATAAGCGAGCATCACAGCAAACAACCTTGCTTTAGTCGGGTCTCGCCCCGATAGGCGAGATACTTTCTTTTGCGTGCCCACGGAGCTTCTGCACGAACCTCTCGCGGCAGTCGCATCCCGGGTTCGTGCGGTCTGCCGCGTTGCCAAGGCTCAAACAGTTGCGAGCCGACATCCCCCGTCTTGACTGCGCTGCTCAGCGCGGCAGAAGGGAAGAAAACAAATCCCTCGCCTCAACCTCGGCTCCCCCATTACGCTCTCCCCAATGCCAACGGAAAGCCTTGGTCTCTGCACACACGCTATATGGATGGGGAGTCTCCAAAGGCATTGCGCTTTTACGGACATTCAAAACCAAGTAGAATCAAAGCCTTTTCGCAAACGACAGCGATCCTATTAATGCTGACCTTCCAACAGATCATCCTCACCCTGCAACAGTATTGGGACCAGCAAGGCTGCGCGCTGTTGCAGCCTTACGACATGGAAGTGGGTGCGGGTACTTCGCACACTGCGACATTTTTGCGCGCGCTCGGCCCCGAGCCGTGGAAGGCGGCTTATGTGCAACCTTCGCGCCGCCCCAAGGACGGGCGCTACGGCGAGAACCCGAACCGCATGCAGCACTACTACCAGTATCAAGTGGTGCTCAAGCCTGCGCCGGAGAATATCCTTGATCTCTATCTTGGCTCGCTGGTCGCGCTTGGTTTCGATCTCAAGAAAAATGATGTGCGCTTCGTTGAGGATGACTGGGAAAACCCCACGCTGGGCGCTTGGGGTTTAGGCTGGGAGGTGTGGTTGAACGGCATGGAGGTGACGCAGTTCACTTATTTCCAGCAGGTCGGCGGCATCAATTGCCGTCCGATCACGGGCGAGATCACCTATGGACTGGAACGTCTCGCGATGTATCTGCAAGGCGTGGAAAACGTGTTCGATCTTGTTTATGCACCCGGCCTCAAATACGGCGATGTGTTTCACCAGAACGAGGTTGAGCAGAGCGCCTACAACTTCGAACACAGCGACGTGGAATTTCTACTCGGCGCGTTCACTGCGCATGAAAAGCAGGCCAAGCATCTCATGGAGCAACAGCTTGCGCTGCCTGCTTACGAGCAGGTGTTGAAAGCCGCGCACACCTTCAATCTGCTCGACGCGCGCGGCGCGATTTCCGTGACCGAGCGCGCCGCCTACATTGGCCGCATCCGCAATCTCGCGCGCAGCGTCGCGCAAAGCTATCTGGACAGCCGCGCACGCCTGGGCTTCCCGATGGCGCCGCGCGAATGGGTGGCCGAACTTGATGCGCAGAAAGCAGCTTGAGCGCGATGTCCACGATACTCACGCATGTCGCCATGCCGATTGCGGCAACGCTCGCGCTGGGCATGAAGCGTTTGCCTACTGGCAAAAACCTGAACCCGATGTTCAATCCTGTTGAGTAACACAAAGGAATCCTGTGCCAAAGAAATTGATTCCTCTGAAAAGCATAATTAGGTATGGCATATGATTAAATTCGCCCCATTGATGTTCGCTGCCCTTTGCCTTGCGGGGTGCGATAGTGATTTTCCGGTGGAACGCTTGGATATGTCCAACCTCACCCTCTATATATATTCCGCTGATGGGGGAGTGACTTGTACATTGGAGCGCAATTCTCCCCAATATGATCAGCTACGCGCCTGGGTCATTAAAAATCAAAAAGGCTGGAAATTTGCTCCTGCCACTTACTTTCCCGGAAAAATAGTTTCCGGGTCCGGGTTCAGCCTGAATTTTCGGAATGCAACAGCTATCCTTGACTA